>NZ_CP042910.1:7493351-7816689 GCF_008298035.1 Gimesia maris
ATTCCGCCTCACATTCAGATTGGTAACCATGTCGACCGTCGCTTTAACGGCGGCCTGGGCGGTTACCTGGGTCTGCAGTACAATCCGTTTGAAATTCCCGGCGATCCGAACGCGAAAAACTTTACCGTGCGTGATATCTCTCCGCCATCAGGGATTACCATCGACCGCATGAAACGTCGTCAACAGGCGTTGCAGGCGATTGATACGCTGCAGCGTCAGGCAGAGCATAATCAGAATTCGTTTGAAGCATCTGACGCGCATTATAAAAATGCATTCAGCATGATTACTTCGGCTGATACACAGAAAGCGTTTGACCTGAGCCAGGAATCAGACAAGACACGCGATGATTACGGCCGTCACTACCTGGGACAAAGCTGTCTGCTGGCCCGTCGTCTGATTGAATCGGGTTCGCGGTTTGTGACCGTCAGCAGTGGTGGCTGGGATACCCACACCAACAACTTCAAATCGCTGCGTGGTTCGCTGCCTCCGTTTGACCGGGCTCTGACCTCACTGGTTCTGGACCTCAAGCAGCGAGGTATGTTAAACAATACGCTGGTCGTCTGGCTGACCGACTTTGGCCGGACTCCAGTCATCAACTCGGCCGCTGGTCGCGACCACTGGTCGACCGCTTCCACCATGATGATGATCGGTGCGGGCACTCCCGCCGGTCAGATCGTCGGTGCCACCGATGAAACCGGTTCACGTCCGGTGGGCAAAGAATATTACCCCGCCGACGTCGCCGCGACGATTTACACCAAACTGGGTGTCAACCTGGATCATTACTTTGTTTCACCGGAAGATGGTCGTCCCCTGATCGTCTGCGACGGACAACCGATTCCTGAGCTGATGGGTTAATTCCCAGCGGCTTCACTCACCCGAAAACCAACAGTGACGGCCCCTGGGAACGTATGAGTCCAAGGGGCGTTACTGTTTTTCAGGCACACTTTTTGATCTAACCAGGACTGTTCGATGCGCTGCATACTTTACTCACTGCTGACCATAAGCCTGTTCGTTATCACTCCCGCGCGGCTCAAAGCCGCCGATGATAAGAAGACACCGCCGCCGGCGAAGATCGGTTTTCGGCAGCTGGTGACCTTCAAACCCGCGGCCGTCCAGCAGGGAGACAAGCGCAAGATTCAACTGCACTCCAGCTACACACTGGATAATACCCATTCCGTCTTCTTTGATCAGCCTGGTATCAAGATGACCTTTGCCGAGACGAAGCCCAAAGCGGCACCAAGGCGTGGTCGCGGGTCGGTGGGAACTCCCTTCGCGTTTGATATCGAAGTCCCGAAAGATCAAGCCGCACGCGTCTATGAATGCCGCGTGGCAACCGATCAGGCGGTCTCGAGTGTCACGCATCTGCTGGTCACACCCTACCCTGTCATCGAAGAAGAGGAAAAGAAAGACAACAACACGTTTGATACTGCGCAGGAAATCACGGTTCCCTCAACCGTCTGTGGTATCGTTGAGAGGACTGAAGACATGGACTGCTTTAAGTTCAAAGGGAAAAAGGGGCAGCAGATTACGCTGGAAGTGTATGCCCAGCGCGTGACGGAAGCCATTCACACCATGCAGACTTCCAATGTGTACCTGATGGATTCGATCCTGACATTGTATGGTCCACAGAAACAGATTATTGCCCAGAACGATAACTTCATCAAATCGGATTCGCTGATTTCTTTCAAATTGCCAGCCGATGGTGAATACGTCTTTGAAATCCGCGATACCCGCTATGTGGGAACCGGTAAATATGCCTACTGCGTGGAAGTCAGCGACAGTCCTTACGTAACACATACGATGCCGCTGGCGGTTCAGAAGGGAAAAGCAGCGGAAGTCGCTCTCGAAGGTTACGCCTTGCAGGGACATAACAAAGCCAGCTTCTCTGCGAAAGAGGCCAAAGAGACGGGCTGGGCCAAACGAACTTTTGAAACACCGGCCGGCAAGACCAACGCCGTCTGGACGCTGATCAGTGAGCATCCCCAGGCGGTTGCCGCTGATACGAATACTTCGATGAAAACCGCCTTTCCGCTGAAGTTCCCCATGGGAGTCAGTGGTCAGATCACGGAAGACGAACAGACTCAGTTCTTCTCCTTCAAAGCGAAAAAAGGGCAATACTATTCTTTCCAGTTGATGTCGAACCGCATTGATCTGCCTCTGGACTGCGTGATGGAAGTTCTCGACGCCAAAGGCAAAGCTAATCGGGTCTTTGTGAACGGCGGTGCGAATGTTGAAGCCGACGATGGACTGCAGATGAAAGACGTCGACTTTCACTTTCTGGCGCCTGCCGACGGCGAATACTTCGTCACACTCCGTGATCTACACGACCGGGGCGGCGATCGTTTTGCCTATCATCTGACGGCTGAACTGAGCGGCCCTGATTTTCAGGTCGGAGGCGAATTCTATTATGCACAAATTGCACCAGGGACCAACATGATGTGGTTCGCCCGCGTCAAACGACTGAATGGTTTTAACGGTCCGATTGAATTGAATATTGAAGGCCTGCCCAAGGGCGTCACCTTTGAACCGGTTACACTGCCGTCTGGAGTGAATGACTGTGGACTGATTTTGAAAGCAGCGAAAGATGCGCCCATCAACGCTTCGCTGGTGACCATCTCCGGCAAAGCCAAAGTAAAAGGCCCTGATGGCAAAGAGCAGGAAATCGTCCGCGCAGGTCGCATCACCTGTGAAATTCAGTCGCGTGGTGGCGGACAGGCACGCTGGCCGATCAACACGTCGATTGTGGGAGTCACGAAGCCGCTGGATATCCTGGAAGTCACCGCGACTCCCAGCGAAATCGTGTTGAAACCGGGTGAATCTGCTGAGATTAAAGTGAAGGTTAAACGCAGCGAAGCTTATAAAGATCCCATAGTACTGGCGACCGCCTTCGAGTATTTCAGTTCGAAATTCGGGCAGCAGTTACCGCCCGGCGTCACACTTTCCAAGAAAAGCAAAACCCGTCTGGCAGGCGAGACACTGGAAGGGACTTTGATTATCGAAGCCTCTAAAAAAGCAACACCTGTCAAACGCTTCCCGTTCGCTGCGATGGCACGGGTGGGAATCACTTTCTCGATTACCACCAATTACGCATCGAATGTGATTTATCTGACGATCACCGATGAGGACGGGAAAGACAAGCTGGCGAAAAAATAGGGATCGACTTCAACTCCACTCTCCCCTATTCTGGAAGTTATAAGTTCCTTCCTGCGCAGAAAGACCGAGATGGCCTGGAGAGATTTAAACATTCCCGATTCACAGTTAAGTCGAAGATTTCTCCTGCGCACGATGATCTTCTGCCTTAGTCTAAGCTGCCTTTCTGATGGCAACCTGGTTTCTGCCCAGAAACCCGGCCAAACAGAAAAAACAGCCCCGCCTCTGTATGAATTCACGTTTACTGACGATCAGAAACGGGAACAGACGATCGAAGCTGCCCAGATTCTGCAGGCGCAGGATGGGGGTGTGGTGATGTTGACCCGCGACGGCCGACTGTTGACGGCGACGCCCGAACAACTCAAAAGTAAACGCTCTCTGGACCGCGAGTTCACCCCCCTGGAAACCGGTGAACTGGAAAAGCAGCTCAAGGAAGAATTCGGCGATGATTTCACCGTCACGCAGACCAAACATTTTACGATCTGCAGCCAGGCGGGCAAACGTTATTCGCAGTGGTGCGGCTATCTGTTCGAACGTCTTTATATGGTCCTGCATAATTACTGGGATGACAAAGCACATCCACTGCATGAGCCGGAAGTGCCTTTAATCGCGGTCATCTTCAAGGATCGCGCGAACTTCGAACAGTACGCGAGCCAGATCCTGGGTGACGGTGCGGCTGCCACGCACGGCTTTTATTCAATTCAATCCAACCGGATGGTACTCTACGATCTGACCGCGGCCCCGAATGAGCGCCCAGCCTACACCGACGCCGACATTCTGTTCAAACTGCGAAAGTCGCCGTTCAATGTCGCCACCGTCATCCATGAATGCACACACCAGATCGCCTTTAATGTGGGTCTGCACACCCGCTTCGCCGACAACCCGCTCTGGCTGACCGAAGGCATGGCGACGTTTTTTGAAACCCCCGATCTCAAAAGCAAGACCGGCTGGCGCACCGTCGGCAAACCGAATCCCTGGCGACTGAGGCAGTTTCAGGATTACGCGCGTTCCCGCAGACCCGCCGACTCGCTGCAGACGCTGATTTCCTCGGACCAGCGGTTTCAGGATGCCGAGACCATCCTCGATACCTATGCGGAAGCGTGGGCCTTCTCTTACTTCCTGGTCAAAACCAGACGTCGGCAGTATGAAGAGTATCTGCGGCTGATCGCGGCCCGGCAGCCTTTAATCTGGTCCACTCCCGCAGAACGCATCAAAGACTTTCAGTCGGTCTTTGGGGAGGACCTGAACCAGCTCGATCAGCAATTTATCAGATACATGCGACAAATCAGCCGCTAAATGTGATTTTTCTCTTTGCAGTTTCTCTGTTTCCCAGTATCGTGCGCATACTCCGTTTGATGTCAGCGACGTTCTCAGGCGCGCCGGCCGAACGTCACGAACAGAATAAGTATCAATCCGCAAAGGGCATCTTTCATGTCAACTCCCCTGCAACCATCGGATGAGCAAGCCAAGGTCATCACAGGCTGCCTGTTGCTGCTGTCCATCATTGCACTGGCAGGTGTCTTTTATGTAACCCAGGCAGTTCTGGTCCCGTTTGTGATCGCCATTTTCATTGCGACCATCGTGACGCCGCTCGTCGACCTGCTGGTTCTGAAATGGAAAATGCCTCAAATCATCGCAATTTCCCTGACGCTGCTGCTGGTCTTATCGTTTGGCTTTTTGATCTGCATGACCCTGATCTATTCGACACAGCAGGTGATCTACAAAGCGGAAAACCAATACAGCGAAAAGTTCGGCATCTTTATCAATTCGGTATTCGAAGCCGCCAAAGAAGCCGATGATCTGCCCGTACGCAAACTGGAAGAAGACACAAAGGAACCGCAGCCTGAGACCCCCGATCAGAAAGAGGCCCCCCCCGAAGCGCCGCCCACAGTAATCGTTGATGACGGGGAAGCAGTGGCTGCCGAAAAGCCGGAAATCGGCTGGTTCCAGAAAATGGGCATTGACCTGGATACGCTCAAAAAAGCGACAATGGACTACATGCGAAACTCTTTAAAATCGATTGCCGTCAGCACCATGCAGTCAGCATTGAACTTCACCACGACCTCCTTTTTCGTGGCCATCTTCGTGATCTTTCTGCTGGCAGGACGCGACCCGAATGCCGTTGTCAAAAATGAAATCTACTTTGAAATCGAGCAGAAGATTCGCAGCTACATTTCGACCAAGCTCGTCTTGTCATTGATCACAGGTACCCTGGTCGGCGTGACGTTGAAACTGTTTGGGCTGGAACTCGCTCTGGTATTTGCCATCCTGACCTTTCTGCTGAATTTCATTCCATCTGTCGGTTCGGTGATCGCAACCTTGCTCCCGATTCCGGTTGCGTTTGCCCAGTTCTCAGACAGCCCGTGGACGATTGCCGGCGTGATCCTGATTCCCGGCGGGATTCAAATGGCCATCGGGAACGGCATTGAACCGAAACTGATGGGCGAAGGCCTGCAGTTGCACCCGGTGACCGTCCTGCTGGCATTGTCCTTCTGGACTCTGCTGTGGGGTCCCATCGGTGCAATTCTGGCCGTTCCCATCACCGCGGCAATCCGGATTGTCCTGATGCGATTTGAATCTGGACGGACTGCTGGCAACCTGCTGGCCGGCATCCTGCCCGGTGGATCGACAACCGTGGCGTGAGGAAGGTGATGCCTGCTCACATTTGTTCTACCACGAAAAACATGAAACCACACGAAAGCAAAAAGGGTGGTGGGTGTGTTATTAACCGTAGAATGGATTGATTAGCCGCAGAGCGTTAGCTCCGGTTGTCTCCCAATCTGCAGTAACTGCGTCTAAGACCGTACAGCTCATGCAAAATAAAGGGTAAGCCCCGGATGTAATCCGGGGTTGTCACAGACAACAGGAAACTGTCAGAGTAATCGCACAACCAGGTTTCAAGTTTCCAATCTGCCCTGAAGTAGGTGCGGCTTGCTTCTTAGGGAAGAGTGAGTAGCAATGAGAACGAAACAAGGCAAACCAGATAAATGTAAATATTGCGATTCAACTCGGATTATCCCCGGAGTTAATGGGTCTCCATCGGATAACGAAATTTATACCCTCAAATTACAAGATAAAATTGCCCTTATAGGATGTTTTGAAATAATTAAAGGGTGTGCAATATGGGCCTGTGCAGATTGTGGTGAATGGGTTCAAGACGAAGCCTATCTTTATGATGAATCGAACAGTGAACTCATACAGGCTTATGAAGATGCGGTTAAAAACGCCGTTGACAATCTTGAGGTGCTAAGTGAAACGGAAATGAGAAAACTGATTGGTTTTCGTTTCTTACGTTCATACTCACGGGAATATCTGGATGATAGAATTTTCGAGCTAGTGAAGACTACAGAATCATTTTTAATTAAGACCGCTGACGGTACAAAACATGAGTTTGTCAGTAATTCCCTCATTCCCATCGACTATTTTGGAATGATGGACGATTACCTTGGCGAAGAAGGCACTAAAGAGTTTGCAGTTTGGATCCACAAGAAAGAACGTGAGGCGGTTGCAACTCGGGTCGCCTCTGGCAAAATCCAAGTAAAACGAAAAGATATCGCCAGCTCTGAGGGACAGAGTCCGTGAGAAAGCGATCAGCAACATGGAGAGCGTACCGAACTAAGATACGTAACCGTGCCGAGCGCAGCGAGCAGGAGGTGGCAGCTACCCGGTTCGTTCCAGAAGCAGACGTCCTATACTTTCCCGGCACGGCCGGACGAGCCGGACCGTGGCACACTGGAAACCTCTGTCATGTGGTTGTAATCCCAAGCATATCAGACGTCCGTGTGCCACCGCTCGGCTTGACCGACGGTACTGATGCAACATCAAAGAAACTCACCCGGGGCGGCCGCTTAATATACGGTCATGGTATTAGAGACTTCCGTTCCCGGACCGACGTCGATGTCGCCGGAAACCAGGTTGTCGGTGATTTGAATCTGCTGGCCACCAGTGACGCGGATTGCGAAGTTTTTCTCGCCTTCGGTGATCAGGCAGTCGGAGATGCGGGACTGCTTGACGTTTGACAGCAGAATGCCGCCGTTCTGACACTGGCGAATCGAACAGTTTGTGATGTTCATTCGCGCACAGTTCTCCAGGATCAGACCGGCGGGAACATTCCGGGTCGCCAGGATATTCAGCGCATTAAGCGTGCAGTCGGTGCAGTCTTTGAAGACGTTCGCGTCTTTGGTTTTCGCCCGGTAATCCGGGTTGCGATCCAGCAGATTGGAGCCGAGCACAATGTGAGACGAATCTTCCACCAGCAGATTGTGTTCGTACGCCTGCCAGAGGGTATTGCCGGTGATTGTGACGCCCCGCGCATGTTTGAGGTGAATATTGACGGCGACATCACTCATCGAATTGTCGGCAATTGCGAAATTTCCTACCTTGCGGGGGTCTTCGGGACCGTTTCCGATAAACCGCACGTTCGCGGAATCGGGTGCGTTATTCGTGTGTTGAATGGTACAACCAAAGATCGCTCCTTCACGGAGTGAGCCTTTCGAGATATCAAACAGAATGTTGGCCGTGGGCTCTGTTTCCTCTCCCATGTTACCTTCAATGTCACAGTTGCCGATCTGAATATTGCGGATCTCACTCTCGCGAACCACAATTCCGCCCTGCTTGTTGTAGCTGATATGCGAGTCGGAAATGTTGATCTGATGCAGGTTCAGCTGATCGAGATAAATGCCGACTCCCTCGTTCTCGTAAAGGTGACAGTCATCGATGGACACGTTGCGATTCCGCTCATGCAGGCGAATCCCATGCAGGGCCTTCCGCACCACGAGCCGCGTGATCGTCAGCTGCATCGTTTTGATCGCCTCCACGCCGATGGCCTTGGGGTGTTTACCGACAATTTCAATGCCGTCCACCATCGGCGTCCGCTCCTTGTCCCATACTGCTGGCTGAAACGTTTTAGGGCTCGCGGTTCCGTTATGGGTACCGATAAATCGAAACGCGGGCCCCTCGCCTTCCATCAGAATCGTCGCTGTTCCATCACCGGAAATCGAAGTCGGGCCGACTTTGGCTAAATCAATCACGACCGGCTTCGTGAAACGATATTGGCCCGTCGGAAACCGAAGTACCCCGACCGATTCATCAACCAGTTTCTGAATGGCAGCCGTGTCATCAGTTTTGCCATCTCCGACGACGCCAAAATCTGATATCTTGACATTTTGTGCATATCTTACATATTTAATTTTCTTCGGCAGTTTCACCAATGGCTGAGATGCTTCGTGATGATTCAAGAACAGCCCCGTTAATACGAGTGTGATCACACCGAGCGGGATGAGCGTTTTCAGTTTCATGGCATCAACTTTCAATGCAGGTTTTTCTGGCAGGAGATCGCCGACAATGCGGACGGCCCGATAATTTAAGGAAGCTTATAAATGAGTCTACGTAACAGCGCTGTCAGGTTCAACTGACATGCCAGTGAAACGCAGCAGGTCTTCCGGGCAACGCAGGCAGCAGCTTACTGATGATACACGGGCCGCGGTTCATCGCCGGCGATGATTTTCAAATAGCTCTGGTAACGCTGACGGGAAATAAAATCATGGGCGACGGCGCGTTTCACGCCGCAATCGGCTTCATGCGTGTGCGAGCAATCCGGAAAACGGCACTGGGTCACAAACGGGATGAAGTCGCGGAAAAAGCCTTCGACTTCCTCAGGGATCACATCCCACAGCTCCAGCTGACGAATTCCCGGAGTGTCGACCACCCAGCCACCGGAGGCGATTTCGAGCAGCAATGCAGAACGGGTTGTGTGCCGCCCCTTGCGGTTTTCCTGGCTGATCTCCGCCGTCTCCAGCGAAAGCCGTTCGTCGACCTGATTCAGCAGCGATGACTTTCCCACGCCACTCTGCCCGGAAAAGACACTCTGTTTGCCTTTGAGCAGGGACCGCAGTCGCGGAATGCCGGTTCCATCCACGACGCTGGTCAACACGATATCATATCCCATCTGTGCATACACGCCGATCAAAGGCTGAAAGGCGACCGGGTCAACCAGATCAATTTTGTTAATACAGATGATGGAGTGAATGTTACCTTTTTCCGAACTGATCAGGAAGCGGTCGATCAGCGAGGGCTTGAGCGGTGGATCGTCGGCTGAGACCACAATTACCGCCTGGTCGATGTTGCTGACGAGGATGTGTTCACGGCGTTTACTGCCTCGCGAAAGGTAGGAGCGGCGGGGTTCGACGCGTTCAATCACTGCCTGGTGCTCATCCCCTTCAGGGCGAATCAGCACATGATCGCCCGCGACGACAGCATTACGGTCATCGCGGGACATGGTTCTGACGAGCCGCCGGATGGTACATTCGTAGCGGCTGCCATCTTCCACCTGTACGACCGAGTTCAAGCCCTGCGAACGAATCACCCGGCCTGGAATGCAGTTCTGCTCATCAATGTCGATGACGATCTCGGTGCCATCTTCGGTCTCATGCTCGACCCCCATGACGGTGCGATGGCGGGTGAGATCTCCTTTACCCGTCAGTCGCTCGCTGGTATCCCTGTACTGTGAATCGACCTGCTCGTCCATCTGGTGGCTGGCGAGTTTATTCTTCCGAACCTTTTTCTGCCGGTTCTTTTTGAACGCAACCCGGATTTTTTTCCCTTTTTTCTTAGCCACTACAGTTCTGGTTCCATCGCCTGCTGATCATAATTCATGCGGAATCGTCCTGCTCATCATCCCCATCAATGAGAAACTTCAAACCGAGTTCATCATCGGTCATCTGAGATTCGTCTTCCGGAAGCTCGATCTTGGCAGGCTTCTTTGCCGATGGTGCCAGCGGGCGTTCCGGACGTTTTTCCCGTTTGACAAGTCCCGCTTTTTCCATCAGGCTCATTTCGAACGGGTTCTCTTCTTCCGGCGGCGGTTCATCGGACTGGGGTGTATAGTTGATTTCATAATCGTGTTTGGCAATCGAGAGCTTATCTCCTGGCAGCAGCCACTTCATATCACAGCGGTCGCCGTTCACTTTGATCCCGTTGCGACTGTTCATATCACGGACGCGCCAGTAGCCATTAAGGAATTCCAGCTGGCAGTGATGCGATGAGATATTGGGAAACTGCAGCGTGATATCGCATTTACTGCGGCGGCCAATCAATAACACTTCAGACAGCAGCGGAATCGGGTCGCCGCCTCCACACGGGTTCAGTTCACCTAACATTCTGACTTCCTGGTGCCTCTATAATGTATTGTTTACCAAAAGATCATGAATTGCCCGCATGACTTTAATCTATACTGCTGGTCACACATTATAAAGTCTTTCTCTTCAGAAAAGTCAGATTTTGGGGATAGTTCAGGGGGACAACTTGCTCTATACTGGAAGATTCAATAGCGGGAGTCGGCTGAGTGGTCGCTGCGGATTCTTCGGAATCCGTGGAGGAAAGTCCGGGCTCCACAGGGCACGGTGGTGGGTAACGCCCACCGTCCGCGAGGACAGGGAAAGTGCAACAGAAAGTAAACCGCCGGGCCAGTTCGCTGGCCAGGTAAGGGTGAAACGGTGCGGTAAGAGCGCACCAGCAGACCGGGTGACCGGTCTGGCTAGGTAAACCCCACCGGGTGCAAGACCAAGCAGGGAGCAGTTCTGGTTCGCCAGAACACGGATCGGCCCGATCCGTTACGACTTCCGGGTCGGTCGCGCGAGGCTGCAGGCAACTGCGGTCCCAGATAAATGGCCACTCTCGACATAACCCGGCTTACAGGCTTGCTCCCGCTTATTGATTTTCCCTGCAACGCTCACCCGCAACATCACTTCGACAACACGCCCGTCGACCACATGTAGTCATATTGATTGTAATAAATTCTACAATATTGCACTTTTGACAACACGCCAGATCATTACCACGACACAATGATATTTTTTATGTCTATACTGGATATAGACTTAGGGCCTTTCCGCATTTTTATGGCACGGTAGCTGCAATAGTACTCTTTCATCAACAACAAGTGAATCACTTGAAAACAAAAAAGCCACTTTAAAAAATTCGAAACCATTAAAGGAGATAATGATGAAAAACTTCACACTCGCAATCGCAGCTATGGCAGCCGTTACTTTGATCAGCAGCACTTCATTTGCTGCCACTCCGTTCTGCGGCACCAGCAGCTACTACAACTCAAAATATGACACACGTTACAATTCCACAGCCAGCCGAAACTGGAATAACAACTCCTATTCAAGCTACAACAGCAGCTACCTGAATAGCCGGCCGTTGTTCACTCCCTACAATCCTGCTGTGAATCGTTACAACAGTACTTACACCGGGCTGTTCAACACATACCGTCCTGTGTCGAATTACACCTCGTCTTACTACAACAACAAGTACAGTAACTACAAAACCAACTACAAGTACAACAATGATCGTCACGATCGTTTTGACAATGATCGCCACGACCGACATGACCACGATCGTTACGACTATAAAAACAACTGGCGTCACAATCGCTAGGTCGAAATGAAAAAGGTAAACCATCCCTCTCTGGTCGGGTTCTGCCCGGCCAGGGGTTTTTAATAAATCATGCATGCAAAACGGACCCGCGCCAATCTGGTTGCGGGTCCGTTTCTGTTTTCCAGGCGTACGATCAAGTAGCTCTCTGAATCTGATAGCGCATAAAAAAAGACTCCGAGCTGATTTGCTCGGAGTCTTTTTTATTCAATGCCCAAGAGAGGATTCGAACCTCCACATCCATTACAGATACTAGAACCTGAATCTAGCGCGTCTGCCAATTCCGCCACTTGGGCCTGGTTGTTTTTCGTATCCCTTTTTAAAACAAGCTTTTACGTCGATTTTATTGCATCGAAATCAGAGCCTGCCACAGGGAAGCAGGTATAGTAAAGACTTTCCTCCCTTTTTTCCAGTCATAGATACGCGAAATTTCTCATATCGTGGTTGAGGGATCTTAACCCGAATAATCCCTGTAAACTGAGGTTTTTCGCATCAACAGAGTCTGTTAGACTTCGCATCCCTCTCTTATCTCATCTGAATCCTTGTCGCCGAATAATTCCATGCAGTCGAATCCAGGACTTTTTACGTTCCTGATCTTCATGTTGGCACCCACCCTGGGATGGACGCAAGACCACTTGCCCCTGGCCAATGCGGCCACCGCTGCGCGTATCAGAGTGAGTGATCCCCAGGAAACACAGACTTACTTTGGCGATTCTCAACCAGAAACAGCATCAGATACGCGCTACGCCACCATTGATGAGGCTACGGGCCCATTTGTCCCTCCCGAACCTGGTACGGCGTCACTCGATCCCATCGTTCAGCCACTACCGGAATACACAGACCTGTCGAGCAGTGAAGAAGCGCGTTTCGCCAGCCCGTTTTCTACCGATTCGAGCCAATTTGATATCGGGCTGAACCTCTACTCGGCCCCGCCATTTGCAGGCGGACTGATCGTATTCGGCCCGAATGTTGCCATGAAGATTGGTGGTTTTGTGAAAGCCGATTTCATTTATGATTTTAATCCGATTGACTCGACGGATTCTTTTGTGACCACCAGCATACCCGTCGACGCTCCGCCGCGTACCAATTCACGGTTTCACGCCCGTCAATCGCGGCTGAGTTTTGACACGCGCTGGTTATCAGATGACAGAGTGATCCGAATTTATGTGGAAGGCGACTTCTTCAGCGAGGATGACCAGTTTCGGCTCCGACAAGCCTTCGGTGAAGTCGGATCCCTGCTGGTCGGACGCACCTGGACGACATTCACTGACGTTGCTGCGGCGCCCGCCACACTCGATTTTGAAGGGTCGGTATCGAACGTCAATCGACGACAGGCGCAAGCCCGCTGGACGCAAATGATCTTTCACGAGGACCTGAAGCTGGCGCTCGCTGTTGAGGATACACGATTTATCATCGATACTCCTACTGGCATTACGGGCGAATCGCGGAGCCCGTCACCTGACTTCGTAGGACACTTACGGCTGGACCGGGAACGAGCTCAAATTCAAGTCGCCAGCCTGTTTCGTGTTGTCGGCTTTCAGCCAACGGGACAGCCCGTGATTACGAGATCTGCCTGGGGGCTGAACTTCACCGGAGTTTACCTCGTCACTGAGACGACCAAGGTTTATTCACAAATCCTGTTTGGCGAAGGAATCGGCAGCTATCGTGATCTTCCGGATGCGGCGCCGACCGCAGTCGACCAGGGCGGATTACTGCCTATGTTTGGCTGGATGATCGGTGCGACTCATAACTGGAATGAATCGCTCAGTTCCAACTTTACGTATGCACAAAACGATCTCGGTACCACCGCATTTCAAAACCCCAACGACGTTGACCAGACGACCTATCTGTCTGCCAATTTAATCTGGAGCCCGCTGGAACGTGTTAAGGTCGGTGTGGAATATCTGTATGGGACGCGAACGAACGTCAACGGTGCCATGGGAGACGCACATCGGCTCCAGGCATCTTTCATCTTCGACCTGCCTTGACGCTTGCACCGCGTTGACTGTCATACCTCACGCGTCTTACAGCCAGAGTACATCGCATTTAACCATAGCGTCTCTCAATCTATTATACTCGGTCCAAATGGCACTCGAGACACTACAGTAAAACGGGACACAGCCTAATACAGAATCGGGTTTCCCATACGAGCTCGGCACGGCCGGGCGAGCCGGTCCGTGGCACACGGTAACCTGCATAGAAATTTCAATGTGCCCTGATAGATCAGACGCCCGTGTGCCACCGCTCGGCTTGACCGACGGTGCTGATGCAACACCAGAGAAAGACTCCCCTTCACTCAAAAAGTAGAGCGGGTAGCCCCGGATACAATCCGGGGTTGTCGCAGACAACAGGAAACTGTCAGTGAAATTGTACAATGAAGTTTCAGGTCACCCACCTGTCATGCAACAGGGGCGGTACACACCAGTTTCACCCGGCAATGCAAACCGATGAAACGCTCGAACGGAATTTTCTACCACGAAAAACACGAAATGACACGAAAACAAAACAGCGGGTGAGCACGGATGCAATCCGCGCCGAGCGCAGCGAGCAAGAGGTCCCAGCTGCCGCGTTCCAGAGCGCATCACATTTCACTATAGCGTCGTTGCCAGACCATGATGATATAAGAAACAGTAGCCAATCACCGTTTACGGATGGGGATGTTCTTCCAGAGTTAGACCTGGAAGGTCTCATGTTCGTCAGTTTGTGTATTGCCGGCGTTCTCCCATGTAATGAGCCCCCGTTTTTGCATGCGGGCAAAGGCCTGGTTCAGACGATCAGCAACAAAGCAAACTTTCAGGACTGCTGCTCTTTCCCTGTCAGCTGTTTTTCATGCTTCATGACCCAATTATACTGCTCGGGAGTATCCGGCACCGTGACGCGTCGCTGTTTTGAGATTAACTCGAATGCCTCTGATGTCGTCAGGCCGTGCTGCAGCAATATGCCCGCCGCCGTCATCCCGGCCCGCCCGATGCCCGCGCGGCAATGTACGACAGTATGACTTCCTGTCAGAATACCCTGATACAGGGTCCGGGTGAAGTCCGCAAACTCTTCGATGGACGCAGGCAGACAACGGTCTGCGATGGGATACGATGTAAACAACATGCCGTGCTGTACTGCGAGTTGAGGTTCCTCTTCCAGGCCGACTTCGATGCTTTCCTCGTGTTCCAGTAACGAGACAATATGTGAAATTCCCAGCCGCGCGATCCCGGCGAATTCGTCTTCAATCCATTCCCCGGGAACCGGCCTGGCCATCACCGACAGCGAGCCGGCGCCGATCGTCTGGATGGGGTAGATGGATGGTTGGAACATTAGCTTGCCTGTCTCATTAATCAAAATCACTAACCACGATATCCCGTACCCGGAACCCGACGTTCAAATTCGTCGCACAACCAGGTTTCCTGTACCTGACGTTCGAAATGATCGTGAATGTGAAAGAACTCCTCTTTCGACTTCACCTGCAGATATTCCTGTTTCAGATTCCGGAAGCACATCATACAACCAAACACACCATTTCCGTAGGGGCTATAGTCGGAATAAAGACAGTTGATACAAGCCTGGATAAAGAGTCCATCCGGCAATTGCTTCTGGATCTTCAGCAATTTATCTTCCATATCCTCCAACCTTCCGGAAGAGACATATTTAATAGCTTTGTATTCCAGAGCAATCTGAAATCCCTCTTTATCAATTCCCCCACGGTCGTTTGGCTTACCCAATTCAAAATGAACTGAAAGATCAACTTTGATCAGTTGATTTCGATCATTGACTAATACAGGAATTATGAACTCAAAATCACAGTCAACCAGACTGTCCTGATGAATTAGAAAACGATCCGGCAGGCCAACTGATTGCACCGGTTCCATGTCGTCGAACATTTTTCCCACAAATTCCCAGCCATCCAGATCAACACGGATGTCTGAACCATCGTTGGTCATGGTGCCGACGATGGTGCCTGTGCGGTCGGTGTAATGAAAAGGGCGCGGTTCCAGTGTCGGTTTTCCCGTCGGTTGATTCACTTCTGTTTCTTTCTCAACAGGTACTGCAGAAAGGAAGTAATGCCGGCGAATTTATATTCGGGGTCGACATATTTTTCGATGACGTAAAACATAAAGTAATACAGGCGGGCGGCGGACCAGATCACGAGCAGCAGTAACAATGTGATCTGCCACGAACGCGTCTGGGCAATGATCAGCCCTGCAGCAAACAGCAGGATCACCAGAAACAGAAAGCCCTTGAGATAGATCAGACGTTTGCTTTTAAGATCGGCCATGCTTGTTGGGACTGAGTCTTAGGGGAAGATAATCTTATAAAGTTCTATTAATTCTAAAATCCCTTTTAATTAACTCAAGCTAACCAATTCATCATTAGATTCAAACAGCACACCGCAAACGGGCCAGAATTTTGCCTCGAATAGCTCATATTTATTTAAGATAAGTGGAGGATGCGGATCGATAGGGTTGGGGCTAATCAGGATACATTGAGATGCCTGATGAAAGACCCTTTTAATCACACGACCGACACCATTCACGGATGTATCAATAACAGCTAGGTCACCATTTCGTATCTCACTAAAACTTGCCACATGGTCTTTTTCGATTAATACTTTTTGACCTGCACGGGCAATTGGATCAAGGCTATTTCCAGATACGGATACACTTGCAAGTTTTTTAAACCAATCACCTTTGAAGATTCCATGAGGCTGCCATTCACTTAACCGGTCATTTTGTGGTGATTTCGGCTTAGTATTTGGTTCATAAAGTACCCCAATTATTTTTCGTGGAGTGGATTCAGTTTTTAACTCTTGGATATTAACTGTGGGATCAACTGAATTTATTGACTGAAGGGACCAGATATCACCATTAGACCAAATCCTTCTGAGCAATCTGTCGCCAGTTGTAGTAGTTGCTGCCACTAGATCACCATCATCACAAGATATGTCTTCTTCAGCTAATAAAACCCACTGGCCAAGACGAGCGACTGGATCTAAAGAATTTGAGGACACGAGTACTGCAGATCCAATTGGAATAAACATATCAATGGGATTCTCGCTGAAATCTACTTCCCAGTGTTCTCCTTTAGCAGCAGCTTGCCCATAACATTTTATTCTTATAGGCTGGCTCCAAAAAGACGTTTCTGGTAAGCCAGCAAAATTACTCAAGGAAGTGTTAATAACAGCTTTTTTGCGACGATGTTCATATTCTTTTTCAAGTCTCTTCAGTTCTTCTTTAAATTCTTTGTCGCATTCAATCAATTGATCAAGACAATCTCTTATCATTTCGTTTGTGACATTGGGCTGCGTTTCATGATGCGATCCAGGGTTTAATACGTTGGTAACTCTGGTGTCTTGTAGCCTTTGTATAATGGATTTATTCCATTTGCTGGCGAGATGGCCGCTATTAGAAATGGATTTGTACGAATCTACTGAATTTGAAAAGCTATTTTGTCTATAAAATGAATTTGGTGCATATGTTTCGATTGTCCTTAATAATTCTTCACAATACATTCGTAGCTGGTTTGGGACATTATCAGGAGAATTTTCCATTTCTTCGATTGCCCGTTTTAGCCTTTCACCCGGACGCCTACTTATTTGGCGAGGCCAAGATCTATCATTTAATTGATAGACATTGCCATCAACAAAATCAGATCTACAGCTATTTAGATAGTGTTTTTGGTGAGTGGCAATTATGAATTGAAAGAGTTTCATTTTGGGTTTCAGAATATCTCTGGACCACCTCTCTCGGTGACTATCATCAAGTGAAAGAATAGGATCATCCATGATCGAAAAACCGATTCCTTTAGGATGATTGTCTAAGAGTGCAAAATAAAACGCCAATGCAACAGAGCGTTGAAGCCCTGCATTTCCGAAAAACTGTCCTGGAACTTCATAAGCTTCATTCTTCGTTAGGAATGCCGTTACACTTTTAGCATGACCTTTTCCAACTGTGAGCTTGGCAGGAGTGAGGCCGCTAGATGATTCGGGGTACATGATTTTCCAAATATCAATGGTTTTAGACTGAATTTCACCAAAAGTAATCTCAACCTCGTTTTCTGCGAATTTTTTTATATTTTTCAAAGTGTCAAGAGGGGATTTTAATTCCTCTAAAAGTTTTAATGCATTTTCTTTTTCTGAGATTTCAACGCGTTTTTTATATGCACATCGAAGTATGTTGAGAATATCTTTAAGAGGCTTTATTTCTCTAGCAGTTTTTTTCCCAACCGAAATATTATTTAGTAGAGACTCTGTATGTTCTTCTGAACTAGAGGTGATTAAAGATTGGATACTGGTTTTCGTTCCCTCAAGATTTATTGAACTCCAATCTAAATATGCGATTGATGTTCTTATATCTTCAATCTTTTGAATAAAAGCAGATGCGTATTCAGCAAACTCAGGTTCAACTCCATCGGGTAATATTTGTATTGGTTCGTTTTTCTCAATTTGAAGTTGACTTGCCATCCCTTCAATATGTGGATTAAATTTTTGTACTAGTGGAGAAAAAGCACTAGGCAAACTACTCTCGGCGAGTTTTTGCCAATCATTATTTAACCGCTCTACTGGAGAACTTTTGGCAAGGTTGCTTACCGATGTCGGAATGATTGCGTCTAGCTCATCGCATAGTTCTCTAAAAAAACTCTTAATTTCTTTTTTGAGTTCCGCATCGTGTGATTTAAGCCTTTCCAATTCATCTTTCACTGGGGAAGAACTGATAGACTGCTCACAAACAGGACAAATTTCTGAATTTGGGTCATAGTAGCCTGCTGCAATTAATAACAGAGTTGCATTACTTGCAGGTCGTACTTCAGATTGCCACCATTTCCATCTGTTTATAATTCTCTCTATAACTGGATGGAGGAATTCATTGAATTGCTTGCAGATGGCTTGAAAACTCTCAAGACTGGAGCAATCATCTGAAGAGGGAAATAATTCATCGATCCTAAGTGCGCCTAAACCAGGAAAAATGGTCCACACATTCTGTTCCAATAAGTTAATAGCTCCTGTGAGAATCTCAGCATAATCAATTTTATTTTCTGATTCTTCTTCATGGGACAGCCCAAGCAGGTTAGCTAAATAGCTTTGTGAATCCTTTACGAGATTAGATAACTGCTTTCCCACAGTGTCAATCTGATCTAAAGTAGCTTCTGATTTGATCCTTAAAGGTTTGATGATTTCTAATATATTCTCTGATACGAGGGGTTTTTCTGAAATCGCTTGTAGTTTTTCCGTTAACTCACTCCATTCTTTGTCAATACTATTTGTTTCTTTAGTTACCAATGATGTACGGTTTCTGGCAATCTTACTTGCTAAGTCACCTAAAATTATTAGGTCATCATATCCAAGCATGAGACTGAGTAAGCTTTTTGTATCTGGTGCATCTTCGACAGAAAAACGACCGAATACAGTTGGAGCTAATAACGACAATTGTAAATCAAGAGAATGAATTCCAAACTGTTCTAGGTTAGAGCAGTTTTTCCAGTCTGTTTCGTCTGAGCTATGTTCGAGACCATTCGAAATTGATCGGCGTAAATGTAATTCATGCTGTCTATCTTGAGATATTAACTTGACCTGAGCAAAACACTCTTGCTCCGTGGTTTTTGTTATGTTCCCTTCGGGGAGAGTCGCAACAACTGGCCAGTCAGTGATTTTACTGCCTTTACTACCCGAGTTAGAAATTGCATGAACTGGAGCTGTTTCACTCGTGTCATTAGCATCGCTTATAGCTGATCCAGTTAAAACCCAAATAACGGCTCCAAGCAAGCTTGTTTTACCACTTCCATTGGGACCATAAATAAGATTTGACTTGGTATCAAAAGAAAAGTGGACTTTTTCACCAGCAGGAGCGATTCCTCTGAAAGATTTGCATGTAAGATCTGCTAATAAATACGACCGCTTTGCAGGAATTTCTAAGTCAACTTCAGCCAGTGGCTGCAATTCATCTTTTATCCTATTTTCATCACTCTTTTCGACCGCTTCTTTTGCAATCAGATAACTGCTGCGAACATCAGAAGCTAAAGATTCCCCAGTCTTATTTGAAATAGCATCTTTATCTTCTATTATGATTCGCAGTATTAACTTTTCAGAGGGGGAGAGAGGACCTAACGAAACCTTTCCTGAAGTGATGTTACTTCCATCTAACAGCTTATTGATTACATTCTGGCTCTGAAGATTTAATGACATAAGCTGGACTTCTCACATACAGATAAACAAACGGCCCCTTGTGAACACGTTAGTCTACCGAATGTAAAAGAGAAATCAAAATATGTTCATCATAATCATTCTATTATTGCAGTCTTTATTTACCTCAATGCCTGTTTGGGTTCTCACAAGAATTGTTAATGTGTATGCGACCTTTGAAATCTGTATGCAGGGTGAGTGGAAATTTCCGAGTATTTCGACTGAAGAAAATTGGAACCTCTCTTCACAATTGTCTGTGAAAGCTGCGACCTCCTGCTCGCTGCGCTCGGCCCGAATTATATTCGGGCCCACCCATTTTTTCTTTCGTGTGGTTTCGTGCCTTTTCGTGGTAGAAAATTCAATTCGAACGTTTCATCGGTTCCCATTGTGTGGTGAAACTGGTTTGTACCTCGCCAGGCGGGCAGACAGGTTGGGTGTGGCCCTTACGGCTGGGCAGGTCGGTTACATGAAATCTGGTTGTGCGATTGTTCTGACAGTTTCCTGTTGTCTGCGACAACCCCGGATTACATCCGGGGCTACCCGATCTACTTTTTGAGTGATGGGGAGTCTTTCTCTGGTGTTGCATCAGCACCGTCGGTCAAGCCGAGCGGTGGCACACGAGCGTCTGATCTATCAGGGCACATTGAATTTTCTATGCAGGTTACCATGTGCCACGGACCGGCTCATCCGGCCGTGCCGAGATAGTATGGGAAACCCGACTCTGTAATGGTACGCAGCAGCTGCGACCTCCTGCTCGCTGCGCTCGGCCCGGATTGCATCCGGGCTCACCCACTGTCTTGCTTTCGTGTCATTTCGTGTTTTTCGTGGTAGAAATTTCCAGTTCGAACGTTTCACCGGTTTCCATTGCGGGGTGAAACTGGTGTGTACCGCCCCTGTTGCATGACAGGTTGGTGACTTGAAATTTTAATCTGCGGTTGCCCTGACAGTTTTCTGTTGTCTGCGACAACCCCGGATTGCATCCGGGGGCACCCGAACTCCTTTTCGAGTGATGGGGTGTCTTTCTCTGATGTTGCATCAGCACCGTCGGTCAAGCCGAGCGGTGGCACACGGGCGTCTGATCTGGTGGGCACATTGAATTTTCTATGCAGGTTACCATGTGCCACGGACCGGCTCATCCGGCCGTGCCGAGATAGTATGGGAAACCCGACTCTGTAATGGTACGCGGCAGCTGCGACCTCCTGCTCGCTCCGCTCGGCCCGGATTGCATCCGGGCTTACCCACTGTCTTGCTTTCGTGTCATTTCGTGTTTTTGGTGGTAGAAATTTCCAGTTCGAACGTTTCACCGGTTTCCATTGCGGTGTGAAACTGGTGTGTACCGCCCCTGTTGCATGACAGGTTGGTGACTTGAAATTTTAATCTGCGGTTGCCCTGACAGTTTCCTGTTGTCTGCGACAACCCCGGATTGCATCCGGGGTCACCCTTTCTTTTGCATGAGCCGTTCAGCGTTAGCCGCGGTTTCTGCAGATCGGGAGACAACCGGAGCTAACGCTTAATGGCTAATTGGGAACCAGCCTACGGCGAATGGCACAGGCACCTTTCTATTCATTTTTTTTAGCATTCAGTGGTTCGGGATTTTCATCTGTGGGGTATGGGAGACGATCTTTATAATTTGATGTGAACCAGGTAGTGATGCTGTTTACGTAATCACTGTCGGGGCAAGCCAACTGTGCCACACGCATGTCTGGTTTTGTAAGACACATTGCAATTAATTTTGAGGTTTCCGTGTCACAGCCCGGCTTGTCCGGCCGTACCGAATGGATATAGGAATCCCGGTTCTGGATTGTACGTGGTAGCTGCGACTTCCTGCTCGCTCCGCTCGGCCCGAATTACGTTTCGGGCTTACCCCTGCTTCAGGAGCGGGAACAGGTTTTTCGGGCACCGTCAGGCAAGCGAACTGTGCCACCTGCATGAGAGGGCGTTGAGTAATGTACGTTGTTTTGATGTTCAATCTGCTTTTCTATCTGGAGTGGCTGGTGACTGTGATACCGTTGCATGGTGGATTATTTTCTATAGAGGCGCGGGGGCGTCAAGAGGGGCTGATCAGAATCGGGTGGCGATGTTTGTTGATACTGGACCGATGCTGGTGTGAGCAGTGGCGGTTCCGGGATGAAAGGCTGCGAAGTGCGGCGACCCGCAGGCATACATCACGAACAGGTGCTGTTCTGCGAACTGCTTATCTGGAAAAAACCGGCTGTTTTATAGTGATGACTGCGAACAAGTGGCCCGTGTTCCAGTGCACTGTAAACTCGACACGCGCGCGACCCAAAACAACGCTTATCGCTGTTGGCGCGACGGGGTCAAGTTCATTTTTTTCAGTCGCGCAAAATCAAAGCCCGGCTGCTGTTACGAAATCAGCCGGGCTTTGGGAATTGACACAAGCAAAATTAATTCGAACCGCCTGTCGATGCAGCAGCGACCGCAGGTCGCGTGCGGGGCAATTCGGGGAGCTGCTGTTCGAGATGCCCTTTGGATTTCGACCAGACGAGCAGACCTTCGACCATCATCCAGATCTGGAGTGCAATCACAACCAGACCGAACAGGAACAGATGCCAATCATCGGCACTGTAGGCCCAGCCCGATTTGCTGTTGAACATATTCCAGAGCATGGCCCAGGCAGGCATGATGAGCATGACGATCATAGGAACCAGGGCAAAGATGATGGGTTTATTACGACGACGGAGATAAAAGACGATGACCATAAATGCGAGTCCGGCCAGCAGCTGGTTGGTGGCACCGAAGAGAGGCCAGAGAATCAGGCCGCCACTCCCGGGACCAGCGGCAGCACTTTTCGGCAACATGGCGACCATGCCTCCGAGGAAAACAGCCAGACCGGTGGCGGCATATTTGTTAGTGAGCGGTTTGATATGAATGGTAGCCGCCAGTTCCTGGATGACGTAACGCTGCAGTCGTGTCGCGGTATCGAGCGTGGTAGCAGCAAAACTGGCGACGAGGACGGCGATGATGCTGATGCCCAGTTTCATCGGAATGCCAATCGCTCCCAGGAAGTTCGCACCGCCCAGAATGAAAGCGCCGATTTTGTCTTTCAATGCAAACGCAGCCCAGCCATTTTCGTCTTTCGCGTTATAGCGGGTTTCCCAGGCAGCGACACCGGTGAGTTGAGTTCCCGTGGCTGCATCAATCGTGGGTTCATAGTTGTAGGCGGCTCCTTCACCAATGCGGGAGAAATCTCCCATACCGACGCCGGCACAACAGGCGAGAATCACGATGACCGCCAGGCCTCCTTCGAGGAGCATGGCACCGTAGCCGACGTACTGGGCATCGAGTTCGGATTCGACCTGTTTGCTGCTGGTACCACTGCTGACGAGACAGTGGAAGCCACTACAGGCGCCGCAGGCAATGGTGATGAACAGGAACGGCCAGATCGGGGGGGCGTCCGCAGGAATGTTTTCTGCGATGGCGGGGGCACTGCCGACCAGATCTGCCTGGCCAGTGGCGCCGGCAACGATGGCTCCGATGAGCAGCAGTCCCAGAGCGAGGACCAGCTGGTGACTGTTAATAAAGTCTCGGGGTTGCAGCAGCAGCCAGACCGGGAGTACCGAGGCGATCGCACAATAGGCGAGCAGCACGAAGGTCCAGAGAATGACGGCATTGGGGAATGGTCCCATGAGTTTAAGATCAGGAAATATGGCCGAGAGATCCACGGGCCAGTAGTAGGCTCCCAGATAAACCGAGGCATAGACAATCGCCAACGCGACCAGCGAGGGGACGAGCAGACTTGCATTCTGTTTATAAACCATCAGGCCGATGACAATGGCGATGGGCATGGTGATCCAGACGGGGATCACGGTTTCCGGATAAATGGAAAATATGATGGCGATGACCAGTCCGAAAATCGCCAGGACAACTGTCAAAGCCAGCAGCAGAATCAGCAGAAACAGGATGCGTGTGCGAGGTGCAATGAGTCGACCGGCGACTTCACCAACGGTCTGTCCGCGATTCCGCAACGAGACGACCAGGGCACCGAAATCGTGAACGGCGCCAATGAAGATCGAACCGACCAGAACCCAGACGAGTGCGGGCAGCCAGCCCCAGAAGACAGCGATCGCAGGGCCGACGATGGGGCCGGTACCGGCGATACTGGTAAAATGATGACCGAAGATGACTTCTTTTTTGGTGGGGACAAAATCGATATCGTCCCGCAACTGTTTGCTGGGAACTTCCGCGTCTCCATCGACGTTAAAGATTTTCTGGGACAGCCACTTTCCATAAGTGTGGTAGGCAATGATGTAACCTACAAAAGCTCCCGCGGCGATCAGCAATGTGGCCATTCGTGTTTTACTCCAGCATTTCTCGAAAAATCAGCTGTACTGATAGACTGTTTCAGAGCGCCGAACCGGCTTGAAGTCGATGCGGACGTGAATTTCGTGTCTGATTTTGCACTGAAGGTGGACTGCCTGGCAGCAGGGAGTCTTAAATCAGAGCGCTTACTACAGATTATCGATCTGCCTCTGGAATCGCAAATCAGTCAGTCGAGTTGGCAACTGCAGCGCGCCTTACAATATACATTTACACACATGCCTGCGAACAGGTTGCCGGCAAATTCGGCATAACCGGCAAGTCTTGCAGAACCGGCAAAGCGGCACCCATCTTTTGATAACGACGTTATTTATCCCATCTTAGCAGGAATAATCTGCGAGAGTGCGTCGATGTAGTTAGTACCCACGAGGAACTCATTAAATGATGCAGGGATGTGGGTCATTGCCGGTAAGAGAGAATCATGCCTGAAAACGCAGCCGGTCTCTGGTCAGTCTGAGGAATCGGAACAGTCAGGGATCGAATTCTTGAAGCCGGTCTGATTTGTTTTATTTCCATATGAATATACAGCGGGTGACAAACTTTAATTCAAATCAATAAGAGGTTTGTCGCCTCTTCAGATATCACCTCATTGGCCCAGAACTAAGATCTACGGAAGGAGTATTCACGATGCTTGTATTGTCGAGACAACGCGACGAGAGCATCATCATCGGTGACAATATTGTCATTACTATTGTCGATATCCGGGGTGATAAAGTACGGTTAGGAATTCAGGCACCAACAGAAATTCCAGTGCACCGTCAAGAAGTATACGATGCGATTCAACGAGAAAACGCGATGAAAGAAGCGGAAACGCACCGACCTTCAGCAAAGTCGCCATCAAAAAATGCCAGCGAATGATTTCTTTGCCTGAGAGACATTCCACTGTTGGGGATAGCAGTGACTGGTGAAAGTACAATTAAAGAGTAATTGAATGAGTCGCGAAGGGAGGTCGATATTGATGTCGGCCTCCCTTTGTTTTTTAGTTTGCGGGAAAGAAATTCGCTTTTACAGGTTGAGTGAAATCGTCCAGTGGCGATCGGACGTCTGTTGCACCGCAGCTGCAGGCCAGTGACAGCGGTGAAGTAAGGCTTTGACTTCATCCAGTGTCAGGGCAGCGTGCAGGGAATCGCGGAACATCTGGCGCTGATGCGGATTCGCATCAGCCGCATAAAGAGAGACCAGCCGATCCAGTTCTGCTAACGAATCGGGTCGAAGCAGATCGCGCACGAAGAGAAACCCTCCCGGCTTGATGACACGCCTGATTTCAGTGAAGACAGACTGTGGTTCGGGAATGTGGTGGATCAGACTGTTGGAGATCACGCCATCAAAACTCTGATCTTTACAGGGGAGCAGTTTGGCATCGGCGTGCTCCAGCAGAATCGATTTGTCTAAACCAGCGCGCTGAATATTCTGCTGTGCTACTTTAAGCATTTCGGCGGCGAGATCGGTGGCGATGATCTGCAATTGCGAAACACGCTGACAGATCTCGATGGGAATCAGAGCGGTTCCGGTTCCCAGATCGAGAATTTGAAGCGGCTGCGAATCACCCGCGCTGGCCTGTTGCTGCTGGCGAATAGTGATGACAGGCAGCACGGACGCAGCAAACTGCCGGTTCACTTCACTATGATCCATGGCGTCATAGTCAATGGCTTCTTCACGGGTATCCATGACTTCGGGTTCGAATTGTCGTGGAATCATCGTTTCTCCCCTGCAGTCAAACTGAACGATTTCAACACGAATCATAAAAAAAGAGTCCTCACCCATTGAGAGAGAGGACTCTTTACGATTGATCATCGTGTATGATGACGGTCGATGTTTACTCCCCTTCGGAAGAACCGCCGTCACCTTCTACTGAGCCAACAGTTGCCAGCTCTTCTGTTTCTGCTTCGTAAGAACCATCGAATTCAAGCTGTTTCTTGTCAGCGACTTCGGTGACCTTGACGAGCACTTTGTTCTTACCTTCAAAGGCACCCCGCAGCAGTTCTTCTGCGAGGGGGTCTTCGATGTAGCGTTCAACAGAGCGACGCAGCGGACGTGCCCCGTAGTCGAGTTCGCCACCTTCGGAACCTTTGTCGATGATAAATTCGCGAGTTTCGTCGGTCAGTTCGAGGATCACTCCCTGTTCTTTCAGACGGCTGCGGACTTTACCCAGTTCGATATCCACAATCTGCTTCAGTTCTTCGCGGGTCAGTTTACGGAACACAACGACTTCATCGAGACGTCCCAGAAACTCCGGTTTGAACTCTTTCTGCAGATCGTGCATCAGATTTCGTTTCATGGCATCATAGCTGGTGTCATCGTCGGCTTTACGGAACCCGAAGGCATCCCCGTGAGCCATTCCCTGAGCACCGGCGTTGGTGGTCATGATGAGCACGACATTCTTGAAGTCGACCTTGCGACCGAAGCTGTCAGTCAGGTGGCCTTCTTCCATAATCTGCAGCAACATGTTGAAGACATCGGGGTGTGCTTTTTCGATTTCGTCCAGCAGCACGACGGCATAAGGACGACGACGAATTTTCTCGGTCAGCTGACCACCTTCTTCAAAGCCAACGTATCCTGGAGGAGCACCGATCAGACGACTGACGTTGTGCTTCTCCATGTATTCACTCATGTCGATCTGAATCAGAGCAGTTTCATCGCCGAACATAAACTCGGCCAGTGTTTTGGCCAGCAATGTTTTACCGACACCGGTGGGACCAGAGAACAGGAAGGCCCCCATCGGACGCTTGGGATCTTTCAATCCACTGCGGCTGCGACGAACGGCTTTGGAAACCTGCTTGATGGCTTCGTCCTGGCTGATGACGCGCTGATGCAGTTCATCTTCCATATTCAGCAGACGGACAGTGTCTTCGCTGGAGAGACGGGTCAGAGGTACGCCGGTAATTTTCGCGACGACTTCTGCAACCACTTCCGCATCGACTACGCCATCGACTTCTTTGGATTTTTCACGCCATTCCTGAGTCAACGATTCTTTCCGTTTTTTCAGTTTATCAGCCTGATCCCGCAGGTTGGCAGCCAGTTCAAAGTCCTGGTTGGCAACCGCTTCTTCTTTGGATTGATTCAGACGTTCTGATTCTTCTTCCAGTTCTTTGAGATCGGGAGGACGCACCATGGATTTCAGACGGATACGAGCCCCTGCTTCGTCGATGACATCGATGGCTTTGTCTGGCAGACAACGACCGGTAATGTACCGGGAAGAGAGTTCGACCGCTTTTTCCAGAGCATCGTCGGTGATCTGAACCTTGTGGTGCTCTTCGTAGCGTTCGCGGAGGCCACGCAGAATTTCGACTGTCTGTGAGTCGGTCGGTGGTTCCACCATGACATTCTGGAAACGTCGTTCCAGGGCGCTGTCTTTTTCAATATATTTACGATACTCGTCGAGAGTCGTTGCACCGATACACTGCAGTTCGCCACGGCTCAGAGCTGGCTTTAAGACGTTGGATGCGTCAATTGCACCTTCCGCACCGCCAGCCCCGACGAGGGTGTGTAATTCGTCGATGAACAGAATCGTATTTTTGGCACGACGCACTTCATTCATGACAGCTTTGATTCGTTCTTCGAACTGACCACGATATTTCGTACCGGCAACCATCATCGCCAGGTCGAGTACCACGATGCGACGATCGCGGAGCAAGTCAGGAACTTCGCCGTTGACGACCATCTGGGCAAAGCCTTCGACGATCGCCGTTTTACCAACGCCGGCTTCCCCTAAGAGAACCGGATTGTTTTTCTGACGACGGCAGAGAATCTGAATGACGCGTTCAATTTCTTTGGAGCGGCCGATAACCGGATCCAGTTTTTTCTGCTTGGCGAGTTCGGTCAGATCGCGACCAAAACTATCCAGCGCGGGTGTTTTACTTTTACCGGCTTTCTGACTGCCGGTTCCAGGAGTCCGTTCGCCAGCTTCGCCACCTTCCAGGCCATGACCCAGAAGATTGAGGACTTCTTCGCGCACTTCCTCGAGTTTCAGACCCAGATTCATCAGAACCTGAGCGGCAACGCCATCCTGCTCACGGAGCAGACCCAGCAGCAGATGTTCTGTTCCCACATAGTTGTGGTTCAGATTACGTGCTTCTTCCATGGCGTATTCGATGACTTTTTTCGCACGCGGCGTTTGAGGCAGCTTGCCCATCGTGACCATGTCCGGCCCGGACTGCACAATCTTTTCGACTTCCAGACGGATTTTTCTCAAATCCACGTCCAGATTTTTCAGCACATTGGCTGCGACACCTGAACCCTCTTTGACTAATCCCAGAAGGATATGTTCGGTCCCGATATATTCGTGATTGAACCGCTGGGCCTCCTGATTGGCCAGCTGCATCACTTTTCGAGCTCGATCTGTAAACCGCTCGTACATAACTTGTTTCTCCTCTGGCCCGTACATCCCGGGCTCTTATGGATGAACACTGTGAATCCGAGCTGAAACCGGCGGTTTCAATTCAGGAATCACTTTCTCCCAACCTGTTTATGAAATTTGAATTGTCGTTTATTGTCTGCTGAAGTTTTAAATCGTCGCAACTGCATGTGTACATTCAGTTACGGCATTCTCAATTGATTCGCTACAGCACTTTGAAAAAGATAGGTTCGTAGGAATAATACGTTACTCACCAAAAAACGTCGAGGAATTTCCCAAAACTACTGCAAGAACAATTGAGGAAGTGACTGAAACATCACAACTTACTAAAATATTATACCCATTTTAACATTCATAATTTCACTGGCCTGAACGAAACCGGGACAGGAAGTTTGATTCATAATGGAAAACAGCGAAAATCACCACCCTGCCAAAGCCTTAAAATCGACACAATCCACAAGGCCAGCATTTTTAATTCTAGTCCCCAACCCCTAATGTAGCAAGATAAGCCTTTGATCGGTTACTCTATTTAAATGAAGACTGGAGCGTCACCGGTCGGCACCGATCAATTTCTTCCGGCATTTAGCAGTCCAGAAACCTTACCATTCCCATGCATCATATACTGACAGCCGGCGCGCAAAGGGCCTTAATTCAGGCAGAACGGATTGCCAGCGGCTCAGCCGAATCAGAACCGACACTTGCGCCGCTGCTGGCTGCCCTTGCTCTGGAAGAATCGCGGGCCGCCGAAATCATGCGGACGCATCAGATTGACCTGGCCCAGATCTTGCAGGAATTCCAGTTACCGCTGTCTCAGGATCCCGCCACCTCGCTTCTTGATTCTCCAGTTCAACCGCTGGAAATGTCTCAGGCACTGCAACAATATCCTGCTTTTAGAGAGGTGTTAAATCACGCGATGCAGCAGGCGAGTCGCGCGGACGTCCCCACGGAAATCGGGAGCGAGCATCTGCTATGGGGGCTGCTGGCTACCGCGGGAAAAGAATCTGAGTGGCTTCAAAGTACAGGATCTCTTTCCGCAGAGAAGCTGGATGACTCGATCAATGTAATTTTTCGACAGACAGTAGAACCGCTTGATGTCGATTTCGCTCTGCGGACGGTTGCAGCCACAGCCGACGATCAGACAAATACACTGCGAACCATCGATGCCGCCGCCAATCGGCTGCGGGAAGGTTTACGGGTCATTGAGGACTTCCTCCGCTTTTCGCTGGATGATGCCCATTTAATGAGTCTGCTGAAATCAACGCGGCATCGGCTGACAGACGCTCTCAGGTTTATCGGCAATGAGACACTGATTTCGAGCCGTGATACACTCAACGATGTCGGCACTTCGATCAGCACCACCAGCGAAATCGACCGTTCTTCGCTGGAACATCTGCTGCAGGCCAATCTGAAACGGGTGCAGGAAGCAGCGCGGACCCTGGAAGAATTCAGTAAACTGATTTCGCCCGAAGCGGCAGCCATTTTCAAACAGATGCGTTATGCCAGCTATACTCTGGAGAAAACGATCTTAACCTGCATCGCCAGCCAACGCAGACTGGAAAACAGTCGGCTCTATCTGCTGGTTTCGGAAAGCCTGTGTCATCATGGTGCTGGACCGGCGATACGGGAATCGCTGGCTGCAGGAGTCAATCTGGTTCAGATACGTGAAAAATCAATGACGGACCGCCAGTTGCTGGCGCATGGAAATCGCGTGCGGAAATGGACCCGCGACGCTGGTGCAATTCTCATCATGAATGACCGCCCGGACCTGGCGATCGCCATTGATGCAGACGGCGTGCACGTTGGTCAGGACGAACTGCCCGTGCGTGAAGTGCGACAGATTGTGGGCCCCAGACGATTGATTGGCGTCTCTACTCATAATATAGAACAGGCTCGCCAGGCGGTGCTGGATGGCGCTGACTATATTGGTGTCGGCCCCACGTTTCCCACTTCAACCAAGAATTTTGCCGAACATGAATACGCGGGCCTGGATTTCGTCAACCAGGTTGCCGCCGAAATCACCCTGCCGTGGTTTGCCATCGGAGGCATCCAGGCCGACAACCTGCAACAGGTACTGGAGGCAGGTGCCACCCGAGTCGCAGTGAGTGGTGTCATCTGCAGCCATGAGCATCCGGGGCAAATCACCCGGGAATTACTGGAACAGCTCTCGAACTGAACTTACTGGATCAATAGAAAACCCGACACGCTCTATGACCGTTAATACTTTACAACCTGTTTCCCTGGGCCCCTATCAACTGGAGTCTCCCCTGTACCAGGCAGCCTTGAGCGGATACAGCGATTATCCCATGCGCGTGATTGCCGCGCGACTCGGCGCTGCTTATACGCTTTGTGAAGTGATGATCGATCGTATGATCATTCAGACCAAACAGGGGAAACAGCATTCGATGATGTACTGCCATCAGGATGAGTTTCCCGTAGGTGGTCAGTTGATGGGATCCGAGCCGGAAGAATTCGGACCGGCTGCCCGGAGGCTGGTTGAAGCCGGTTTCCATGTGATCGATATCAACTTTGGTTGTCCAGTGAAAAAGGTGATGAGTCGCTGTCGTGGCGGCTATCATTTAAGTCAGCCGGAAGTGGCGCTGGATATTATCTCTCGCGTGCGGGATACCGTGCCTGCAGAGATACCGGTCACCCTGAAAATGCGACGGGGTATCGATGACAGCAGTGAATCAGCAGACAATTTCTTTATGATCTTTGATGGAGCATACGCACGCGGATTGTCTGCTATTACCGTACATGGGCGCACCGTGGATCAGAAGTATGTTGGCCCGAGTAACTGGGAGTTTCTGAAACAGGTCAAACAACACGCGGGTGAGAAAACCGTGATTGGGAGTGGTGACCTGTTTTCGCCGCAGTCCTGTCTGGATATGTTACGTGTGACGGGTGTGGATGGTGTTTCGATTGCCCGCGGTGCGATTGGCAACCCCTGGATTTTTCAACAGACGGCCGATCTGCTGCGCGGCAAATCGATCTCTCCTCCCGATGTCACAGAGCAGCGCGAAGTCATTTCCGCACATTTTGAACTGGCACGGGAGTTTTACGGCGATAAAAAAGTCTGCAACACGATGCGGAAGTTCGGCATTTTCTATTCGGAACTGCACCCTCAATACGCTGAGGTCAAGAAAGCATTTATTGCTGTCAAAACAGCTGCTGACTGGTTAAAGGTACTCGATCAGTGGTATACGGAAAATGCCCCCGGGCGTTTCCCGCCGGTCGAAAAACCCAATCCACTCTCCCTGGAAACGCCTGCTGTTTGAACGAAATGCCTTAAATTCCACGGGCCAGTCAGGCCGACTCTAACAGTTATTCCGATCACTCGCCTGCACATCTGAGTCGATCTTTTGAACATCCGCGAATAGAGTGTTTTCACTCATCTTTTTTTTTGACTGCTGCCTTTCACAACCTAAAGTTGGGAAGCGTATGTTTCAAATAGTCAACCAGCCGCTATTCGCGTTTCACGGCTGGATATCGATCCCGACAGGCTCTTCGTCTCATGTCTCATGAGTTAACCACAAATACAATCTGGGTACTGACTTGTACCAGCCTGGTTTTTCTAATGCAGGCTGGCTTCTGTTGCCTGGAATCCGGCCTCTCTCGATCCAAAAACAGTATCAATGTCGCCACCAAGAACATTGTGGACTTCTTCATCGGAGTCATAATTTTCTGGCTGTTCGGCTTTGGCTTAATGTTCGGTCAGTCCTATGGCGGCTGGGTGGGGACAACTCAGTTCGCTTTTGAAGACACCAGTAACGCGCATTGGCCTACCGTTGTGTTTCTGTTTCAGCTGGTTTTCTGCAGTACGGCGATGACGATTTCTTCGGGTGCAGTGGCAGAACGAATGCGGTTTCGTGCCTACCTGCTGCTGGCCGTTGGAATCGGTGCATTCGCCTATCCGCTGTTTGGTCACTGGGCCTGGGCCCGGGATGCCACAGGGGCTCCTGCGGGCTGGCTCGGAAAACTGGGGTTTCTCGACTTTGCCGGCTCAAGCGTAGTACATTCTGTTGGTGCCTGGTCTGCCCTGGCAGCTGTCTTGATACTGGGTCCACGAACAGGTCGTTTCACCGACGATAATAACAAACATCGTTTTTCATCCAGCAACCTGCCGATGGCGGCTCTGGGATTTTTAATTCTCTGGTTTGGCTGGTTCGGTTTTAACGGAGGCAGCACGCTCGCCTTAAACGGACAGGTGCCTTCGATTATTCTCAATACTATCCTTGCCGGAATCTCGGGGGGGATATGCGTTTTACTCTGGGAATTAATTGTCTCAAATCAAATCTCCGTCGAAAAAATCTTTAACGGCTCACTGGCTGGTCTGGTTGCCATCACAGCATCCTGCAATGCCGTCAGTTACCCCAGTGCCCTTCTCATTGGCTTTATTGCTGGCAGTGTGATGCTGGGTTCACTTTGGCTTCTGGAAGAGCGTTTCAAAATCGATGATGTGGTTGGAGCGATTCCTGTGCACGGTTTTGCCGGCGCATGGGGGACACTCGCCGTCGCGTTATTTGCTGATACCAGTCTGTTCCCAAGTGGCGCTTCACGCATTTCCCAGTTGGGAATTCAGTCACTGGGAGCAGGGGTCTGTTTTGTCTGGAGTTTCGGCAGCATCTGGATCATCATGAAACTGGTAAATCACTTTATGCCGATCCGTGTCAGTGTGTCGGATGAAAAAATCGGACTGAATGTTGCCGAACACGGCGCTTCAACCGAACTGCACAGCCTGCTGGAAACCATGATCTCCCATGAAAAGGGAAACAAACAGTCCCGTGCAGATGTCGACAATTTCACCGAAGCAGGGATTGTCGGCTATCAATACAACCGGGTACTGGATGCACAGGAAATTCTTCTGTCAGATGTAAAAGACCGTGAAGTGCGTTACCGATCAATCATGGATAATGTCATGGATGCGATTATCACAATTGATCTGGAGGGGAAGATTGAAGAATTCAATCGGGGAGCCGAATATCTGTTTGGCTACTACAATCACGAAGCGATCGGGAAAAGTATCGACCTCCTCATTCCTCCGCTGCATCAGAAAATTCAACATAAGTATTCGAGTGGCGAGTTGAATCCGCAACTGGTACGCGCTATTGGCTCGCGACAGGAAATCGTGGCCCAGCGCAACGATGGATCTACTTTTCCAGCAGAACTGGCTGTCAGCTCTGTACTCCTGGCAGACCGGGAAATTTTCACCGGCATTATCCAGGATATCAGTGAGCGCAAAGATTACGAACGATCATTAAATGAAGCACGTAAACGAGCCGAAGCAGCGAGTGAAGCGAAAAGTGAATTTCTGGCCAATATGAGCCACGAAATCCGCACACCCATGACGGCAATTCTGGGATTCACGGATATCCTGTTGAACAACCTGCGGAAAAAGGAAGATATTGAATCAGCAAACATCGTGAAACGTAATGGTGAATACCTGATTGGCGTCATCAACGATATTCTGGACCTGTCTAAAATCGAAGCACGTAAACTTGAACTGGAACAGGTGCGCGTCAATACGATTGAATTGATCCGTGACATCGTCGCTTTGATGCAGATTAAAGCCGACCTGAAAGAACTTGAATTAGTTGTCTCTTTTGATAATCCGATTCCAGAAACAATTGTGACAGACCCGACCCGTCTGAGACAGATTCTGATCAATCTCCTGGGAAATGCCATTAAGTTCACCGATTCCGGTTATGTTGAACTACGAACCAGAACCATCCATCTGGAAGATGGCTTTGCCCAGCTACAATTTGATGTGATTGACACCGGGATCGGAATTTCCGAAACGGCACTCGCACAGATTTATCAACCATTTACTCAGGCAGATAGCTCGACAACCCGAAAATATGGAGGGACAGGTCTGGGTCTGGCCATTTCAAAACGCCTTTCGGAAATGCTGGGAGGGCGTATTCATGTCACCAGTACGATCGGATCGGGAAGCACCTTCACTATCTCCGTCAACACGGGATCTCTTGAGGGAGTGCGACTCCAGCAAGTGGATCAGAATTCCGTCAATAGTACCGCGACGGAATGCAGCCAGGAACTATCGGACCACATTGGCAAAACAATTTCGTCCAGCCGGGTTCTGGTCGTCGAAGATGGTCTGGATAATCAACGACTGATTTCATTTCTGCTGAAAAAGGAAGGGATGCACGTTGATCTGGCAGATAACGGGCAACTGGGTTACGATCAAATCATGGCTGCAGACCTGGCTGGAGAACCCTATGATTTTGTTCTGATGGATATGCAGATGCCTGTCATGGATGGATATACCGCTACCAGCAAGCTGAGAGAAGCCGGATATACGCGACCGATTATCGCCCTCACGGCTCACGCGATGAAAAATGATATGGAGAAATGCCTGACTGCCGGGTGTGACGCCTATGCCACCAAGCCGGTTGACAGACGGAAATTACTGGAAACCATCGCCCGTCTCTCTGCCACTGTAGAATCGACCGGACCGTCTTCATAAGCGGAAATATCTGGCAGTGAAACCGCCATCAGGACCAGAACTGGCGATCCAATGTGCGGTAATTGATGGCTTCACTGATGTGCGCCGCGGTGATCTGATTAGAATGATCCAGGTCTGCAATGGTCCGGCTGATACGTAATATTTTGTCATGTGCGCGGGCAGACAGTCCCATTTCTTCCATAGCCGATTTCAGAAGGCTTTCTGCATCTGAAGCCAGTTGACTGTGTTTCCTTAACTGTCTTGGCGTCATGCGGCCATTGTGTGAGGTGGACTCATTCGCGAACCGTCGTGCCTGAATCTCGCGGGCATCCAGTACCTGTTCGCGCATCGCCGCGCTGTTGGTTCCCGTTGTCTGATTGGAAAGTTCGCGGAAGGGAACCGGGGGCACTTCAATATGAATATCAATCCGATCCAGCAGGGGCCCGCTGATCTTGGACAGATAACGTTCAATCTGCATCGGATTACACGAACACTTCCGCCGCGGATCAGACAGGTAGCCACAGGGACAGGGATTCATTGCGGAAATCAACATCACATTTGCAGGAAAAGTCACACTGCCGATCGCCCGTGAGATCGTCACTTCACCCCCTTCTAATGGTTGTCGCAAGACTTCCAATGTCCGCCGATTGAATTCAGGCAGCTCATCCAGAAACAGTAACCCGTTATGCGCCAGGCTGATTTCTCCTGGTGCGGGCGTAGAGCCTCCGCCCACCAGCCCTGCCTCGCTGATGGTATGATGGGGCGTGCGAAACTGGCGGAGCATCACCAGCGACTGATCACTGGGCAGCCGCCCCATCGCACTGTAGATACGTGTTGTTTCCAGGCTCTCTTCCTGAGAGAGACGCGGCAGAATGGTACTGATCCGCGATGCCAGCAGGGTCTTCCCGGTCCCAGGAGATCCAATCATCAGGAGATGATGCATGCCGGCAGCAGCGACTGTGATTGCCCGCTTCGCGTATTCCTGTCCTTTCACATCACTGTAGTCGATATCGTAATGCCCATGCTCTTCCAGTGCATTTTCCCAACAGAACTCAACCGCTTCGATGGGTAAAGAGCCTGTATAAAAGCCGACGGCTTCTGCCAGCGTACCAACTGCGAAGACATCCAGCCCATCCACAACGGCTGCTTCTTCGGCATTCTGAACGGGAACCAGTAAACCCTGTTTCCCCTGCTCGCGAGCCGCAAGTGCCATCGAAAGCGCACCGCGAACCGGACGAATCGTGCCATCCAGTGCCAGTTCCCCCACCACGGCGTAATCCTGAAAGCGATCTGAAGCCAACTGCCCGCTGGCAGTCAACAGGCCCAATGCAATAGGCAGATCGAACGATGCAGCATCCTTGGGAAGATCAGCGGGAGACAGGTTGATAACGATGCGATCAATGGGGCGATTGTAGCCACTGTTAACCAGCGCCCGCTCAATCCGATGCGTGCTCTCTTTGACGGCTGCTTCCGCCAGGCCCACCAGAATCGTCTTAGGCATCGCCCCGGGAGAGATATCGACTTCCACTTCCACGGGTTTGGCATCAATACCAAACAGGGAGTAGGTATATAGCTTGGCCAGCATGATGATCTTCTTCAGTTAAACCGACGTCTTATTTGTCCAGTATCCGGCTGATCTCAACCATGCTAACCCGACTTGGAACAACAGTCCACATACCCGAGGCCCTCCAAAACGAATTTGGACTCAAAAATCTGAACAAAAGTGGAAGAAATCGTCTGAGTCGTGGTGTTTTTTGACTGATTGGCTTTTTTTCAGGAGAGGCTTCGACTAGAATACTTGGCCCGATACCGATACTTTCTAAAGGCCTCATCAGTCAACATGTGGTCTCGATAAGTAATATCTGAAGACCATTAAGGGATAACGTCATGGCTAAAACACAACGCAAACTGAAAAAAGCAAATCACGGTCGCCGTCCTGCCAGTGCCAAAGCACGCAAGGCAAAACGCAAGCACATCAAGTTCTAATCTGGTGTAACAGCTGACCTGAGAAGATTAAAACCTCGTCCTGTGATGATCAGGCGAGGTTTTTTGCTGCGCGGTTCGTTGTTGACTAATTCAGCCCCAGCCCGTCAAGATCGGCATCCTGAATCTGCGCGGTTTTAATCGCGTCTTTCAGTTTGCCTACCACAAAGTGCTTGTGGTTCGCGACCGCCTGCTCTGTGATCTGCAGTTGCTGCGCCACCTCTTTATTTGCTTTTCCTGAAACAAACAGCTGTTCGATACACTGCAGTCGCTCGAACTCACCATTTTTGATCCAGGCATCAATCAGCGTCTGCAGACTCACACAGATGATCTGCTCTTCTTTTGATTTGCGTTCCTTACTGCGTGCCAGGCTGGAGGCCACCCGCGTATGTCCGGCTGGTTCACGATGATTTTCCCGCGCGCCACTTTCCTCTGGAAACAGGGGAATTGTCGGTCGCCGTCCCTGTTTGCGCAGTAAATCTGTCAGTTTATGAGAGGCGATGGCAAACAGAAACGATTCTAAAGGAGTGCCAGGATCGTAATTGGGCAGGCTGATCAGAAAACCCAGGAACGTTTCCTGAACGACATCTTCACTGCTCGACTGATTGCGCAGACGGCTGTTCACAAATGCCAGCAACCGACCTTCATATCGGGCAATCAATTCGGACCAGGCTTCCGCATCTCCGGCTTTGATTTGTGAGACCAGCAGCTGGTCGGCTTCGTCGATCGGCATAAGTCCATCACAGACTGATTAGAAGAGAAATTAATGAGACGAATGGATTGTAGCCTGATCCGAGTCGGTTCTCAAATAAACGGCAGCTCCGATACACATCAATGTCATCAGACCAAAAACACCGCCCACCCACAGACTGCGTTCATTGCCAATGTTCTGCTTCCAGCGGGTGAGTAACTGCTGTCTCACTACAGGCGTGTTTTCAATTTCCACATATGCCCTGAACATATCCTGCTTGAATGACTTTCCTGATTTCAACACATCACCAAAATCATGCTCAACCGTCTGGAAGTGAGGGCGGCGGTAGGCAGTCTGTCTGAACAGTTCCGGGTCCAGTTGCCACACATTGTTTTTCAACCAGGGCTCTCGCATCATCAGATTGGTCTGCATCTGCTGTCTTGCTTTCGCCAACGCATCCTGAAGCGCTTCCTCTCGGGTCGCAAATAAACCGGACTGAAACACCGGGCGGCTGTTATTAATCAGATTGTTTTCCTCAAGCACCGCTGAATGAACTCCCTCGACCACCCAGTCCGGCAATTCAGCATCCTTCTGTTGTGAGGGAATGTTCTTAACGGTTTTTTGAAACTTAAAGGGCTTGGATGCCACCAGGGGCTGATTATCGTTAATTTTCTCCTGCTCCGCAGCCTGAGGGATCTCGGCTTGAATGCCTTTCATTTTCGGATCAAGACGGACGGGATACTCAACGTCCTGCGGCGAGATTGCGGTTGCTTCCTGAACATTTTGAATCGATGACGAGGACATCTTCCTGACAATAAAGAGACCGGGACCTGCCAGAAAAAGGAACCCCAGTACAGCCAGACCGCCGAAGATTAACAGCCGCGAAACGTTCTGCTGCGAGAGATAGCGTACAACGGCTGCTGCCATCAGAATGACAACGGGGACCACGACCACTAAAATTAACAGTTCCAGTATTCCGATCATCATCGTGCGCCCCATTTCATTTCAATATAGCGTTGCTCGGGTGGAATCCAGCTGGCTGAGAGCTGCACGACGCTTGAGATAATAGCTGCCCAGCACATTGCCGGGATCATCGGAAACGCCCAGATGGCAGTAATGATATAAGCGGTAAAGACTGTGATCAGCACAGATAAAACCCGGAATTTTCGGGGGCGGAATGAATCGGCGTGCCACCACCAGCGACGGAAACAAAACAGAACTCCGAAAAAGATCACGTAGCTGAACAGGCTGGGTTGACCATTCACCAGTACCAGCGAATTCGGGCCGACGGCATCAAACAGTGGTCTCAACCCCAGGTAATCCTCGCGTGCCGAACCAATGGTGGTCATCAGGACTTCTGTCTGCAGCAGGTAGATGATCGCTCCGACAGCAGCTCCAGTCGTCAGCCAGATGATACGGCGTGTGCTCTGATCATAGGTTTTACCTTCAGTCAGCTTCGCGACTGCTAAGACACTCCAGGCAGCAACAAGCGTCCCGCAGATTAGCAGGCAGAACGGTGCGTAGTTATATCCTCCCATGACACCTCGAGACATATCGCCCATGGCTCCCTGAAAAAAAGATCCATCGGTAAAACAGACCAGCCCCACGACGATCACCAGCGTGCAGAATACCGCCTTGATCATTGAGACCGAGAGGTTGTACAACCGCGTCCGGTGCGAAATCGCGCGGGGAGTGCGCGGTGTTAAGGCACGGGGATAATACGGCTTCTGTTGTTTCTGGCTATAAGTCTGATGACGCTGTGCGTCTGCCTTTTTTCGTTCTTCTTCCCGGAGGATGCGCGTCTGCTCGAGATTGGTTTCGCGATCAGCGGTCTGGGTCTCATGTCTCTTTTGTTTTTTATCCCATAAATTGCTGATGGGAGGCGGCCCCTTCACAATCGCCGATATTCCCTTGGTAAAAAACCGTCGCCCGAACACACACGCCATGACAACGGCTCCACTGAAAAGCATCACGAAAGGGAGGCAAAGAATAAAAGGTGCAAAACCGGCCCCCAGGCTGGCCATCGTGGCTCCCATCAACCCGATAAGTAGAAACATCAAAATGATTGCAGGTCCTAATAGCGTCTTATACTCCCAGGAACTCTGATAGTTCGAAACGCGCGAGTTCTGCCTCACCCCGTCCGAATGTTGCATCGGGGCAGCAACACTCGCAAAGGTTTCAAATGCAGTATCGGGAATTTCCGTCACCGTCTCGCGTTGAAACAGAGCGCGCTCAAATTCCTGTTTGAATGTTTTGATATCGCCGATTCGCTTTTGAGGATCTTTTTCCAGAGCACGTCCCATCACCGCCTGCAAATGTACTGGTAAACGGCTCAGGTCCGGCTTTTCTGACAGATGCTTCATCAGAATTTCCGCCGTCGATTCCCCATCGAAGGGAACCACACCGGTGATCATTTCATATACCATCACCCCTACCGCATACACGTCTACTTCTTTACCGTAGCGGCCGCGTGCGACTTCGGGAGCCATGTAATACACAGTTCCTACACTTTGAGTATTCGCACTCCGCCGGCTGTGAGTGATGAACTTGGATAATCCGACATCGCCAATTTTGATGGTCTCCCCATCGCGGAAAACATTGGACGGTTTCAGATCCCGGTGTACCAGGCCGCGGCTGTGCAGGTAAGACAATCCTTCTGAAATGCCCGACAGCCAGTAGCGAACCTGCTCCATCGGCATACCCTGCGGATACTGATGAAGCGCCTTATCCAGGCCCTGACCGGATACATATTCCATGACCACCCAGTGATCGCCGTCCCGGTCCGTTTTGACATCGAAAATGGTCACCAGGTTGGGATGCTTCAGATTCAGGCACTGCGTCACTCCCCGCAACTCAATATCCATATTCTGCTGCAGCAGCTTTAATGCGACCTCCTTACCGGAATCACTCAGTGCGTAGTACACCTCACCAAATCCGCCCCGGTCAATGGCGCGCTTGATCGTAAATCCTTCTAAAGGTTTCGATTCTGGTGCAAAGGTGAATTTCATTTTTCGTTCCATCCGTTAAACAACATGGCAGTTGTACGGTTTACGATTCATTTCTCAACTATCTTAATAACGTTGTCAAAGTGTCCCTGGATCATTTTTTTTCTGAGATTACTGCCCCGTCAGTTTTATCCGTTCCGGTCGACGAATGAAGTAGTAAAGCAGTGCCCCAATCCCATTCAATAAAACGATTACCAACACCCAGATAATTTTATCATTACCAGTGGAAGGTTCGTATTTGATACAGTCAATTAACATCCAGATCCAGAGTACAAATAAGAGCAGGCTCAAAGCCATTGAAATCAAAGCAAACAGTAAACCAAGGAGTGACATCATTATTCCAATTTCCATCATGGCACGTATTCATTAGCGCGAGTAAAACCCCTGTTCGATTTAAGCGACAACCTCCCAGCGGAAACGCAGCTCAGGGCCAGTGACTAGAGAACCCGGGGTCAAAACGGTTCCCTGAGAAACTGACATCCCATTTACATCGATTGCCAGCCGGGAGCGACACAAGACCTGATTCCCCTGTCGATACAATATGACAGTTCCTGGCCAGTGTGGGCAGACGACATGATTTTCGCTGTTCGCTCCCAGCAGACAGGTTTCCGCCATTAGTACGACACCATCCAGTCGCTGTTGTGGCTGATGATGACTCGTGAATTCGAGACAGGCGGATGCACTCAGGGCCGTCGGCTGTCGGAATGTGAGGACTGTATCTGTATTCAGTCTAAGCGCCGCCTGATCCGTGAGCAAGACACGATCATTGATCGCACGCTGATTACAGAAAACGGGAGCCATCGCTTCCAGAAAATAATTCTCTCCTGAGCGGGTGATCGACGCATGGTGTCGCGAAAGATTGGCCAGTATTGATAAATCAGCCCATTCCGAGGCCAGGCCGCCTGTCACGCCTGTTTCCCCCGGACCACCAATTTTCAGGGTCTCGGGTAAGTAGACCAGATACGTTCCGACCCCATCAATCCACAGCAGATAGCTCACGCCAGCGGAAGATTTCGCTGCCTGATCCTGTCTGGATGATGAAGTGAAGAAGCCCAAGGTAATTCTCCGGAATCAGGAAGTGAGAGGCACAATTGCTAAAACAGTTCACACTTTATTTTAACGAATGAGTTCAACAAGTGATCGCTTAGGATGCTATTTTCGTCAGGGATCACTCAGATTTTCATCGGGACATCAAACTGGCAAGGGGCAGGCAGCTCTACTCGAAAACAAGAACCACCTGCCACCACTCGCGCCAATTTGTTTATTTTTCAGTCGTTTTTACTGAATGGCGACACGATCGCCTGATTTAGTTCTGAAGTATTCATCCATCTGCTTGACGACATCCCGTTTTTCTTCCACTTTGGTATCGACGGGAATCAGGCCAGTGAATTTTCCTTCTGCATCCAGCATCTTTTCTTTGACATCCAGTTGCTTGTTCAAGTCTTTAATCAGGCTCTTGGCACGGGTCAGTTGAGAATTATCGATCTCCAGATTACTGACGGTTTCTGCTGCCTGAACCGATTTCAGACGTGCTTCCAGCTGCTCGATCTGTACTTCCATGTCCATCTTGGCAGACAGCATATTTTCCAACTTCTCACGATTGGCATCCAGAGCCTTTTGACGAGCTTTCAAAATCTGTTCGTTTCGCTTCAGCGTGTCGGTCGCGACTTTATAACGATCAAACCGCTGTGCCAGATCGCTGCGGATATCGTCTTTACTGTAGGTCCGACTTGCATACACAAATTCGGTCTCGTTCGACTCCAGGTCTGATCGCAGGGTGAACATCGCATCTTTCTGTTGTTTCATGGCGAGTTCTGTATCATGAATCTCGCTCTGCAATGTTTCGACATCTACCTGTTGCTCTGCAATCACATGCATACAACGACGAATGTCCGGCACCAGATCCTCCACCATTTTACGAGCCCGGTCGACTTCGAAATCCACGGGAACTTCTGACTTGACCGCCTGTCTGACAGAATTGCCGGCAGTTTTCACATAACTCACCACATCGCGGCCAAAGACGAAGGTTCCCAGCGTGGCCAGCACTGCAGCACCTATCACAAATTTCTTACACATGAATATCATTGTCCAGACTCCCTCAATACAACAACAATTGTTCGATTCGGAACAGTAGGCCAAACCGATCGGCCACGTCACAGGGAATTATTCGCCGCTCATTTCAAGTTCTTGAAAGTTTTTCACAAAGTTTGCCGGAAAAACAAAAAAACGCCGTATCCCATTGATAAACAACAGGATACAGCGAACAAAACATCTAGAATATCTGATATTCTCAGCTCTCTGGTAATGCCTTCAGGAAGAAATCCACAAAGTTCTGCGACATGATGCCTTTAATGTCTTCAGAACTGTATCCCCGTTTTTCCAGAATCCCGGCGAACATCCCCAGATCGGCGATCGTATCCAAGTCATGGGGCGTCTGTTCTTTCCCGAATCCGCCGTCCAGGTCCGTTCCCAGGCCGCAATGCTTTGCATTTCCTGCCAACTGGCAGATGTGATCGGTATGATTGGCAATATCTTCCACTGAAGTGGTTTTGGGATCAGAAACCCCAATCGTCCAGCCCGGTTTGATCATCCAGTTATCAAAGGCACAACCGATTACGGCACCGCGTTCGATCAACGCTTTGATCTGCTCATCCGTCAGTTGACGGTCGGCATTCACCAGAGACCGGCAGTTGTGGTGGCTGGCAAGCACTGGTCCCTGGAAGATTTCCAGCGACTCCCAGAATGACTGATCGGCGAGGTGTGTCACATCCAGCAGCATACCCACCCGATCCATCTCTTTCAGCAGCGCGGGCCCCTGCTCTTTGAGCCCCCCTTCACTGCCTGTTCCAAAACAGTAGGGACCGGGACCATAATGGGCGGGTCCTAAGATTCGCAGACCGGCATCAAACCAGTCACCAATCTGTTCGGGAGACAGAATCGGCGGTGCCCCTTCCATACTCAGGATGAAACCAATGGGAATCGTACTTCCTTCCGCGCGGGCAGCTGTTTCATTGGCTTCCCATTCAGCGATATGACTGGCGAGTGTGCTGCTGTCGGGAATCTCTCTTAAGACGCCTTTCGCTACCATCGCCCGGTAATAAGCCAACTGCCCCATGGCCACACCATAGGCGGCTTCTCTCGATTGATAATGCGTCAACGCCGCGTCTTTGCGATGCAGTCGAGGCAGTAGCGTGGAGATCGTCATTCCCACGCCCCCCTGACGCAGGGCATGCCAGGAAACCGTTGCTTCGCCGGGAATTATATTTTCAAACTGACGTTCAAACTTGCGAATGTCACTGACAGGTAATTCCAGATCCCGGTTCCATTCGCAGGCATTCCAGGCCATATCAAGGTGTGCATCAAAAATCAGCATAAGTTTCTCTATTCTGAAAAGAAGGTGGGAATGATCTCATTCGATCATTGTATATTATGATGGTTCTGCAAATCAGGTATCAGGTAGAGGCAGGAGTTTCGGGACCTGACACATCAGTGGAATTTCCGCCACAGGAACAGATTCCCGCAGCAAAAGAAAACCAGCCGACAATGAGCAGAGTTCCTCCAATTGGCGCAATGGCTCCCCAGAAAGTCTGACCACTGAGCGTCAAAACGTAAAGACTTCCGGAGAAAAAAATGATTCCCAGCAGGAAACACCAGCCGGCTATATTCAACAGCTTTTTCTTCTGCGAAGTCAATCCGGCAAATCCGACCAGCAACAAAGCAATGGAGTGGTACATCTGGTATTGCGCGCCGGTCTTGAAATCGTTCAGATATTTCTCAGCCGCGGGTACTTCTACCCCCGAAACCGTTTTTACCTGCCCGGCATATTTCTCAGCAAAATATCCATCGACGCCATGGGCACCGAAGGCACCGATGATGACAGCCAGTCCACCCAATGCTGCACCTATGGTTGACCAGTTAATAGAACAACACGACATCCACGTCTCTCCCCGATTAAAAGTGATACCGATACTTCAGTGTCACGAATATTACAACTCGATTTTGGTTCCCAACACTTTCAGAAACGCCGCCAGCCACTGCGGATGAGCCGGCCAGGCAGGTGCGGAAACCAGGTTTCCATCCACGTGGACGCCATCAATGGGTGTTTCCACAAACGTGCCTCCGGCGAGAGTCACCTCGGGCGCACACGCCGGGTAAGCCGTACAGCTTTTGTCTTTCAATACACCAGCGGCAGCCAGCAGCTGAAGTCCATGACAGATGGCGGCAATCGGCTTGCCTGCGATCGCAAACTGACGTGTGATTTCAAGCACACGTTCATTCAGGCGAATGTATTCCGGTGCCCGTCCGCCGGGAATCAGCAAAGCTGTATAGTCGTCTGCATTCACATCAGCAAAGGTGGCATTCAACGTAAAGTTGTGTCCCCGTTTTTCCGAGTAAGTCTGATCGCCTTCAAAATCGTGAATCGAAGTGCGGATGATCTCGCCCGCTTTTTTATCCGGACAGACCACATCGACCTGGTATCCCACCATCGTTAATGCCTGGAATGGGACCATGATTTCATAGTCCTCAACATAATCACCTGTTAAAAACAGGATGGATTTATTTGCCATTATTTCATCTCCACTTACGATGTTTTATCCTGCCAGCAGAAACACCAGCCGCATCCCAATCATAAGAGCCACGGAGATTAATAACCAGCCAAACTGCCGTCTCAGTTGCAGCCCTTTGAGTCGGGCATTCAGGTCCGATCCCAGCCGGGCGCCCACCGTTCCCCCGAACAGGAGTGCGATTACTATCATGATACTGATATTGCCATGCCAGGCGTGCGCGATCGTTGACTGGAATGCCACGACCCAGACGATCACCAGACTGCAGGTGATTGCCCGATGGGTGGGAATTCCCAGACCAAAAATCAGTATCGGAAATAACAGGATGCCTCCACTGATCCCCAGAAGACCGGAGACGAGCCCCAGCCCCAGACCAAACCACGCAATGACTGGAATCGAAAGCGGCGCTTCAACCAAACCGGGAAATCGAACTACTGGTGGTATCTGGAATCGATCTGTAAACAGCGTTGCGCTTAATTCTGAATCATCGCGACGGGCACTTCGTAATGAAAGCACTCCCAGCCCGGTCAACATCAGGAAATAGGCAATCAGCACCACCAGATCTGCGACAATAATGTTTCTTCCATTAATCATGACAGCAGCAGATGATTTCGCGTGTTCCAGAATCCCCGTCCCGGCAATGACACCTAATAACAGTCCCCCCGTAATCACCAGCGGAAAAAACAGATCTCGAACTTTGATTTTCCGCGCGAGTAGCGATGTTGTTGCAGGTCCCAGAACCTGACAGGCGCTCGCGCCGACAGCCAGTTCCATGGGAATTCCCAGCACTATATTCAAAATGGGAACCAGCAGAAACCCGCCGCCGACTCCGAACATGCCCGCCAGAAAGCCGATCAGCCCTCCAGTGGTGGAAATCAGAAAAAAATCGAACCATCCGAAACCCATAACGCCGCCGCCTCAGATCTGATAATCAGGGAAAATATAGTCGTCGTCTGAGTTGTCGTTCGAGCGATCCTGCCATTGGTTGAAGATCCAGTTCACAATCACGCCCCATAAAACGGGAATGATGATGCAGGCAATGATAAAGAAAATCTTGTCCAGCATGTACTTGACCTTAACGGAGTTCAGAATGGTGTGCTTCGTGTTTAGAGGCTGCAGGCGGCTGCTGTCAAGTGTGAACAGCCGCTTCCCCGGGAATGAGAGCCGATCTTAGTTGTTTTTTCATACCTTTTCTGGGAGCATGTACGTTCGTGAATCACACAGTCCGTCTGAAAAGAAGGTCCTGCAAAAATGGGCGAGCCAATACAGGAATCCGATCAGTCACTCCTCGAACTGATCCAGCTAAATCTGATTCGGGGTGTCGGCCCGCGGATCCGTCGAACGTTACTGGACCAGTTTGGGAGCCCGGCTCAAATTCTCAATGCCCCCCGCCAGGAATTACTCAACGTCCAGGGTATCGGGACCAAACTGGCAGATGCGATTATCTATCGCGAGGCAAAATCGACTGCGGAAGACGAACTCCGGCGCTGTCGCGCATCCGGTTACCAGATCTTGTTTGAAGAGTCAGCCGAGTATCCTTCACTCCTGCGAGAAATGCCCGATCCCCCTTCGTTACTTTACTGTAAAGGGAGCCTGTTGCCGCAAGACGAACTGGCGGTCGCCATCGTCGGCTCACGGAAATGCACGCATTACGGATTACAGCAGGCAGAAAAGATCGCCGCAGCGCTGGCACGCGCCGGGATCACCGTTGTCAGTGGTCTTGCCCGAGGAATTGACCAGGCGGCTCACACCGGCGCACTCAAAGCGGGGGGACGAACGATCGCCGTCATGGCAACCGGACTGGCACACATTTACCCTCCCGAACACCGGGAGCTTTCGGAAGCAGTCGCCCTGCAGGGCGCCATCGTTACAGAATTCCCTCTTGATCAGGCACCGGTCGCTGGTTTATTCCCGCAACGAAATCGCATTATCAGTGGGTTTTCTATGGGCGTGGTGCTGATCGAAGCAGGTCGCAAAAGTGGAGCATTACACACCGCAAGACACGCTTACGAACAGGGTCGCGAAGTCTTCGCTGTCCCCGGTCGCATTGATCATCCCGCCAGTGCCGGCTGTCATGACCTGATTCGCGACGGTGCCATGCTCGTCCGAGATGTGGAAGACATCCTGGAAGGACTCGGCCCGGCGAAGACACCTGTCATGACAGCAAAAAACCGGGAAGTCCATACGCCACGAGAACTCTCGTTGAGTGAATTTGAACGTGATATTCTCAATCTGGTCACACTGGAACCACAGCACCTCAACGAAATCGTCCAGTCGAGCAATCTCGATTCCTCCCGGATTCTTTCCACTCTCACGATTCTGGAAATGCGTAAAGTAGTGAAACGCCTGCCCGGAGGGTATCTGGTCCGCGCCATGGGATGATTACGATTCCCAAGAGCTGCAATTCTTATTAACATCACAGCATGAATTCTCCAAGTGAAGCAAGCGCCGCCGGCCAGGCCGTCTATTCCAAACGCATTTTATCGATTTATGACATCTGGGTGCTGGGGATCTCCAACTCCCTGATCTGGAAATGCCGAACGAAAACCATATTGAACTGGATGAACCAGAGTCTGACCGCCAATCATCTGGATGTGGGAGTCGGTACCGGTTACCATCTGGACCATTGTGCGTTTCCGGATTCGAATGTCAGGCTGGGTTTGCTCGACCTGAATCCGAACAGCCTCGCAGCAGCAGCCAGCCGGGCCAGCAGATATACCCCAGAAACTTATCAGGCGGATATTCTGCAACCCCTGCCCGACCAGCCACAGGGTTTCGATTCGGTCAGTCTGAATTATCTGCTGCATTGCCTGCCCGGCGATCTGAGTTCGAAGTCGACTCTTTTCGATCATCTCAATCAGTGGCTGAACCCCGGAGCCATTATCTCGGGCTCGACCATTCTGGCAGAAGGAATTCCTCGAAGTCTACCTGCCCGCAAGTTAATGCACTTCTACAATGAGAAAAAGATCTTCACTAACTCTGCAGACAGTCGGGATGAGTTACTATCTCAGCTCCAGAGTCGTTATACTGACGTGGAACTGAAAGTGACTGGCTGTGTGGCCCTCTTTCGTGCCCGCTACACTCCTTCAACAACAAATTGACCAACATGGAAATTCGTGAGTTTGCAGAACGGGTTCTCCTCAGTGATTCACTGGAAGAGAAACTCAAGCCCGCCCCGCCGATTTTAACTGATGACAGTCCGGGAGAACCACTGCGCATCAAAGAACCGACGCGCCCGGCCAGTCTGCAGTTCGCTGCCCCCCGCACCGCGCCTGCCATGCCGAAACCCGCTGCGTTGTTCGAGCAGGAAAAACGGGCTCTCGCCCATCACATCATGGCGAACCACGAACTGCAGGCATTGGAAGTGATGGCTTATATTCTGTGCGCCTTTCCCGATGCGCCTGCTGAATTTCGTCAGGGCATGTGCGCAATCATGGGCGACGAACAAAGACACACCCGTATGCATAAAGAGCGAGCCTACATTCTGGGCTTGGAGTTCGGCAGTCTGCCCGTGAACTGTTATATCTGGAAGAAGGCCCTCAGCTACGAAAGTCTGCTCGACTACCTGGCCGGCCTGCCTCTGACTTTTGAAGGACGCAATCTGGACCATACAGGGGAATTCGAACAGTACTTTCTGGACGCCGGTGATCAACGCAGTGCCGCTCTGATGAAGGTCGTCTATCGGGATGAAATTCAGCACGTTGCCTTTGGATTGCACTGGCTGCGACAGTTAAAACCCGACCATCTCTCGGACTGGGAAGCCTACGAGCAACATCTGCACTGGCCCATTCGTGCTGCTCTTTCCGTGGGTGATACCTTCAACAGGGAAGCACGCAGGGAGACCGGCATGACAGACGAATTCATTGATCGGCTCTACCAGGCTGCTCACTCCGATCAGCCACCCAACCAGAAACCGAAAAACCTCGATTGAGAAGGCGGGGACTCCAGTATGAATCAACAAGGTCAAGTCCGCTGGAACAAGGTGATTTTCGTTGACTGGCATGGCGTACTCTCACTCGATCCTTTCTGGATGTCCATCATTCACAATGAAGAGCATCCACTCCACTCATCGCTCTCGGAAGCAGTCAGGTATCTCTTTGCGGAAAACGATTCCTTAGTCCGAGACTGGATGCGGGGAAACATCACCACCAGCCAGATTGTCGACAGTCTGCAGATTGAAGCGAATCCAGAGTTCCCGCCTGATTATCTCGCGCGAAAATCAGTGGATGACTGCCAATTGATGCGGGTCAACAGTCAATTGATCCTGCTGTTACAGTCAGCACAGCAGACAGGTACAGCCATCGTGCTGGCAACCGACAACATGGACTGTTTTCATGATGCAATTCTACGGGCAAGACAGCAGTCACCGCGATTGAAAGAAACGAAAACAACGTCATTCTTCGCAACAGCCAGACTGTTCGACGATGTACTCTGCTCCAGCACACAACGTATCTTGAAAAGCGAAGATCCTCGACGCTTCTTTGAACACTGGCTCTCATCACATACCCTTGATTTCAGCGATTCCCTGCTGCTGGATGACTTGGAAAAAAACTGCAGAGAGTTTCAAGCAGTTGGTGGCACTGCAATTCATTGGAAGAGTGATTTTTTAGAAGTAGAGACAGGCAAGTTTCATTCAGAATTGAAAAGCTGGCTTCAGATTTCTTTATAGTAGCAATTTCTCTCCATTCCTGTTGCTTCGCCACCGAGAGTCAAATTAGACTGTATCAAGTTTTACTGGAAGTGCAATCACAGCGAAGAGACTGTCGATTTTCACCAATGAAACAACTGCTGCGTAAAGCTCAAATTAAAAACCCCAGACTCATTCGGACACGCTATTGGGTTGTCTACGAATTAGCAAACGGCGTTATCGTTTTTTACGACAGCGCTAACAAACAATATGATGTGCAAATTACAGAGAATCACATTGTCACAGTCGGCAACATGCAATGCGTAATCAATTTTTTGACCGAAAACATCTACACCAATTAACGGAAAACGATTAGAAGCTTTGATATTAGTTACTCTGCTTCTTGCCCCGTTTTTTCCGTTTGACTTCGAGGCTGGGATGCTTTGGACCGCCGCCTAAGTAGGGATGTTTCTCAAGCTCATCCCCCTGCCCCAACTCTCGGGGATCGTGGGTGGCTACCAGTTGCTGTTGCAGTTCATTTGCCAGTTTCGCTTTGATCTTCTCGTACATCGGAGAGGCGGCAACGTTCTGCAACTGATCCGGATCATTCCGCAGATCATACAGTTCTTCCGCCGGCAGCTTTCCAAATGCCAGATCATACAGTCGACGATGATTTGCATCCTTGTTTTTATTTTCGACCATATAGGTCTTGGTCGGACCGTTGTCACAGTCTCCATACCAGGTGCCGGGAATAGCCGCGTGCTGATAATCGGGTGTGCCTGCCGGCCAGCGATCGGGGCGGTAATTGTGGATGTAAAGAAAGTCATCCGTCCGAATGGCACGACAGGGATAACCTCCCATGTCAGGTGCCTCCTGTGAAGGGACATGGCGTTCCTTACCGAAAATGACCTCGTCCCTGTTATCAGCAATTCGACCTGATTTTGCATTCGTTAAAACAGGCATCAGACTGCGGCCGGTCACATCCGCCGGGATTTTCACTCCCGCTGCTTCATAATACGTGGGTGCCAGATCAATCAGGCTGACAAAATCGGTGACCGAGCGACCGGGTTTTATTTTTTCGGGCCAGCGGGCAGCGAGCGGCACACGGGTCCCTGTGTCATACAGACAACTTTTCCCACGCGGGAACGGCATACCATGATCGCCGGTCATGAATACGATGGTATTATCGAGTTCGCCTTTTTCTTCGAGTGACTTCAGCGCATCACCTACCAGTTTGTCGAAGCGTTGAACTTCAAAGTAATAGTCGGCGACATCACTGCGAACGACCGATGCATCCGGAAAGCAGGCGGGGAACTTGATTTTGGAAAGATCCATCCCACTCTGCACCCCGGTCCCCGCTTCATAAGGACGATGTGGATCACTGCTGCCCAGCCAGAAGCAGAAGGGTTCTCCCTGTTTCTGATGCTGGAGAAAATCCTGAAAACTCTTATAGCGTTTTCCCGCCAGTTCGCGACCAGCGGTTTCGGTGCGCCCTGGCCCCCAGGCTTTCCCGGTATAACCGACCTGGTAACCGTGTGCTTTGAGTATTTCCGGATACGTTTCGAGCTGATCCGGAAAAATGCAGTGCAGGTTCGCGCCCGCTTCGAGCTGCCAGTGATATTTACCGGTCAGAATCGCTCCTCGCGAAGGGGTACAGGAAGGGGAAGAAACATATGCATTCTGAAACAGCACGCCTTCCCGGGCCAGCCGATCAAAGGTAGGCGTTTTCACGACTGGATCGCCATAAGAGCCTGCATGCGGCCAGCCCCAGTCATCGGCAATCGCAAACAGAATATTAGGTCGCTTCTGCTCTTCCGCTGCCTGAGTATTTGAAACAATGCAGAGGAAAATTATCAAAGCAAAGCAGGACAGGCAGCGAAATACAAAAGAACCATTAAACATAGCGCACCTTTAACGGCTGGAGTCAGAGGAATCAGGAGATTTATTCCACTTTACTTGCGGTTTTGCAGGTACGCAAGCAAATCCCGTATTTCCTGTTGCGTCAGACGCTGCTCCAGGCCTTTCGGCATAATCGATGTCGGCGACTCTTTCATCACTTCAATCTGATCACGGGCAATCCGTACTTCAGAGAGATCAGCGGTTCTGAGATAGACCGTATCTGTCGATTCGCGACTGATGACTCCCGTATAAATTCGACCGGCATCGGTCACTACCAGGTATGAGCGATAGCCTCGCGCAAAACTGGCACTGGGAAGTGCGATTGCCTCCAGCAGATCCGTTCCGGTACGAATGGCGCCGATTTTTGTCAGGTCGGGTCCCACTTTACCACCGTCATTTTCGACAGTATGACAACCAGAGCAGGCTGCTTTCTTACCAAAGAAGATTTTGCGTCCTTCCTCCAACCGTCCTTCAGTAAGCAGAGGCTTGAGTGACTCCAGATGCGCCTTCTGCTGTGCCAGATCAACGCCCAGTTTTTTCAACAGCGGTGCTGCTGCCTGCTGGACCGATTCGGGATACTTCTGCAACAGACTCGCCAACTCATCCGCCGACAGGTTCGTTGCAGCAGAAGAACCATTCAGTCCGGTAATCAATGCCTGACCTACAGCTTCATCCACACTTTTCGCATAGGCTCTTAACAGAACCGGCAGTGCCAGAGGCCCCGGTGCATCCAGTTGCTTCGACAACTGGATTAACTGTTCGCCAGAATGCGGTAGACCCGCTAATGCTCTCGCCGCCGCCAGTCGATCCAGAGGTGGATACTCTTCATTCATGCGGGACATGAGGAAGTCGAAGGTACTCTGATCGATACTTTTTAAATGGGCACCAGCAGCGGATAACGCTTCGATTCGCAAAGCAGCGGGCTGCTTCACGTCTAAGGCTAAAGATGTCAATTGTGCATTGAGATCAGGCAGATCATGTGATTGCGCAATCCGGACGACGAGAATCTGTAATTCAGGATCAGCTGTCTTCAAAGTCTGCTCCAGCGCAGAACGCCAGTTGACAGGAAATTCTTTCAATGCAGAGCGCTGAATCACTTCCAGCAGAATCGCCTTGGCAGGCTGTGATGTTTCCGCGGCGGTCAGCGAGTGTGCTATGAGCGATTGCACTTCGGGATCTGCAGATTGCGCTACCAGGAAGCCCCGCAGAACGGCAGCCCGTTCGGGACTCAGTTCAGCCTCGCTCAACCATGTTTTCAATAAGATCAAAGTTTCTCCGGCCCAGCCTTCATGTTCGCTGATTATCGACAGCGTCTCTTTCTGCAAAGCTGGATCATCGGTATCCAGCAGAGGAGTCACCAGTTCCCGCGTCAACTTACCTGAGTTCATCTGGTCCAAAGCAATCAACGCCGCGCGGCGGACAGCTGGACTGGAGTCATCCAAACCTGCGAGAACCAGATCACGCTGGTCGATCCGGATCAGTGCGTAAATGAGAGCATGTTCCAGTGTTCGATCTGGAGACCCGGATTTAATCACATGAAAGAGAGCGTCGATCACCGACTGCAACTGTTCAGCCGAGACCGAGTCACGCCGACCTGCTTCACAGATGCGTCCCAGGGCAGTGGCAGCGGTACGTTGAACTGCTGGCTTATCTTGTTTCAATAACGTTACTAACTCATCAGTTGATTGCGAACTTCGTAACGTCCCTAGCGCTTTCGCAGCCGTCAGCTGCACACTCTCGGAAGCGGTCAGCCCACCTTGAATTGCAGCTGCTGCCTTACCTGTTCCAATTCGAGATAAGGTCCAGATTGCATTGCGTTTACTGGTATCGTTATAAAAAGACCCACTGGGTGAATCGATCACTTTTGCAAGTTGAGGTACGGCCAGATCACCAACACTGGCCAGCTCTTCGATGGCCTTTTGCTGCACAAACGGACGCGTGTCATTCAACAACTGCAGCTTGCGATTAGGCGAGAGTGATTTCCAGTCCAGAGTTAAGCCATAAGGATCTTTGAGTTCCGGTGTACCAGTCTTACGAATTCGATAGATGGCACCTTGAATGTCTGGCTTGGAAATCTGAGACTGGGGGCAGCCAATGCGGAACCAGCCACCCGTATCTATGACCAACAGGCTGCCATCGGCGTCTTCGATGATATCTGTCGGATGAAAATCGGGATCATCCGATACCAGGAAGTCTTCTTCTTTGGTTTCAAACGTGGCACCGTTGCGAATCAATCGGGAGCGAATGACCTTGTGTGTATTAAAAATCGTTGTAAATATATTGCCCTGATATTCCGGCCCGAACTGGGAACCGCGATAACGTAACATGCCTGAAACCGCCACGTGACCAAAGCGGGTGATCGGCCCCAGCAACTCCCCCGTGCGTTTGAATTCAGCGACGCAGTCTTCGAAGTGAGGATACACGCCTCCTTCTATCCAGTGCACCAGACAGTCCACGCGGGGTCGTGTCATGAGAATGTTTACCGAACCAATCATTTCTCCCTCAGGAGTGAAATCGATCTCGACCGGATTGTCCATCCCGCCCCCACAGTGCACTTCGATATCAGAGCCATCCGGATTACAGGAAAAGATTCGTGCTGCCAATCCTTTGCTGGTGACTTTTCCAGATTTGTCTTTGAATTCGTGACCGTGTCTGCCATCACACCAATAAAGCCTGCCTTCCGGCCCGCGAAAACAACCGTGAATACTGGCCGCGTTACCAGAGAAGCCGAACGAATCAACGATAATTTTCCTCTCATCTGCCACGCCGTCATCATCGTGGTCTGTCAGCTTCCAGATATTAGGAGGACTGGCGACATAGAGCGCCCCCTCATGCCAGAGCGCTCCCATCGGCAGAGTTAATTTATCAGCGAAGACCGTACTCTGATCAAAGCGTCCGTCTCCATCCCGGTCAACCAGCATACGGATCATGCTTTTGGGCTCTTTAATCAACTGAGGAGCACGCGTATTTTCTCCTGAACTTTCAGCAATGAATAATCGCCCGCGATCATCAAAGCCTGCCATCATCGGATATTTAGTCAGTTCGCTACTGGTGACTCGTTCGATGCTGAAGCCTTCAGGAACGCGAGGCAGGTCTTCCGCTGCTATTTTCTCAAATGGAGAAAGTGCAACAAGAAACACAGCTACAAAACCATTCAGGATCGATTTGTACTTTGGAAAAAGTTTCACAGCAGTCACCTTTTATCAGGCAGGAAATGAAGTCAATAAATGACAATATCCGGGTAAGTTCTCAGGGAGGACCTGATATTGTAAACAAAGTAAAGTATGGGCACAAACAGGATTCTCAAGAATTCATGAGAATCCCCCCTGATCAACATCCAATCTAAAAAACACTCCTCTCAGCATTGGTACTACGCTTGGGATTTCACATGTCCTGTTTTCGCAAAATGTTCGCGCGCTGAAAAAATAAAAAAATCACAACTTATTCTGGCATCAACAGGCTGCAGTTTTCGCCAATGTTCGGTTTTTGTCTTGAACTGGCGGCATCCGGCTTTTCGCGGTTTTGATGCCTGAAGTGAAATAATTTGACTGCTTATTTCCGGCTATAATTCCCACGTAACGCACAGCACTTCACCAGTACACAAGGGAATTTTCAAATGCAAACAACAGAAATTTCATCGCGAAAAAAACTGACAGAAAAGCAAGAGTCAATCTACTCGTTTATCAAACAGGAAATCACCCAGCAACGTCTGTCGCCTACAGTGCGGGAAATTGCAGAACAATTCGGAATTCGATCCTCAAATGGAGTGATGTGTCATCTCCGCGCTCTGGAACGGAAAGGCTGGATTAAGCGTGATCACTATCTTTCACGCGGAATCACATTAGTCGCTGAACCGGTCACTCAGATGATCACACTCACTCCAGGCGAAGCCGTCTGCATTGGTGAGATTTATGTAGGCTGTGTCGGGGTAAAAGATCGCAGTGTCACGCTGGAACTGATTGCCCCCGACACAATGGGAGAAATTCGTAAAGACCTTTGAGAACCTGGTCTCATGAAAAATGCTTTCCCGGTAAATCAGAACTCAAGGCCTGGCTGGCAAAACTAATCTTATCTCTGGAGGGTTTACGCGTATGGATCATAATTCGGAATCAATCGAGGAAGACAAGCTCTTACCATTTCATCGAGACTCTACTACAGAATCTGGAAAGGCAGAGTCCACATCAGAATTCCCAGAGGAATTGAAAAAGAGTTACGCCAATCTAATGACAATCGAAGATGAATACGAAGGCCTGACTTCAACAGAAGCTTCAACTGATGTGCAGCAGTGTCATGAACTTTTGGCGAACCAGGAACAACAGATTCAGCAGCTGGTTCGAAAAATAAATCAGGAAAAATCGAAGCGGGAACGATTGAAGGGTGAACTGGAAGAAGCAGAAGTCTGTCAGTCGATGGCACAATCTTATGAAGCAGCGATCACAGGCTGGCGGGAAATGATTCAGGTATTTGAATCGTTTCATCAGTCAACCATTCACAGCCACGAGCCATTTTCTCTGGCGGAACAGACATGGGAAGATCTGAAACATGCGGAACAGCAGGCTTTGACCGAACTGGAAAATGAGACCAGATGGGAAGTGATCCATACCCCCTATGGTTCAACCACCGTTCCAAAGCAGGAAGGCCTGCTGCCAGATGAGATCACGATTGAGATACGGGGCGATAATCTGCCGGTATCAATCCGAACTGAAACCGCACGTCTGGCTTTAACACAGTGTCAACAGGGAACAGCCACATATGCAGTGAGTTGTCTCTGATTCTCTCGAACTGACACATTCTAATTCACAATCAACTTTTTCACAGGGAAAGTACGTCCATGGAAAGCCAGTTTCCAGAAACCGATATTAATGAAATCACCTGCCGCATGATCAGCGGTCAACTTGCAGAATGGGGTATTGATTTCTCCCAGGCACGCGTAGGTCAGCTCGCGCCAGGTCAAATCGAACAGCTACAGACCTGGATCAATGCTGGCGTGGAAGCAGACGAAGCATTTCAGGCTGAGTTTGCATCGCTGCCTGAATTCATGGAGAGTGAATTGCTGGATATAAAAGGAGATCTGGCAACCGGCTCTCAGGAAGAAATCATAGAGCAGGCGATCAATGCCTGTGAGGCGGAAGTGCTGATTACGGACAATCCTTATCTGTTTGATACAACGGGCTGGCATCTGTGGCGCAAAGCTTTTTGCCGCTGGTACCACGGTGAGTCGCTGGATTTCCCGGAGGAAGAAATCTCAAAGGAAACCTGTAGAGGAAATGAATCGGCCGAACTTAAAATGACGCAGCAGCTGAAAACATTGATTACTGATTTTAATCAGGCAGAAGCTTCATTAAAACAGCTTCGACTCGAACTCAAACAGACCAGGCAGTTACGAAATACCAGCCGGAAACAACTGATCCGGTTTCTCAATCAGCAATATGTTTCCACTGAGAAAACAATAATAACACCAAAACTGGAGAAGCAAACAATAAGCGGCTCCAAATCGGAGCAGGGAGAACAACCCAATACTTCTACGGAGTTAATCGAACCAGTCAGCATTATACGTATTCCCGTTACTGGTCCGGAAACTAACCGGATTGAGGTTTATCTGCAACAGACCAGTGAAGGAACATGGCGGGCAGGCCATTTCTGGTCTGTGGAAAGCAGTTCACAAGCAGGTCAGATTACACGTGGCAGCAGCCAACTTGAACGAGTACTAACAACCTATCCCACTGACACGGCTGCGCTAATCAATGAAACACTGCTTCTCAGCAGAAAACTCAGAAACGACTTAGAGATTCAATCACAAATTATTGACTACCTGAATCTTCTGGAAGAATTTCCAGGTCAACTGGACCTCTGCAGTGACTGTCATCAGCACTGGCTCAGTGAAGATCTGGACCTCTCAGGATGTTGTCCCCCGTGTTCAGCTGATTGATATCCTGTGAGCAATTTTCAATCAGCAGAGAATTCCGTCGAGTCTCTCCTTTTGTCTTGCCATGTCCACTGATTCCTGCCATAGTTTAAGATAGTTTATAAATGCGAATCTCGACTTTCAGGCCATTCAATTCAGAGGCGGAGACTTCCTGTGCAAGATCAACCCGAAAAAGCAGATCAGAGTCAATCTTCTATAAGCCGCAGACGATTTCTGGCAACTTCTGCATCGGCGGCCGCCGCAATTGGCTTTGGGGCACCCGCCATCGTACGGGGAACCAATCTGAATGAAAAACTAAATATCGCCATCATAGGCTCGGGAGGACGAGGCGGCAGTAATCTCCGATCGGTCTCATCTGAAAATATTACGGTTCTATGCGATGTGAATAAACAGAATCTATTTCGCGCCGCACAGAGTCATCCCAAAGCAAAACAGTTTAAAGATTTTCGCAAAGTCTACGATCACCCGGATCAGTTCGACGCCGTCGTTGTCAGCACTTGCGAACACACACATGCCTTCGCCACCCTTCCCGCACTGCAGCTGAAAAAACATGTATACTGTGAAAAGCCACTGACTCACAGTGTCTGGGAGGCCCGCGTCATTCGAGAAGCGGCTCGGAAGGCGAATGTCGCCACGCAAATGGGTACCCAGATTCATGCGGGAGATAACTACCGCAGGGTCGTTGAACTGATTCAGTCCGGCGCCATCGGCCCCGTTCAGGAAGCCCACGTCTGGGTATCTCGCGCCTGGGGCTGGCATCCTTCCGAAGAAGCGGCCCGCGCAGCAAAGGATCTTGTTTACTCGGAAAAAAGGCCAAGCCATTCCGATGAGATTCCGAAAGGACTGGACTGGGATCTCTGGTTAGGACCGGCTCCAGAACGTCCCTTCAATAATATCTATTTTCCGGGTCCCAAATGGTATCGCTGGTGGGATTTTGGTAATGGCACCATGTCTGACCTGGGCAGCCACTGGATCGATCTGCCATTCTGGGCATTGAAACTGGATTACCCGCTCACAATTGAAGCGGAAGGACCGCCGATCCAGAAAGAAATCGCACCGGCATCAATGCAGGCCGTTTATGAATACGGTCAACGAGGCGACATGCCCCCCGTCAAAGTGGGCTGGTACCAGGGGACGAACAAACCTCAACTCTGGGAAGAAGGCAAAATCCCACAATGGGCAAACGGCGTTTTATTCGTCGGTGAGAAAGGCATGCTGTTGTCAGATTACAGTAAGCATGTCTTGTTACCAGAAAAAGAATTCGCTGATTTCAAACCCCCGGAACCATACATTCCGAAATCTCTGGGTCATCATGCGGAATGGATCCATGCCTGTAAAACGGGCGCCCCGACAACCTGCAATTTCGAGTATGCAGGATTACTGACCGAAGCGAATCACTTGGGCAACATCGCTTATCGAACAGGTAAAAAATTGCACTGGGACACTCAGGCCATGAAGGCAACGAACGCTCCTGAATCCGATCAATATATCCGCCGTGAGTATCGCAAAGGCTGGGAACTGAGTTAGGCCTCTCAATGCACGGAATCGTTAACTGGCTGGATCCTCAGATTTTAATGATTGATCAGTTTCTCACACCCGAAGAATGTGAAAGCTACATTAACTACAGCGAATATCTTGGCTATGAACTGGCTGATGTAGATTTCTACGGAGTTCGCAAGCAGTCGAACCAAATTCGGACAAACGAACGCGCAGACATCGAATCTCAGGAACTCGCAGATAAACTCTGGAATGAACTCCGAAATTACCCTCTTCCTTCATCAGAGCTGGGAAACCCCGCAGGACTGAGTCCCTTTATCAGATTTTATAGATATCAGGGAAATCAAAGATTTAACTTTCATAAAGATGGAGTTAAAAAATATTCGAACTACGAATCGCAATTCACAGTATTAATTTATTTGAATTCAATCAAGCAGGGTGGCGAAACAATTTTTCGCAAAAATGCGATCAAAGTCCAACCTCAATCAGGACGCTGCTTACTCTTTGCACATGACCTATGGCATTCTGGTCTAGCTGTAACTGATGAGGAAATTAAATATATCATGCGAAGTGATCTATATTATTTACAAAATAAATCATTTGACGCTGAATCATAAAATTGAACATATAATCAATTCATGACAAACCTTATTTGATTAAGACCATCTCCCGAAACGTCTACTCCTGCTCACTGACATTAAATTTCTACCTCGTACTAATGGATCCCCGGTAGATATGCTCCCTTCTTCCTATCGCTTCCCAGACTGCTGCTAGTTGATTTAGATCAGGATCGAAAGGCGCATCCTCAGTCAGATCACTTTATGCTCCTGCAATTAATATTTGAGTTAGATCTTCATTTAAACTTGAAATGCGCTAGATCACTGAAACAGGAAGTTGTAATTGTGAGTTTGTAACTCCTCGATAACACAATTGATTAATTATGAAATCAAAGTCATCTCAACTATTTGAGCTCCTTCTATATTACTTTTTTGTAGTAATCACCAGATTGCCCTTCACCGCTGTTGCCTGCTCATCATCTGTAACTTCCACGCCCGACCAGTTGGATTTGTGGACGATCTCCCCGTGTGGATCAAACAGTCGCACGAATTCTGACAGACGGTTGTTGTGAACGTCGTTCTCTGGGCATCTTCCCGAGAAGTCCGTACTGATCTGCAGGACGAACAGGCCACCCGGCTTAATGAAGCGGAAGAACCCAGGGACCTTTTCCGAGACATTCACCCCGGTCACCTCGCAGACTTCGTGCAGTTCCCGATGAAACCAGCTCATCCCCCGACAGTATATCATGTCGAAATATTCTTCGTCGAAGTAGGTTGCCAGATCGCCAGCACTGGCCTGGATGAATTCCGCCGTTGAACCGCGTTCCTTTGCTCCCTTCACGCCCTCGACAGTCTTTTCGACTCCGAATACCTGCAGATCGAAACCAGCCAGCAGGGAAGCGTGCAGCCCCTTACCGCAGCCCAGGTCCAGCACCCTGTTGCCGGGTTGTAATCCGAACCGATCGATTAGGTGTTTCTGCAGCCATACCAGTTCGTATTCCGGGTTGTAATCGAAATCGCCCTCTGCGTACTTTCTGTTGTAGTAATCATCGGTCATCAGGTGAAATCTTTCTTGAACAGGGCAATCAGCCGGTAGTAATTGTTATCTTCAACGATGTCGAGCTTTGCCGGGCAGCGCCCCACCAGGTCGATGAACTTCCGCACGTCAATCGGGTCCTGAACATGACCACGACAAAGCCCGGCAGGCCACATGTAAGGAACACTGATGATCGCGGTTTCGCAGCTGCTGAAGATCTTATCCACAAACGGAATCAACACACTGGGTTTGAAATGTTCCAGCACCTGCAGACAGGTAATCACGTCGGCTGTCAGGTCGCATTTCAGCCAGTCCGCCTGAAGACATTCCACACCATCCAGGGGAGGAAAGGGCAGATCATTGACGGCATACCGCTTTTCAAAGTTTCCCCATTGAGCAACCGGAGTGTCAGCGCAGCCGATATCGAGCAGGGTGCCGCTGAACGGTTCCAGCCATTGTTTGACCGTCGCGTAATAGTTGAGGTGTTGTCGGTCGCCCCAGTAGCTCATAAATCACCTGTGGCTCTCTCGTCCGACTTCACACCCACCATCATCGCAGGTAATCACGTCCACGCGGTCACACTGAAGTTCCACCTTGTAATAATGCTGTCGCTCAGTCCCGTCTTCGTATGGTTCTTTTACGCCTTTGTACTTCGCGGTCAGTTCGTCGAATAATCTTTTAAGGTGATCTGGCATCGTTTTTTCCCCTTAGTGGTGAAGGCAGTTCGAATGTTTCCGGGTTGGCTGGACACATTCCGCAGCAGCTTTCTGTTTTGCGATTCACAAACTCACGTAACTCTTCCGTCGTGCATGCCGGTTCCAACGGCGTGTAATTCAGATATGGATTCCAGGCTTCGTTCAGTCCGTGCTTTTGTGCCTGCATCGACAGGTAAGCCATCTGCGGACACTTCCAGAGCTTTCCGTCGTGGATCTGGGGACACCATTTTGAACCGCAGGCCTCCCAGCTCTGTTCTGGCTGATTGTCTTCATAAGGCATCATCGTTGCGCCATGCCCTTTATAGGCTCGTTTCCAGCGACTGCTGGACGTTCGCCAGTTGACCCGTAATGCGTGCGAGTTTTCCCAATCGGCTACCAGCTGTTTTACCGGCTCCAGTTTCGCCTGATACTCTGCGGAATCGTGGTGAATGCTGATTTCTAAATTACATCCGGTCTCTTCCAGCACAGCAGGCAGTTCCGGGTGTCTCTGCAGATTGAAACCATTGGTTACCAGTTGCAACTTGGAGTGTGGAAAATGCTTTCTTGCGAGTCTGACGATCTCACAGAGTTGCGGATTGAGTGTAGGCTCTCCCCCCAGCAGACTGAAGTAGCGCGGCAGCAACCGATCAGACCAAAGGCTCATTTGTCGGTCAGATTCTTCCGGACTGATCATACCCTTGTGATTGAAGTTCGAAAAATGCGTACATTGCTGACATGCCAGATTACAGGCGTGAGAAACGTGCAGTTCGAGGTTCTCCATCTCAATCAGGTTGCCGACCGGCTTTGTCCTGTGTCGTTCGTATCGCTCTTTACTGAGGCTTCCGAACTGTCGGAAATCGCAGCCGGGAACCATCACTTCATAATACTGCTGAATCGTTTCGTGTGCGGCGTTGCGTGATGCTGTTTTGTCTCCGTGAATAGAACCATGTGACAGGCTTTCAGAATGTAACCGTCTGAGCCCTACGATCTCATCATCAGTTACCACTGTTGCACCTGACCTGTGGCAGCGGGTAGCAAATTCCAGATCACCCGAACCCATCAGATCAGCGAACCCGTTCAACCGCTGATAGGCTGCCTTCCGCATGACCAGCGTGCCATTGAGGATATTACCGTTGGGGCAGAGTTTCCATTTATTATGGCCTGAAGTGTGAATCGGCACCGCCGCCAGTCGTCTCAGGGACTCTGCGTCCCGGCTTTCGTGGCTTACAAACTGACGCATAGCGCCACCATAAACATCGCCGTTTCTCAGTTTCTCGATTGAGTGAGCAATCCGGTGCGGCATGGCAATATCATCGGAGTCTTGAACGGCAATGAAGTCGGTTTCCAGTCGGTCAAAAATCCGGTTCATGGTCCGATACGGTCCGATGGTCTTTTCGTTGCGATACAGTCTCACCTGGGGATGGCTGGCGTACTGCTCGGCAGGATCGTCGGGAACTGTAAAACCATCGGCTATCAAATGCACAACGCACTCTGCGCCTGCCTGGTTCAAAATTGAATCCACAGCAGCAGCCAGCCATTGCAGGTTTTTCTGACAGTAGGGAATGACCACATCACAGCGGATTTCATCCACGGCAGCGGGTTCCAGCTGTGGTGCTTTCGCAGGCGGTTTCGGTTTGGGAGCGTTTCCCCAGCCCTCACAGGTTGTACGTGTCTTGACCAGTCGCCGGATCTCATCACCGTGTTTCCGGCAGAAGTAATTCCGCTTAAATTTGCAGGCGTTGCAGAGTTGCTGCTTTATCTCGGGTGTTAAAGTCATTTGGGAACGTGTCTCACATCAATGTAAGGAGGAGCGTAATAATCGCCTATACTAAATCCAATGGGGTAAACAAAACCGGTGAAAGGGACACCCTCTCCAGGCTCCTCCCCCGCCGGCCAGGTGTAACCGCTCGGCAGTGTTTCACTGGTATATTCACCCCACAAAATCGGCAGGGTCGGTACTGGCCGCGTCCACCTGCTGAACTCACCAGGGGGTATAATACAATCATAATCATCGGGAGGCGTGTAAACTCTGGTTGTGGAAGCGGTGGCGTAAAGCGTCGTTACATCCTCATTTCCGATAAGGCCCAGACTGAGATTTTCCCCCAGGGCCACCTGGTTTAAAATGGGGTTTCCTTCCGCGGTCCCATAGTGATAAATCACGCTTTGCACGATCTTCAGGCCGATACGCCAGTGGCCGGGCGTGGTGGCTTCCCCGCTGTCTGAATCCACTATGGCGTCTGCCCATTCCACAGTGGCCGTATGGGTACGGGCAAAATGATTCCACCCATCGACGTATGGGAGAAACCGAGACCATTCGAAATCCTGCACAAAATCCCCATAATCGCCAGGGCCGGTTCCCGAAATAATATTCACCCCCTCAGAAAATCCGGGACCGTCGAATTTACAGGGGGCAGATTCCTGGGTTTCGCTGGAAAAATACGGCAACCGGCGATTGATGGTTAACACCGCCGGGGAAGCAGTGGCGGCCCCGTTCACCACCAGGGTGTCCGGTTCCATGTAATACCATTTTTTGTATTTGGGAACCGATATTTCCCAGGCCAGATTACCATTGACAATCTTGGCACCACAGCGCGAACAGGGAAACCGCTTGCGTACACATGGCTTCTTTATCAGAGATAATCCGCAGTCTTTTTGTCCCATCACATCGCCCTATAGATTCGGAGTACCGTCGCCATTGTATTGCCGGCACTGTGCTGCCGGTGCAACCAATCCAACGCCGGGCGTGTAGTTCGCCCAGCCGATCGAGCCAGCAGCGAGCGCGTCGTTAATTACGTTGTCATCACCGTCATACTGCCCTGCCAGCGGAATCGGAAACAGCACTTCGTCATCCACCCTGCTGTCTGCCCAGTTGGTGTAGTAGGCATAGCCCTCGAATTCTGCATCTTCCGGTCTGTCGACCTCAAACTGATCGAATTCGACACCTGCCAGGTCTCCAATGAATTCAATCAGCCAGTGCCCCGGCCAGAGCGATACAGAGACGTTGCCTTTCCCCACGTTGGGCAGATTCTCAATCAGAGTTGTTAAAGACGATTCTGTCAGGTATTGGTTGAGCAGGGAGAACGGTTCTGTTTCGTACCCCTCCAGCACCAGCTTGATTTCAGCATTGATGGAATCGCCTTTGATTTCAATCATCTGCTTGCTGTTACCGTCCGGATCCCAGTAAAACAGACTGCAGGGTATTTTGACTTCTCCATCCACCATCATGTAGTATTCCTGTCCCGCCCGGTTGTCAGCATCATAGTCGTAAGATGTTGATCCGTATGATCGGACAGTGAACGTCGAATACGGTTCGTGAGTGATGAACCGCACCGGAGTCAGCGGTCCCAGTTGATTCGCCGGAGCCACGAACGCGAGCAGATTCTTCGTGCTGTCCTTATCTTCTTTCTTCACACCCGTCGTGAGTTTGTAGATCCCGTGAACGTTCCAGCCGAGCAGCTGGTGCTGAATCTTGAATCTGCTGGCTTTGGTCAGATCGTTGGGGAGCTTCAGGTGACCTGCAGGATCTCCGATCAGCTGCTGCACTGTTCCTGTGCCGTAAAGCAGTTCCAGGTTGTCGAGGGTCGCGTCTGACAGCCTGCTGTTCTCCGGCCTGACATATCTGCCGAAGATCTTCTCATTATCGCTGGCATCGCCCTCGTATCGCACGAATGCCGGAGCGTATTTAATTCGCCCCATATGACCTTTGGGAATCACCTTCGGTCCGGTGAACGCGAAGTTAATCCCATTGGTGACGTATTTCGGAAAGTTGCCGTCTTCATCAGCAGTTTCCGTCTGCCCGGCGGCAGTGTCGCCGACCGGCAGGCGAATCTCGAATACCGGAGTGTCTGCATTCAGGGTACGAATCCCGACGATCTCGATCAGTGAGTGACCTGGAATTAACAGATCACTGTCCTTGCGGCGACTGTCTTTATCAATGATCTTATCGTCACCGACATTCAGACAGGTGAACCATTCGCCGGGGGAGCTTTTCGCAGAGTTGAAGTTCATTTATCCTCCGGCTGCTGAGTTTTATTAACCGTCTGTTCCTGCTGCTTGATCAGCTCTTTCAACGCGAGGTCCCGCTGTCGCTGATCGAATGCCGGCACGATTACATTGACTTCGGAATTTCGAGAGACGTTAGTGGTCATGCCGCCCGAGGTCGTGCGGGAGATCGCAACCTGCTGGATCGCCCCGTCGAGTTCGATTTTTTTGAGACCGGCGTACACACCGGCCCCAGAATCCTCCGAATTAATTCGGAGGTTCTCGACGTCGATCGCAGCGAGAGCCTGTTCTTTCAGGTGCTCTTTTTCTTCGTTGCTGATAACTTCTTTAAAGGCAAAGTATTCGCCACCAAAATAACTGGGAGACGGTTCATACACCGCCTGATACGCGAGCACGATCTCATTTTTAATTACGACCTTAGTGTCGGTTCCGCCGGGTATCTTTCGCGGGTTATCCTTCAGGCCACTGGGCAGCGGTGCTGGCTTGGTACGGTATTTAGCCTTCAGTTCTTCGCGGTGCTCGTAGCGGGCAGGCTCACCGACTGTGTTTTTCAGCGGTGTTGCAATCCTTGCGAACAGATCGGCAGGGTGAGGAACGTCTTGTTTCTCTTCCGATTTCTTTCCGTCTATTTCGACAAACTCTTTTTTATACTGGTAGATCGGCTCACTGAATCGAATAATTCCCAGTTCGGGAACCACTTCGAACTTATCGCCTTCAATTCGAGTTTCAATTGTCCCGTTATCCCCCTCTTTGACCTCGTCGAAGTAATTTCCGGTTACTTCGACCGGCTTGCGAATCAGTTTTCCTGAATAGGAATCAATCCCCAATTCGGCACGGGATGTGAACGTCGGCAGCACCTGCTCGAATTCTTCGAGGATATAATCACCCTTCTTACCGGTGCGGGGGTTTATCTGCTGCGGTCCTGGCAGCACAGCCTTGGAGGCTGCGAATAGCTTACGGCGAGCCTCAGTGTATTTCTCCTGTAATGTGTCATAGACTTTTTCGCCAGACCTGTGGCCCAGATCCACAATCAACCCCATCTGATAACCCAGGTCATCGTATTTCTTTCGCAACCCTGGATCGTCTCCTGATGCAGTTTGGATTGTCGGATACTTAAGCCTGTAGCAGCGATACACCGTCTGCATGGCAAGGCTGTACTGATCTCGACGCTTCTGGTATTCGTCTTTATCGACTGGAACGCCGTTGGTTTTCATGGACTCGATTTCATCAAGTGGAGCTTTGATCATATCGAACACGCCCGGCTCTGGCAGCGTCCAGTTGGGTTTCCCTCTGTCGTCAATCGGCGCATAACTCAGGTGGTCAATCGGTCGCCACTCGCCGTCGATATCGAGTCCAACCGCTTCCAGATCCCAAATGGCTTCATGCATCGTAATCCCGCCCAGCACGGTCACCGAATCCGGTGTCTCCGGCAGGTTCGCTTCAAAGCCGCCTGACATGAGGTCCTCAGTCGGCAGCAACGCCCCTTCACCGTACTTGCGGATTCGCACCCGATCATCCCAGCCAAGACAGACGCGGTAACCCAGCGGCGTCACCAGTGAGTTCAGGGCCTGTGCCGGCGGAATGCGATCCCAGTGGACTTCAGGGAAGATCTGATTGCGATAGGGAAGAGACTGTTTTTTTTCGAGATCCAGCAGGTCGCGGGTATCGTAATTCTTCTCACCCATCGCTTCGAGGCACATGTCGGCCAGTTCGCGCGGGGTTTTCTTCTTCCGGGGTTCGATCTCGCCGTTTTTCTTCACGTTCCAGTGACCGGAGAAGCTGCCGAACTTCCACTTCCAGCGGCGGTCGTAAACCGGAATCGTCCATGTGTTCGATGTTGCCGACCGTCTCACACTCGCTTTATCAGGTCGGCATCCCTGCAGCAGGATCTGCGTGCGTCCCGTGCGGTTGTATTGCGTCGGTGAAACATTGGCGACTGCCGTGTATTCGTCGAACTGGAACAGCAGATAACCGTCAGGTTCAATCGGCGTGTAATCCGGGTCACTCGCATCCAGTGTCTGCGGTGCCATTTCGATCTGGCACACATCGGGCGTAATCCCGTGCGAGCGCGAATAGTTTGCACTGACGATCTGCTTGATGCCGGGATAGAAGACAGAGCCGACGCCCTGGTCAAAATTGCTCATGTGGTTGCCCCGAAGGTGAGTTTAAAGTCCTGCCCCATATGGAGTGTGCTCAGATCGCCGCATTTCTCCAGGTCGATCACCGGGCTGGTGATGCTCCCGGACTCGTCGTAGATCTCGGAGTCATCGGTGAATTTATTGATGATCGTAACATCCTTGGGCCGTGCATCCTGATCGAACACCAGCACCCCGTCACCCGAGAGATTCACCGCCGAGAGTGTGCCAGTCGAATTGTAATTAACCAGACCGGCCAGAATATTGAGCACCGCATGCGCCCCGGCATGGATCGTCGTTGTGCCGGCGGTCTGCTTGAAAGTGGTGGTAGCAGAGTTGATATCCAGCACGCCACCGCTCTTGACGATGTCCGTGACGGAAACACCAGAGCCCAGATAAACGTTGGTGTCATCGGCGGCATTGTCGAAGAACGCCTGCCGTAAAGTCGCCACCGTCGCCACTTCGGTCGGGTAGTAAGCCACTCCCAGCGATCCACGGTTGATATTGATCGCATTGCTGGCATGGGTTCCCAGTAATAAAATCGCGGGAGTATTACCGTCCGGACTGTCACCGGAATTCGTAATCAGCACCGTTGACTGCACAGAGCCGAGATTGATTTTAATGCGCTCTGAACCGTCCCCCTGTTTATCACCGATGTTGAGCAGAGTTGCCCCGATCTTCAGGTACTGGTCTCGGTATTCCGGATAACTCCCGGCAGCATTAGTTCGCGGCAATCCGATATCGCCGGTAAAGGTCTGTTCGATGATCAGGGCAGCCAGTGTGACATCAGACTGGTCGAGACCGTAAAGAATGTTTACGTTTGTCTCGCTGACATAGACTGTATCACCCGTGATCGGTACCTTGTTAGTATTCCAGTTCGCCGCTGTGTTCCAGTCATTAGGTCCTTCATTGGCAGTTACGGTAGTAATGTCAATCGGGCCGTCTGTCGTCTCGATGCCTACAGTGGGCTGCGGAACCCCCTTTACCGACTCGGCTATTGAGACATGCACTGCCGTGTTATCGACCACCAGCTGCGGCTGATCGGACTGCGCCAGGTCGTTGATAAACTCAACCGACAGGGCTGTACCCGGCCAGTCTCCACCCGTTACGTTGACATTACCAGTACCGATGGTGTCTAGTGCTTCGAGCAGTGCCTCTGCTTCAGCTGCTGTGGAGTCGTGAGGGATCAGTGCTTTGGACCCACGGAAGGAAACGCCCACACTTCCGGCAGTTGGTGTGCCTGTGAAGGTGAGTGTTTGAATCTCGTTTATTCCGGTGAACGGAGGGCCCAGCCCGGCTCCGCTATTATAAAGCGTCGACACATCACTTTGTGAAAGTGCCATATCCCAGATTGCGACCTCGTCGATTTGTCCGATGAACGGAAAGCGAAAATTGCCTTCAGTGTTTTCGTCCACTCCCAACTTGAGCGGTAGACCTGAGTCAGATAAATAGAGATCCGGGTCCCACAGAGCCGCTGTCTCGAAAGTATTATTGTTAACGCTGATCTTTAATATTTCATTATTGAAGTCAGCCACCACAACCACCAGATTCCAAGAATTAGCAGTAACGGTATTAATGATGCTCGACGCTTGACTGCTGCTGACAGTAGTCCCATCAGTTGCCTTACAATTAAAAACGATCCCATCATTGTAAAGATACACATTATAGCTTCTGCCGTCAGATGCTGCTCCACTTGTGAATCCTTTGCAAATAATAAATTGAGGACCTGCTGATGTAGTTGATGGCCTTATCCAAAATGATATCGAGAAATCACCTGTCGGAGCCAGATCTGTATGATGAGGCACCTCCAAGTAATTAGAATCTGAGAACGAAGTCGCCGATTTATCCAGAATACCAGTCGTCGCCACGACCGTCCCCAGTTCCGCAAAGTCATTCGCCCCGACGTGATCTGCCCTATCGCCGCTAGTCTCGTCAAGTTTCCAGTATGCTTTTAAGCCCGCAATACTGAGACCAGACCCCGACTGCGAAGTCGCAGCGGCTGCTGTAGGTGCCCCGGTCAAACTGCTGGCAGCGACAAGCAGACTGACATCTGTTTTTGCCAGATCGCCGATGAATTCCACAGTCCAAGGTCCACCATCGGAACCGGTAACATCAACATCACCCACTTTAATATTTGCCAGTCCTTCAAGTTCAGACTGTACTGTCGCAGCAGAAGCGTTGTGAGCAATCACGTCTGTAGTCTGCCCGTTGAAGGTCAGCGTGAAGTCTCCGCCTGAAGGTGAGTTAATAATCGTGACGGTCTGCTCCTCGTTTGCTGATCCGGTCAGGCTGGTGCCACTAGCCGTGATCAACGTCACGTTAGTCGCGGCAAGATCTCCGGTAAATTCAACCGTGTAAGGTCCACCGTTGGAACCCGTGACAGTCACGTCCCCGGAATCGATATTACTGAGTGCTTCCAGTTCTGTCTGCACGGTCGCGGCGGATGCGTTGTATGCAATAGGATCTGTAGTCTGGCCGTTCCAGGTGAGTGTGAATGTTCCACCCGTTGCCCCGGTAAGCGTCACAAGCTGCTTTTCGTTCGTTCCGGTGCCGATTACTACAGTCACTACAAACGGGACTCCAGCGGTATCTGCCGTTAAAACCACCGAGCCGTCTACATCACCGTCACTGTCCACACCGACTGATGCGGTGATCTCTCCGAACTCAGGATTCGTCGAGGCGTTCCAGACTGCGACAAAACCAGCTGCGGCAGTAATATTGGTTCCTCCCACAGGTACTGTGTAAGGCTCTTTTTTAAACCCAATACTCGCCGTGATCACATTGCCAGCGACGATATCAGAGGGAATGGTAAACGTCGAAACCTGGGCCTTTGTAGCGGCACCGCCATTCCATTCATGTGAAGTTGCCATAATTCATAATCCTTTACAAAATTGGGAACGCCTGATTGCGTTCGAATGTGTAATCCCAGAACACGGGGTACTCAACCGCCGTATTGTTAATGCGTCGCGGTGCACCGTAGCGGATTACCCGACGATCCAGCTTTTCGAAGTCCGCCAGATGCTCGAATGGCGGGTCTGGCGAGGGCGTGAAGTTTAATCCGATGCGCCTGCCGGACTGCTGGCAGGTGACGACACTCGTTTCTGTGAGTTGCTGTTTCTGGAACTTTCCGGTAATCGTCGGCAGATGTCCGAACGTCGGGCCGCCGGTTCCAGTGAACGAGAGGTTTGATTCGTAGTCGAGAACATACGGCGATTCTTCCGACCCTGTTGCAGCTGCGTAAGTGTAAGCCGCTTCGAGCGTGATGGTGTATCGCCTGCGATTGACCAGCTCGCCCGGTGCTGCTCCCTGTGCGAATGTCGGCGGAGTGACGACACGGACGCCGTAGAGCGTGTCGTCACTGGTGATAGCGTAGACAGTCGTGCTGCCCGACATCCAGGAGACATTTCCATTTTGTACTTTGTAGGCGTTCTGTAGCGCGACCTGCTTCGTGAGCAACTCAGACAGTGAGTCTGCCTGCAGGATGCCGGTGACAGTCAGCGTGACCGTGTTTCCGTAGACATAGCCTGTCGGGTTCTCCAGTCCCCTGATATTGATGTCAACCGTCACCGAATATTCGTCGTGACTATAACCGTTATAAGTAAAGATCATACGTTTGCGTAATAGTCTTCTATAAGTTTGTTTTTATTAATGAGGTCCAAGATTCTTTTATCCCGATCGTTCATCGCATCGAGCAGTGACTTGATGCCGTTCTCGACACCGATGCCCGACTGCGTAACCTGGTCAGTGGCGTCCGCAACAGCCTTCTGGGCGGGCTGACGCTGTGGGGCTGGTTGCTGTGTCTGACTTCCCGAGCTGCCTCCGAACAGATAGTCATAGGCAAAAACAGTTGATGCAGTCATCGGATTGAGTCTGAGCGCATTTTTAATCGAAAACGCAGCCCCGTCACCAATGCTTTCGGGGCTACTGTCGGGACCGTCGACAGCCTGCTGCCGACCCTGTCGCAACAACTGACGGTCGTCCACCTTACGCTGCGCCTCAACCTGCTGCGCATTTGCGTCGTCCCGCCGGCGGTTTTCTGCCTGCAGGTCCCTCACAGCCTGCGGCTGCTGCGCCTCAATGTCTCGTTTCTTCTTCTCGTCTGCTGCGATCTTTTTGCGAAGCTCAATCTCCTGTTTTTGAGCGGATGAAAAATCATCGTTCAGCACAGAAGCAACCTGACCTGAACCGGCAGCGAGTCCTTTCTTCGCCTCATAATCACGAACGAGCCGGTCGCCGAATCCGGGCGTACGTTTCAGCTGGCGGATATCGCGGTCGTTGAGATCCTCCCCGTTCTGAACCTTGGCGGTGATTCTTTTCAGCTCGCCCTGCTCGTAGGGGTTCAGCTCCGAGAATCGTTGATGCACCGACTTCTGTGCATCCTGAGCGGATTTCAGCGCATCCCGGTTCGCCTTGAGTTGCTCTTCAGTGGCTTTCTTTTGATCCCTGAGAACCTGTAGTCGCTGCAGATCGGTCTCGACGAGCTGCCTGTTCTGATCGGCGAGACGCTGGGCCAGTCGCAGCCGTTCCTCAGACTGATCGAAATGCCCCTTACCCACTCGCTCAGCATTGGCCCGCTCGAAGTCAGCGAGATCCTTTTCGGCACCTTTAACACGACGAATCGCCTCGAGCCGTTCATGCTCTACTGCTGCAATCGGGGTTGCGGCACCGCCACCGGTCTCGAACTCGACGCGGCGACTCAGTTCTTCAGATTCCCTGCGGGTATCGCGATACCCACCTTCGCGGGCCAGATGGCTAGACAGCTGTTGTGCTGATTTCTGCTTGTTCTCAAAGTCTTTCTGCTGCTTTTCGAGACGCTTGGTGGACTCGGCTGCCTCGTCAACTGCGTTTCTCCAGCCCTTGACGCTGCCGATAAAGCTCTCGTTAGACTTGGTTGCACCGAGTGTTACACGGCGTACCAGCTGAAAAGACTCAAACAGGGCGAGGCCACCCGCTGCGGCGAGAGTCAGCCAGCCTGCAGCACCGCCCGCTTTTGCGAGCAGTCCCATACCGACACCTGATCCCGCACCTCCGCCGACCATTTTTGCACCGAGGGCACCACCGGCGACATCACCACCGACTTCCGCTGCGAGATCACCGGCAGCGCCACCTGCGCCACGGCCTGCCGCTCCTCCGGCGACTCCGCCGGCAACGCCACCAGCTGCGTTCGCCGCCGCCTGCGAGGCAGCGAGCCGGAAGTTGTTGTTCGCGAGCAGAGCATCGACGGTCAGCTTCGCCTTTGAGGCTTCGTTGAGAGCGATGATTGCCTCTCGGCCTTTCCAGTATAATTCAGTGAGCCCTTTCAGTGCTTTGAAACCAGCCTGGATCTTTTCAAATCCTTTTGAGAATTTTTCGAAATTTTCTTCACTGACAAATCCTAAACTTGCCATACCTTCTACCAAATCGAGTGTTCCTTGAAGCGCACCAACCCCGGCTTCGGTTGCCTTGCGTCTTGAATCGACTTGTAAACGTATTGCAGATTCAAGTTTTTTTACTGCTTTCTCTTCCTGTGATCGAATTTTATTTCGTTTTTTGAATTGAATGATAATGAAGTTGGTTCTACTCTTCTCCGAGTCTTCGCATATTTTTTTCAAGCGTTTATTCATGTTATCAATCAACTTGATCGTCTTACTACAAACCTTCTTTAAATCTTTGGTTCGCTGATCTTCCGCTTTTCTAAAAACTGAGATCATTTCGTTAATCGCTTTTTCCCATTTTTTAGCTTCAACAATCCCAGGATTTACTGGCTTCTTTGCCCCCCCACCGGATAACTGGTTTGCTTTCTTTTGAATATCCTGAACCTGAGAATTAAGTTTCCGGGCAACATCAGAATTTTGCTGTCCGGCAACAAGCTCCAGAGTAATCCTGACCTTTCGTTCTGCTTCTGCTGCAGCGATCATTTTGTAACTCCCATGAGAGCTATCAATTCTTTAGCCCTTTTTTGTTCATTTGACCGATCCACCACAAATTGAATCATTCTGGCATTCCTCCTGACGATCGGATCATCGGGAAAACTATAGACCGCCATACATTCCAGGTGATGAATATAGGCTTGTCTGTTTTTAGGTGTTAAGGTATTAGGTTTTTCTGGCGTACCTTTTGGGCAACCATCCCTGGTTTTACAAAGTGGGGGATTTTTAGAGTGCCTCAATAGCGGTTTGCCGTTGAATAATCTGGGTTCGCCGGTCCCTTCGTTGTATTCATACTTCAAGCAGTGTTGGCAATCACGATTCGCGAATTGAGGATAAAGCAATAACAACTCTACCCCCGCTATCAGTTTTTTGAATCACCGTCGATTTTAGAAGTGATGATCCCATCAGATTCACCGGAGAGCAGATCGTCGAAATCGAGATCGCTGCTATTGTCTGTTTCCGCCTTCGTTTCCAAATCAGAATCACCAGATTCGAAACAGGTTACAATGTTGAATAAGCGATCTTTGAGTGGCTTTTTAATCCGCCGTAAATTATCAACTGTAAGCTTGACCGGTTTTCCTTCATGATCGCACAAATCCCATTCAATCACCTGTCGCAATAAAGTCTGCTCAACAATTTCGCCCTGTTGCTTTGCCGTTTTTTCGAAGTAATTATGCATCAACGCACGGACTGCTTCAGGTAAAACCGGACGGAATTTGAAATGAACTTCTTCGTGCAGATTTGGTATTGCTTTGATGCAGCAATCTTCGGTATAGCCATCCGGAATGAAAGCTTTGCCAGACATGTGATACACTCCTTAAAAGACAGGGTAACAGTCAATTCGTACCCTGAATTTTCTGGAATGTCACAAGGGGATCAAGAGAGGTTCTTATTGAATTTCGCGTTGTAAGTGAGTGTCTGAGTAGTGACTCTAAGGTTCATCTCAATTTAAAAATCGCAGCGCATCGACTTTACCTGATGTACGCTTTCCAGCGTCTACTGTCAGGATATCCCGATCTCCTAATACAAACCTGCAAATTCAAGATAGTGCCAGTATCAAGACTTCAAAGTGACAATTGATCGCTTCCTGGAAAGAAAAAGAATTCATGGCATAATTTTGAAAATATGTGTTGAGCTTATTCAGGAGAAATGTTTCCTGAGGAATCTCATCAAGTCTGAAATATCGGAGTTCCGGTGAATTTCAAAGTCCGTTTGAAAAGGTGAAGAAAGAACCATGCCTGGATTCTTGTCTCTGGATACATAACTGGCAGGCAACCTGTTTTCAGAAATTGAACAGAGTCAATGTAATTGCCCCCCATAGCAAGTATTACTACTTGTTTCGTTGAATTTCCCAATCCAGCAGTTCTCAATATTTTCTTCAGAGACGAGGTCCTGATTAAACCTGAAATGCACCCTTAATCAGAGTACAGCGGATCATAACATCTGCTGAAGTCAAATGTTTGGTTGGTGTCATAAAGGGTTTTGAGGAGTTCAGTCAAAGAGCTTTCCACCTGAATTTTTAAAGCTCTTCATTACTAGTTCCATTCTTGATCTGACCTCGGAGGGAATTTCTAATTCGTGGTAAAACTTCGTGCCTGAATATCTGATTGTGACTGTTTTCGAGGTAGCAATATCCAAGATCATCTTTTCCTGTGATTTCGAAACTTCTTTATTGTAAGTTTCCCAGTACCTCTCATTTTCATATCGCTTAGTGTCAGATCTTTCACTTTTTTTAAATCCAACCAACTTAGTTAACCCGCCTTGAGACTTACGATACTCCTTTGTACGGGCAGAGCCAATCCAAGCCTTTTCCAGCAATCGAACCTGATCCTCAAGAAGTGGTTTACCTGCTTTTATATGATCAATTATATCTTTCACTTTGGCTTGTTCTGCAATCAGAAGCGCATCTATCCTGCTGTTAATGTCTTTCACTTCATTTGGTGGCAAGTCAATTAACTCATATGTGTTTTCATCTGTTTTTACTGTATATTTTCTTGTAAACAGATCTTCGGAATCTAACCTTCCGATGCACAGATATAGAAACTCTGGTTTATCGTCAACCACAGCTATATTCAAATGAATATCTCCTGAACCATAATTCTCAGGAGATTCTCTATGCCTCCTGGTCGAATACCAGTGATCCTTGTATTTAACCGGGTTCGACCCCACAATAGATCGTTCGATGTGTTCCTCTTCACTCAACGCTTCTATCGTTATCGCCAGACGCTCCCACTGATCTCTCCCTCTCCGAATGACTCCCAACTCCAGCTTGTCTTTATATGTTACAGATTTCAAGATCTCATCTGCTTCATCTGGGGTCCGAAGCAGCTTTCCGTTAATAATTCGGATCAGGTCGTTATTCTCAAGCCCCGCGATATCAGCGCGAGACCCTTTCTGGACACCTCCGGCTATTACGGCATTCCCCGTCCTGGGAGGAAAGATGGGGATCTCTTCCCCTGTTTCTTTAAGGTGCTTCTTGTAGTCCTGAACTGTTACTGTTCGGAATCCTATCGAGTAAGTCATCCAAGGAAAGTCAGCAATCAGAAATGATGTCATTACGAAGAACGTAATTAAAAAAGCAAATAGTCGTTTCATGTTGACCCTCACATCTAAACCCAGCACCAAAAAACACATGCGTCCACCATATCAATATTGTATCGTTATATGCAAACAATAAAAAAAGACAGCCGCGTCTGGCTGCCTTTGTACTGCAATAAAACTATTCGTAAAATGAACTTACGCACCTGCTGCGTTTGTTATCACCAGGCTGGCTGTGCTGCCGGCCTTGCGCACCATACCTTCCAGCGGAAGCCTGGTGACCTGTGCTTTCGTGGTCCCCGGGGTACGAGTCGGGTACTGGATCGCCCCGAAGGTGAACGTCAAAGTATCATCGGTTTCTGCATTTGTGAGTACCAGAGAACCGCCTGCCCCTGCAAGGTCCTGCTTAATCAGATCAAGGTTCGCCGTAGACCACGGGTGATTTGTACCCAGAGTGACAATGCGATCGAGTAACGGGATATCTACACGTGTCAGCGAGTTCTCAAACCGCTCTGTATCGAGCTGATTCTCGATGACCAGACTGAACTCATTGAATTCACGCTCTTCCGACAGCAAAGTGAGAACGCCATCTTCGAAGCGATACGGGCTTTCGGTTGGTGTGGCCAATACAGGAAAAGATCCAGCAGCACCTTCGGTTTCAGTTTCTGCTTCAATATCGAGATCCACCATCACCATTTGCCCTGAAGAACCGTTGAAGGTCGCTTTAGCAATCCGGCAACCAGAGTAAGTGTAAACTTTTTCGTCGCGGTCGATCATCATGACGAATTCAGGAATGCTATCCGCAAGTGCAAATTCATCAGAACTCTCTGTTGACCCCAGAATCAATGGTAACAGTGTGTCTAACGCCAGCTTACTTGCAGGTACACGAATGGAACCTGAGCAACGTTTCTGCCCCAACCTCGTACGCTCAGAGATATGCTCCATTGTGCCAGTTGTGCCGCCAGTTTCGTCAATCGTCTGCGATTCAACGAGCGACTCCGCGCCCACAATCTCAATGGGAATTGAACTGGTGTCAAACGGCAATGCACTATCGATCGCCACGCGGGTGAATGTTCCGATTCCTAATGTCATAAGTCTACCCTTTTAAATCGCGTCAATAATTGTAATTAAGTGACCAGACAGCATTTCAACCGCCTTATCCAATGATTCACCCGGAATGCCGAGAAACGGCCGGGCCGGAATGGATCCGTCTTTTCTTCCGTACTGATGTACGCTGGCATAATAAATACTGGTGCCAAAGGTTGTGGAGTCATCTGTAATTATTTCGATGTGCCCCTGACCATTTGAAACCACGCTACGCATCAGGTCTCCAAAGTCTATCAATGGCCTCGTTCCGGGGTTGTGTCCTGGAGGTCGTGGGTTCTTTAATGGTGCCCACGGTACCCCGTCGGGCGAGTGACTGTTTAAGAATCCCTGTGCCAGATCCCCGGCAAGCTCATCATTCCACTCACTGAGGACCTTCGATGCTTGTGGGGATTCTAATCTGCGGACAATACCAGAGAGAAATCCACCGAGCTCTTTCGCTGTGATGGTTTTAGACATCTTGTAACATCCTTTACCTTAATTAGTTTAAATCCCGGCATGTCTCGAACCTCTTTGTCTGAAAAAGTCTGACGACTGGTACTGATCTGGTCAGCATACATCTTGACTGCATCTGTTTCCTTATCAGTCTTGAACCTTAATCCACCATATATATTAGTAGAAACTTTTAAAAACTCTGCGTCTTTGACTTCGATTTCATGTGTCATGTTCTCGACTCCCAACTGATAAACCACAGGGTCATCCCTGCATGATATTCCCCTGCCTCAAACCAACTCGGATCGACAACCGCGCCAGGGGCGACATAACTGTTAACTACCGATGACACTCCAGACAAACGAGGGGTGCGAAAATTTTTGACAATACTCTCATACCAGTTGAGATACTTCTCTCTATTTAAAGTCTGATTCTGTTGATCTGTGTCAACGATAAACACACCTACCTGGTATTCGATCTGGTCTCTTATATTTGTTCCCTTAGCGGGATTGAGTTTTGGTGCTCCAGGGGCGATCAGAATCGCAGGAAAATCTGAACTCTGGAAGTTCCGTGTTGAAGGTACTTTTTGAATAATGATAGAGTCCTCAACTATGTCGGATAATTCAAGACTTTCAATCTGAGTTTTTACTGTTGTCAGAATGTCTTCCAGAATCGCTGTCATTTTTGCCTCCGGCAAATACATCGCCAATGAGTGCGGAGTCTCAACCGCGATACTGACATGACCGTCCAGACCACACTGCTCGAATCGGTGATCGTATCGCCTGTTTCGATCTCAGCTCCAGCCAGTAAGACGTTGGGAATATTCCAGACAATGCCTTCATGGGCCGAGGTTACCAGCCCCTTAGCTATATCATCCCGAGAGATGTCTCGCATCCAGGCATGAGAAACGGACGTAGTTGTGGTAGTATCGTTATTCACGCCCCGCTTAATGGTCATTGTCACCGCTTCGGTACCGGGCATCTTCAGATAGAGATAGTCCAGCAGTTGAGTCGATACCATCAGATCACCACCTTTTTGTAACGAGCGAGCGAGCCTTTAATAGAATCCAACATTCTGGATTCATCTTCCGCTCCTGAAAGTGTATAGGAGTAATCTTCGATCGATTCAGAAGTTAAACATCCCGCTATTTCTCTCGATTGAAGCATGGATGTCACCAGTTTATTGGCTGCAAACTGAATATCTGCGGGAACAGCAGCCCATCCTGCTGTGTAGACCACTTTTATATTCCCCATCCCTAAGCCGGGAGAACTTGCTAATTGTCCGCTGAGGCGCGAATAAGGTCGGTGCCACACTTTCCCTATGCGATAGAGAATACCGCTTTTACAGACTTCCGTATTGGTGGCATCATCTTTCCGTAACACGAAATCGGTCCCTGCAACTAATGCTGAAGCGGTGGGGAATGCGTCCTCACCTTCTCCATAATAACCATTTCGGTCTTCATGAACTGAGGTGATGGATTGGACGGGAGTTTGGTTCAGCTGTAGTACATGATAGCCAGTACCACTGTAGTACTCCGTATAAACCTTTTCCTCAATCTCGCGATGCAGATAACCTTTGATCATTGAATCGGCCTGAAGAATGAGCAAGTCGATGACATCATCCAGTGATGAATCACTGATACCCAGAAGCGTTTTCAGTATAACTTTTGTAGTAAGCGACATTGGAATTCATAACTCCGAATCATTAATTTACATCACCAATCAGCTCTGACAGATTGTGTTATTGGGATCTCTTTCCGTAACCGTAAACTGTCAGAAGTATTTCTTTAATGATTATGCAATTGATGACTGTTGAATTTCATTGACATAACCCGCCCCCTGGAGAATGTAAAATCCAGCACCCAGTTGCGCATTGGACCCTACGTCTGCCACATTAAATGAAACAAAAGTGAAGCCATTATCTGAATCCAGGTCATTGGACATTACTTCAATAGCGATTAATGCCTGATTCTCTGCTCCATCGATAGAATCCGTATCAAAACTGGCTGCCTCCGATTGCTCCACTAGTGTAAACTGACCGGTGGCATCAATATCGGTAGCACCAACTTTATGTCGAATCCTTCTGAAATTGAGCGGCTTGGATGAACCAGAAGCTGCAGCAGTGTGCTGTTGTGCTGTGATCACCGGATCGTCTCCTGCAGTACCAATCGATGCAAGTAAAACAAAGAGGCAACGATCGTAATTCTGAAGATTGACCCTGTCTCCTGTATTCACATCCGCCGACAAGTCGACAGGCATGAAAGCAGGAATGATATCATGACTTTCTAAAAATTCTTTGTTGAACATTATTTGAGTTCCTTATTGATTCTGATTGCATTAAAAAAGATCTGTAGAGAAAACTTGCTGCTCTCTTCCATTTCAAAATTACGCACGAGTCGCCAGTGTGACAAAACTTGACTGAGTAGCAGTTCCCTTATAGGGAGTTAAAGGTTGAGTCTCCCATGGCTTTCCATCAATCCGCATGATAAATCGCAGCGCCAGTTGATCTGTTAGAAACTCAACATGCATTGATTCTGCCTGCTCGATACATCCTTTACTGATGGTGATGTAGTCATCAAGACTGGCCAGAAGAATATCTCCCTCTGTACCCAGTGTTTCGTTGAACTCAGTGGGAATCACAGGACGTCCCATCAAAGTCGCATATGAAGCTCCAGAAAGCCCGGCTGGAGGCATATAGACCAACTGTCCGCCGGCAGTCGAAACTCCCAGACTCATCTGATGCAGTTGAGGTTCCGTATCCTGATTAATAAACCAGGCGGAATTCATCCGTGAAGATGCTTTCAGACGACTCCACATCTGCAAAATATTTTCTGCTAAAATGGTATTTGCTGCCTGACCAGATTCTTTCGAAACAGTAACTCTCGCGGAAGATTGCATCACTCCCAGGGGTTTCCCGACGCCATTCCCATTGAAAATGGAATCACCTAACATAAATTCCATTTCCTCGGTCACTTTTTTGTTTACATAAGACTCAAGAGCCATTCCATTATCGTTAATCAGCTCCTCTGTCAGATAAACCAAGACCGCTAACTTATTCAGCTTCAGGGTCGTTTCCCCCAGTTTCGGTGATGAACCTGTTAACGGGTCGCCTTCGCCAACCCAATAAGCACGTAGTCCGCCTGAACGAGAGCCGTCCATTCGGCTTGTTTCTGAGTCTGTAGGAAACGTCATATTATTCCCAGCTACTCGATAATGGTCTGTGCGGCTGAAAATATCGTTGGCATAGATTCGTGTCAAAATTTCCTGATGAAACTCCGGTAAAACAGCGATACCACCATCAGCGCCTACGATTTCAGACATTCCCTGAATTGATTTGCACAATCCCCAGGATTTCTTAGTCTTGGCAATCACTTCGCTTCGGTCTTTGAATCCGCAGCGGATAAATTCTCCAAACGATTGAAATTCTGAAAATGGTTTATAGCCACTGGGAAATACTCGTCCCCGCTGCCCTGAGTACGTTTTTTTATATGCCTGATTGTCGGTTTGACTATTTTCCGATTCCCAATACCCTGCCAGTCTTCCTTGATCATCACGATGAATGCCGCTCATATCAGGCACGTTCAACTGATCGACGCTTTTAGTAAGATTTTCAATATTAGATGAGAGAGACTTTACTTTTTCCTCGAGTGTTTCAGACATAAAATGTCCTTTCTGCGAATATGATTCTTTAATCACGTGTTTTACAACGGTTCATAGAACCGACTTCCAATTGATATCCTTTACAACCACTTCAGAATTGAGGTAGCAAATTAGATACTTTCTGCTGTAACTCGCTTACAACGCGCGTAAGCTCTTCGACAGTATTCAACATCCGATTCTCATCGCTGTGCAGATTCTGTTGAAGCCACAGGTTCGTTTGTTTTAATACGTCTGCGATTTGTTGACATTGGTGGTCCGAAAACTCCTGGACCTGTGAAGCTGTTTCAGAATTTATTTTTGATCCGGTGCGTTTCAATCGATAATCAATCTCACTCACCTTCGTAGATTTGACCAATTGAAATAATAGATTTGATTTAGCACACTTATCCCACTCCTCAAAATCTTTACTATGCTGTTTTAGCTGGGAATAGTTATCTTCATAAGTCTCTTCCAATTCTTTCAGTTCACTCTCTAATGTCAGGAGCAGCTTTTCCAGAAAGGACTTAATGGTTTCATTTTCGAGCACTGCTGAAGTTGTTCTTAGATGATTTTTCAATTCGAAGAAACAACTGGAAATCGATTTTAATATCTGAGCACCTAGAGGAATGGAGATTTCCAGGTTGTAATTACTCTCTGTGTTTGAATCTGATACCTGTCGTGATTGATCACTACGATTCGCACATGAACCGGTACCAAGTACTCTGGTATTGTCAAACATTTTGGGCAGGATTGATGGATTGCCTACAGACTCATTTTTTCGAGCTTGTCTTTCGTCATTTTCATACTCTCTCTCTCCTGATTGATCAGTACCCTTGAACGTCCAACCAGAGATTTGATGCCTTTTCTGGGGAAGTACCGTTCGCAGTGATTTTAACAGAGGCTCTACTATTTTGTGTCCTTCAATCGTTCCGCGGTCGAGGGTTCTTGCGATGGCATCTGGATTAACCCCTAATGCGCCCCAGGACCATTCAATCAATTCCCATTGCTCTAATACAATTCCGATTCCAGAATCTGCTGTTTTCCTAGTGGATGTTTTAATTGGCAAAGCACGTACTGAAGTTGCTCTGACTAACCCTTCAGTAATCAGGTGAAATATCTGCAGCGACTCCATTGATTTGGCAGTGAAGTAAGATGTCGCAGAAATTTTTTCATTATCGACTTCGATCGCCAGACGACCATCAGGGTGCTGGCATTTTGCGATGGGACGAGTAATTTCACCTAAACCATGTTCCCAAAGGACTACTGGATTTTTTCGGAAATTCTCAAGCTGGACCCCGGCAGGTTTAATAACATCACCCTCACGGTCCTCTCGAGGTGTGTTGATGACAGCTCGAGCAGACATCAGCCTCTCATCGATCATAGGCTGTGTCTGACAAGCCAACGAGAGTTCTGAAGTTTTACCAGCAATTTTGCAGAAAGAGCCAAAATCCTGCTGCCGATGTTTGAGAATAGACTCTAAAGAATTTGAAGTCTGATTTGTGTTCACTGTTTGCCCCGTTGAGAAACATATAATGTTTGCGACAGGACAGTGTTTTAAGATTCGGCACTCACGGGTCAAGACACGAAAAAAACAATTTTGTTTTTTCGATGCACGAAGCGCTACTCAATATTCAGTAATCAAATTGAGCGTTGGTGCTTCCCGTTTTTTCTTGTGATTTCGTAGAGCCTGATTTCTGCTCTACGGGAATGATGGTGATTGATCTGATCGAGAACAAACCATTCTATGACACAGAAAACTCTGTTAAAATCCGATGCAGACTTTCATCTAGAGATCTAAAGCACGAATAACTGAGTGAATCATTTTTCAATAAAATATATTCACGAACTCATGCTGCATTAGATAGCGATTCGGAATCATCAGGTGATTGATCCTGACTTGAGTTGCCGACTTGACCAGAAGAAATGCGGTTTGCATAGATAATATTAATAAACTCTGGGAAAGAGTTCCACGGACCAGGATTCTGGTTCCATATAACCGCGATTTTCTTAAAAAAAGTCATTTCATATTTTGCAACAACCAGGCTCTGAATCGTTTCGTTTGGATCTAAATCGGCAGGAGTCCATTGTCGTGGACAGAGGTCGTATGCCGGTTCACCGTTCCTGCCATTTGTGGGAATCTCATATAAAATGGCCAGTTCACTGTCATCATTCAATTTTGCAGGAAAACTGCGGCAGGTATGAGGACGTGAATGATAGATACTGCATCGACCTAAACCTTTAGGATGGTCGTCATCAGGCAGACACTCCATGAGAAAACGACACTTCGTAGTTCCCGGAAATGAAACACTTGGAATATGCTTCAGGCAAATGACAAATGGTACATCTGGAGCATCTTCAAAAAAGAAATGGGGGGCTAAATTTCGAGAAATCAGTCCCTCAGAGTCCTCCCATCGACAAGCAAAGTCCCAAAAGTTCTTATTTTGATATTGTGTAAATTGATGAATATCTGCACCAGAGATTGGAACTGCAAAAGAGCGACAACATCCGGAATGGCAGGAATCACAAATACCCATTTGACTTCTTATTCTGACAGAACTCCGTGAGATAATGAGAAATGGTTTGAATCTATCACCCAGGACACGTTTCACATCGGGATCACTCAATCTCGAATCAAACCACACGACCCTGCCTGACTTATCGTCACAACCGGCAAAGTCGCTTGAACCCATTCCAGAATTCAGGAAATACATCTGCCAGGACCGATACATTCCCAGTAATCGTAACTCATTCTATATGAATGACTTGACCGCGTTTGACAGTCTCTTCATACCTTCCTGGATTCCCTGAGAGTTCTGCACACCAAATGTAAGTCGCATGTGATTTTTTTGTATCGCAGGTTGCTCATTACAGCCTAGACCATGGTCATATGCATAGAATAGCTCACCTGGTACATACATAACCTTATCTTCATGGATCGCTTTTTGAAAAAGCGTACTTTTAAACCCTGTTTCAATCGAGTCAGGTAAAGTCATCCAGACATACAGTCCACCTCCTGGATGAATCCAATGAATATTCTTCAGTTTTGAGAAATATGTCTCAGCAGCATCCAGCATACAATCTCGTTTTTCTCGATATACTGACCTCAAATATTCCACGTGGTCATAATATAAATTTTCCCGAAGTGCATTTGCCAGGATATGCTGACTTAAGTTAGTAGAGCCAAAATCATCATTTCCTTTTTTATCTGAAATTGCCTCACAGACCGATTTCGATGCTACTCCAAATCCTACTCTCAATCCAGGAGCAAAGCTCTTTGAGAACGTTTGAGTAAGTATGACAGTTTCACCCGTCTGGTCGAAACTCCTGATACTTGGTAGAACCGGACCATCATAACAAAGTTCTCGATATGCCAGATCTTCTAAAATATGAATGCGATGTTGTTTCGACCATTTCTGAGCAATTTCCACGACCTTCTTTCTTCGATCAATCGAAAGTGATACCCCTGATGGATTCTCATAATCGCTGACCAGATAGATCATTTTCACTCTGTTTAACTGGCTTTGAGCTTCCAGCCTTTCCAGTGTGGTATCCAGAGAATCCATCTTCATCCCGGATTCATCTGTATCAACAGAAATGATTCGTGCTCCTAATCCCTGTAAAACCCCTAAAAAAACGAAATATGTCGGAGCTGCAACCAGGCAAATATCACCTGGATCAAGCAACACTTCGCCTAGCAATGACAAGTATTGCTGTGAACCGGTCGTGACTATGATATTGTCTACAGTCATCCTCAATTCTTCCGCTGACTTCTGTTCCAGATGGGACAAATGAGCCAGGAGCAATTTTCTAAATGATAATGAGCCTGCAGTTGTTCCGTATTGAAGCGCTTCCCTGGCTGAACCGGGATCAGAAAATAGAGACTGAAATGCACTCTGAGTGATCGAGACAGGCAAACTGTTCTGATCGACTAACCCAGCTGCCAGAGAAAGAACTCCCGGATTTTCCACTCCCTGTTGCATCAGATAACTGATCGGTAAATCATGGCTCCAGGTTCTTTTCCTGCTAAACTGAATATCATTTGAGTCAGTCATATTATTGTTCGTCTTGTAGTACTGGAGGATACGAAGTCCGGCTAAAACTCAATAACCGAATGAGCTCATACCTGATTAGCATAATTGAGGAGAAGGTGATTTACTACGAACTTCAATCAATCAGAATTGAAATCAGAAGACCCAATCAGCATACTGGATAAAAAATTCATAATAATGTTTCTTGAAGTCAAATAAATATCGACAGATGCAGCTCCTGATTCTCTATCCACTCAGAAGGAAACAGACTTTTGAAACCACTTTATTTCATATTGCCCCTGTTGGTATTTTGTTTGTTTGAGAGTCCTCTCTCTGCGGCTGAAACGTCCCCGGAACCTCTTACCTTGAATGCGGGACTACATCCCCTCGACTGGGTGATCATAGCCATCTATGCAATCTCAACGATCTTTTTGGGATGGTACTTCAGTCGAGGACAGGAAGATACGTCAGAATATTTTGTTGGTAGCGGGCAGATGAATCCCATATTAATTGGTGTCTCATTATTTGCCACTTTGCTCAGCACAATCACTTATCTCTCAACTCCTGGTGAGATCCTGGGAAAAGGGCCGGTATATCTGATTAAAGATCTCGCGATGCCTTTCATTTTTCTCATCGTAGGTTTTGTAATGATTCCAGTCTATATGAGACAGCGAGTCACCAGTGCCTATGAACTGCTTGAAGAAAAACTGGGGTTGGGAATTCGACTGCTCGGTGCAATTATGTTTGTCAGTTTGCGACTGATCTGGATGTCGTTGCTGGTTTATCTGACAGCGAAAGCGATTACCACCATGCTCAATGTTGGTGAAGAATGGATCCCGTATATCGTTTTGGGGACCGGTCTGGTTGCAATCATTTATACTTCACTGGGTGGATTGCGCGCAGTCGTGATAACGGATTTAATTCAGACGATTCTATTGTTTGGAGGCGCATTACTGGTCATTGCGACAATTACATATCATCTGGGTGGTTTCAGCTGGTTTCCAACTCAATGGGATCAACACTGGGACACTCAGCCGTTTTTCAGCTTCGATCCAGCGACGCGCGTGACATACGTGGGAACGTTTCTTTCGATAATGGTCTGGTATGTCGCGACTGCATGTGGCGACCAGGTTTCTGTACAACGTTTTATGTCTACCAAAGATGCGAGTGCTGCCAGAAAATCTCTGGCAGTTCAGTTAAGCGTTTCTGTTATAGTCTCATTAACCTTAGCAATGGTTGGCTTTGCTTTACTGGGTTACTTCAAAGAATTTCCAAATGAAATTCCCGCAGGAATCGATCTTAAAAAAGATGCTGACAAATTTTTCCCGCACTATATTGCCTATCATCTTCCGGTCGGCATATCTGGATGCGTGGTCTCAGCCATGTTTGCCGCCGCCATGTCCAGTATTGATTCCGGAGTAAACTCTATTACAGCAGTTGTTATGACAGACTTCCTGGATCGGTTTGACAAATCCCCACGGACAGAAAAGGGACACGTTTTCACTGCACGCCTGCTGGCATTTGGAATTGGTACTATCGTAGTTTTATCCAGCTCAGTGATGGGAAGTATCCCGGGAAATATAACAGCAGTCACGAACAAAACAGCGAATCTATTGACGACACCAATCTTTTGCCTGTTTTTCTTTGCATTATTCATCCCCTATTCCAGACCAGCAGGAGTCATCGTTGGTGCGATTCTGGGGACAACCACCGCAGTGTTGATTGCATTCTCCGGTCCAATCTTCATGGGACCGAACGAACCTGACCCCATCAGTTTTCAATGGATTGCTCCAGCAGCTGTCACAGTCAATATTGCCAGCGGGTGTCTGGTCAGTTATCTGATTGCCAGTTTTCAACACAGGAAGAAACTCGCCAGTAATTAACTTGACTCTTTCAGAAAATCTCTCCGGTTTTACCATTATTCTTTGAAAGATTGACTTTTTGAAGGCCGGGAGTTCCTGCGTCAAAATCCTGCTTGTCACCTTCCTCTGTTGGCTGAAATTTTGAATCATTCTGACTGACCAGTTTATCACCTCCCCGTTCTGGTCCCAGAGGAGGCAGCCCCCTGATCGCACGCATTTCATCGACTTTGATTATTTTGGCGCGGATATCTGTTGCCAGACGTTTTTCAAGCAAATCCGGGTCATCAATGTGAGATGCCTCAATTTCAACAGTCAGGTTTTTTCCAAATTGTGGTGCCAGATGCTCGGTATCATCCTCTGCTAACAAGTCCAGGATTGGTTGAACCGTAAGACAGATAAACTGTTTCAGGCTAGCATAAAAAGCAGCATAACTACCTCCGTCCGAGATTCCGGCTGCAATTCCCGGGACACCATGCAGAGCAAGTATTGCATCCCTGAATTGTGTGAAAGAAGAATTGTAATCCATTTCCCTGGGAGTCGCAGTTAGAGAAACGACCTGTTCTCCTGTGGTAAAAATGGCCTTCCCTGTATTTTCTGTTCCTCCATACTTCTGCTCAAACATCGCTGCCGCCGCTTCAAGTTCTTCTCTAGTCGGATTCATATCTTTGCCACAGGTTACGACTATCGAAGGATCTGCCCCATTATTCATTTGAGCCCAGCGAGCAGAATCAATCTGATTGGCCGAGTCCACCCATCTCGCCCCGGCACTTACTGGAGACTGACCATCATCTTTATAAACCGGGTGAGGCCAACGTGATATCTGGAGTTGAGAAATTGGAATCACATTTCCTACAACTTGATAAAACATGCTCGTTTCTGCAAAGGAACTGCTATACGGCTCACTAACATATCTGAGCGAGGGGGCCTGGATTTTATAGCCTCCTTCCGGAAATTCATGGCTGGGAGGTACTGGGGTTGCGATCGCAGTTGGAATAACATATCTCTGAACCGTTTTTCCAAACTGATTCGGTACATTCCAGACAATGCTGGTTCCTGTCAGTTGAAGCTGTAATACTCTTTCGTAGCGAAACGAGGCTCCAGATTGAGTCGGGTTGGGATGTTTTAATATTTTACATATCGGATGTTCGTTAGAGAGAGGTTCTGCCACACCGAACTCCCCGGCATACAAACTTTTGAGTTGGGTATATCGATTTTTATTGTGAACTTTGTCTTTTATTCTTTTCTGTTTGGAACCATTAATTGAATCATCATAAACTAATACTGATGCCTGCATTGCTTGCAGACAGATGGCACGGATCGCCACAAAATTCCATCCAGTATATTGATCGGATTCCCTTCTATGATCACTACTCCAGGCTCCCGGTTGCCCCGCCCCTAGAACTGCACGTAAGGCAACTGCAAACTGATTTGATTTAAAGCGTGCTGTAAGCTGTTTCAAAGGATTCCACATACGAAGTTATCCCCAATTTAAGAACACTGTTGATGGGTTGTATTATGTATTTCAGGCAACAATCAACTGACGACGTCGCTGGCTTCTTAATGCACATAGACAGTAAACGACAGCATCAGCACGATCTGGTGACCTCCCTAGGATTTCATGCAATGTTTTTCCGTTGTAGTTCGCGTCTGAACCTCGTCTTCCTTTGGGAGTGATATAATATTTTTCGCCATCATGGCCAGCATATATTTTTTCGGGTGCCACCAGTTCCGCTTTTAGCCTTTGGTTATCAGGCAGAGCAAAGGGCATCATGCGGAAGTCCCCCGCAGGGTCAAGCCTTCTTGCTGCCTCACCATATAGTTCAGCTCTCTTATTTGCATATTTTTTTGAATCCAGGTTACTGCTGGCATTTCCGTGAATTTCGATAACATTCACATTTCTTTTTTTCAAAGGATCGCCCACCGCATTCCCATACCCCCCGCCCCAGTCAATAGCAATCGGAACAATACCCTGTTCTAAATCGACTCCATGAGAATTCGCAGTCTCCAATACCCAACTCATCGTCTGCTGTGTATCAGAAAACTGGCATTCATGAATCGCTCGAATTCCGTAACGCCCTCCCACCGCTAGGACCGAAGCATCTCCAAACCGGGATGCTGCCACATCCAGCCCAAAACCCTCTACAGGTAATATCTGCTCTAACAGTTTCAAGGCTAATATGTGAAACTGTTCCCGGGCTCTCAGACACAGGCGATTCCATCGAGTCCAGAATTTAACTGGCTCGATCAACCAATCCGGTAAAATTACTTGTTTATCAGGATCCTGATCGGGGAATTTGCCCAGGGCATACACATTTCGTATGAGAGGATCTGCATCATTGAGGAGTGCCATAAATTCGTCGTAACAGGTTTGTCCGGGAATTCGAGGCTGAACTTTTTCGAAATCATCTGCTGCTATGGGACTTCCATGAGGGTAATAATTATCAGATATTTTGATTCCACCAATCGGTGCGACAGGTTGCTCAAGACATTTTTCTTTCACATTCGTGCATTCCCAGCCACTGACCGTTATACAACGTGTATTGCCATACTGATCGATAATTGTCTGTGTTTTATCTGGGTTCACGACAGGAAAAGAATCCCTGAATGTGCCGGACAGGGTCGACGGATTTGATAACGCCAGAAACTTTTTGGCCTGCGTGTTTGCCAGCTTATATTTATCTTCGAGATTGGGTGCGGTTGCTTCATCAAACCAGAAAAATACATGTGGTGAGTGCGCACCACGAAAGCCTTCAATATGCTGTGGGTTCGCCAGTGAAATAGAATGCTGATTGTTATCAAAGACGCCTGAAGTTAAAAGCTTTCCCGGCGGTTTGAACCTCATTTTTCGCCACCATTTATCTACCTCACCAAATGCAATTTTTTGAGCTGTTCTGACTGAATCTCGTGTAATGATGATTTTTGCATCATTCCAGATATGAAAGTAGGTGCAACAGGCGATTCCTGCTGCGGCCCCTTTTCCACAACCTGTATTTCCTTTTACAAATACTCGGCGAATCGTGAGATCAAATAATGATTCGAGAATGTCCCACTGCCAGTCATCAAGTACTGCTTCAGGCCATTGTAACTCGACATAAGGTCGGATCTGTCCAGATCGAGCTTGACGGATAGCGGTTTCAAGCTCTGAACCATCTTGCTGTAGTCCATGGAAACGTTGAGTCTGTTCAAGATCAAGCAGTATTTCCACTGGAGAGAATTCCAGGTCATTCACGTTAGGATTACAAGATCGCAGAGGTAGCTACTCCGTAGGTCATCCTTCATTTTCAGGATTTTATAGAGTCTATTAAAAATTGTTTTCAATGACTTTCGATTCATTCTCAGTTAGTTTCAATTAAATTTGAATTCATATCCTTGCTATTGGCATGGTGAGGTCAAGATAATCTATGAATTATATTTTTCTTCCGTATGAACATTCAGGTCTGATTCACTAGTGTTGAACTGAAAGATTGTTCTTCTGAATAACTCTTGATCAATGCCAATTCCAAAAAATAATTTCTGGAGAGTTTTAATGAAAAACATACTGGCTTATATATTCCTGGGTCTGATTCTGCTCCCCAGAGACGCGAATTGTGCGGATGAAAAAGTTAACATCATTCCTGATGTTGTTTATGGTCACAAATATGGCATGGCACTGACCTTTGATGTTTTCCAACCCCAAAATCCCAATGGAGCGGGTGTATTATTCATGGTAAGTGGCGGCTGGTACTCGCGTTGGACAGAACCTCAAAACATGCAGGGTTGGTTTAACCCACTATTGGAAGAGGGCTTTACCGTCTTCTGTGTCAGGCATGGTAGTAGCCCAAAGTTTAAGATCCCGGAAGTCGTGGAAGACGTGCGTCGCAGTGTCCGATTCATTCGTCGGCACGCAGAGAAATATGGAGTTAATCAGAACCAGCTCGGAGTTTGGGGAGGAAGCGCGGGCGGGCATCTTTCTTTAATACTCGGAACAACTTCTGATCAAGGTGATCCTAATGCAACAGACCCGGTTTTAAAAAACAGTGATCGGGTAGCAGCAGTCGCTGCTTATTATCCGCCGACAGATATACGTGAATTTGTGGACGAAAAATCAACCTATTATCATCGATACCCAGCACTGCAGTTTGAAGCGGATCTGGCGGGTGATTTTTCACCACTGCTTCATGTGACTCCAGACGATGCTCCAACACTGCTCATACATGGAGACCAGGATGAGCTGGTCCCCATCAGCCACAGTAATAATATCATGAAACGGTTCAAGGAACAAAAAGTTCCAGCAGAACTTATCGTGATTAAGGATGCCGCGCACGGCTTTAAGGGTGAAGACCAAAATCGTGCGCGCCAGGCAGTTGTGAATTGGTTTAAGAAGTATTTATTGACCCCTTAAACAATTATGAACAACGGACTTTTTTAAAACTCCGCATTTTTCGGAGTTCTGGGAAACGGTATGCAATCTCTGATATTTGTCATTGAAGTAATCAGTTGAATGAGTCGCTCAAATCCCAACCCAAATCCTGAATGTGGTACGGTTCCATACTTTCTTAGATCTGTGTACCACCAGTAATCTTCCGGATTCAGGCCACCTTCTTTCATTCTGTCTATCAGGATATCATAGCGTTCTTCCCGCTGACTACCGCCGATGATTTCTCCAACTCCCGGTACGAGCACATCCATTGCACACACTGTTTTGCCATCATCGTTGCAACGCATATAAAATGGTTTAATTGTCTTAGGATAATTATATACAATCACAGGCTGCTTAAAGTGTTCTTCCGTCAGGAACCGTTCATGCTCAGACTGCATATCACTGCCCCATTCAATAGGAAAATCAAATTTTTTCCCACTGGACTTTACTATCTCAATCGCTTCTGTATACGAGATGCGAATAAATTCGTTTTCGGTAATATTTCGCAAGGTCTCAAGAGTTGTTTTGTCGATCCTTTGATTGAAGAATACCATATCCTCGGCGCAATTCTCCAGAACATCACTGATAACGTCTCTCACAAAACTCTCTGCTAGCGCCATATTATCCTGTAAATCATAGAAAGGCATTTCGGGCTCAATCATCCAGAATTCGGCGAGATGTCGAGTCGTATTTGAGTTCTCAGCGCGAAAAGTAGGACCAAACGTGTAACAGTCTCCAATGGATGTCGCAAAGATTTCTGCCTCCAATTGTCCAGAGACTGTCAGAGATGCCCGTTTTCCAAAAAAGTCCTGTGAAAAATCGATCTCTGTCTGGACTTGAGCCAGTCGATCTAAATTAAGAGTTGTTACCTGAAACATTTCGCCTGCTCCTTCACAATCACTGGTCGTAATGATTGGAGTCTGGATATAGATAAAACCCCGCGACTGAAAGAAACGATGAATGGCGGTTGCTGCCTCATTTCTGACTCTAGTAATTGCTCCAAAAGTATTTGTGCGTGGACGCAAATGAGCAATTTCTCTCAAAAATTCGAAACTATGACGCTTTTTCTGTAGCGGATACGTTTCGGCATCTGCAGAACCGTATAGATCGAAAGCCTCTGCATGTATTTCAATTCTCTGGTTTTTGCCTGGTGACTCTATCACCTTTCCTGTCACCGAGAGGCTGCTACCCGTGGTGAGATCTTTTATCAATTTTTCATAGTTCGGTACATTTTGATCAAGTACAATCTGTAGATTGGCCATACAACTGCCGTCATTCAATTCAACAAAAGAAAATCCACTTTTGGAATCTCGTCTCGTACGAACCCAGCCACAAACTTTGATTGTTTCTCCCGGTTGAGAAGTATGCAGAGCCGACTTTATTTTTGTTCGAATCATTGAAGAAACGCTTTCCAAGTTTGAATTTAAATCGTTTAACACATTTTTTACCAGAAGTTTAAGCATATTCTACACTCACATTACTCTATGCTTTCCTTTTTAATTTGCATCCTAGATTCTGTAAACTGTAATCCTGAAGAGATCATGACATGAAACTGGGAATTTGGATCATTTGCTTACACTGACTCTGACCCGATTGAAGGAGATGATAAATCTTTTTGAACAAAAGCTGTTCCAGTTTGGATCTTATAAGCAGAGTTGAATATCGGTGATCTCTCAATCGACGAATATTACCTGTCATTCTTGATTGGATTACTTTGAGATTATTTGATCGCAAAATCAGCCAGCAAGCAACAACTAAACACATGGCCACATACCGGTCAAGAAGTTAAGAACCCAATCCCTATGTTGAAATCCGACAAACCAAGAATGCCGAAAATATCGATTGCAAGTCTGGTGGATCTAAACGATGAACTGATTGCTATGATTCGAGCAGGGATACCACTTGACCAGGGTCTGCGAAATGCAGCCGCTCATTTAAACAGAGATTCAAAACAATTCATAGAACAACTGGCTCTTAAAATAGAAGAGGGTTCTTCGCTTGAAGAAGCCATCCAATTGGGTGCCGATAAACTTCCCCCTTCTTATATATCTCTTCTGAAATCAGCCATACGAATGGGAAAACTGCCGGAAGCTCTTTCAGCCTATACCTCATTTGCCAGATCGAGGATGGAACTACGTCAGGAAATTGGAATGGCCTTACTATATCCAGGCATAGTTCTGGTCATGGCTTTTTTTCTTTCGCTATTTGCCTGCTTCATCATTTTCCCGAAACTGCTTGTAATACATCAGATGTTCGATCTGCAAAATACTCCGTTAATGGAGTTGGTATCTAAATTCTTTAGCTTCTACCAAAGCTGGTTTCTAATTGTACCCTTACTATTGTTAATCTTAATTATCAGTTGGAAAGCAAGTCGCTTCACTTTCCTTGGTACTAGAGAACAAAATACATCATTATCAAGGAGTGTCTTTTCGATTATTGCATACGGTTGGATTCCCGGGTATCAGAAATTGATTCTGGAAATGAATTATTCAACTTTTACAAAAATGGTCAGCATCCTGCTTTCATATCATGTTCCTTTACATGAATCTCTGGTACTAGCCGCTGAATCTACCGGAAATTCAAAACTGATTACAGAATCAAAATTACTTTCTGCAAAATTGAAACATGGATCTTCACTACCAGATGTAGTACGAAACAGCGACTTTTATCCATCCTTTATAAAAAAAATGCTGATAAAGAATGTTCATCAAAATCATCTTGTCAGAATTTTTTCTGAGATGTCACGTGTTTATAAAACACGAGTATCAAATCGCATAGATTGGGCGAAGCGAATTATTCCAGTCTCTTTACTCGTTTTAATTGCAGGTGGTATTACAGCCTGTTACGCCATTATTGTATTTCTGCCTTTCATTGAATTATTAAAAATGCTGGGGAGTCCCTCACTATAATGAATCGTTACTCATATACCTGCCTGGACAAAGAGGGACAGAAACTGCAAGGAGTGATCGATGCAGAGAATGATGAGTCTGCACGAATCAAACTGATGGAGCAAGGCTTAAAAATCCTGAGAGTTGATCTATTATCATCGGAGAACGATATCGATACCAGGGACTCAGAGCATTGGGAAATTGAAGAATTTGCAGAAGAACAACTTTCTGACTTTGGCAAGGCTGCCTGGAGTGAGGAATCAGAGTTTGTCAGCACTTTACCTAAAGTTTCTCAACCAGAAATTGATGGTATCCCACTCTCTGCCTGCCTGCTGACACTGGCTGAGGAGACGAATTCCCGGCAGTTATCTCGCATCTTCCAAAATATTGCCAATGACCTGGAGCAAGGCGTCATACCTGAACACAGTTTTGACAGACATTTGAAATCGATACCACACCATCTGGAATCACTGATCCTTGCGGGAGCACAGACGAAACACCTGGAATCGATCATCGAAGATTATATCGAATGCCAAAGGTACCTCAAACAATCCCGACATAAAATCCTCATCTCTCTATTTTATTCTGGAGTTTTAATTGCTGTTTCTTTTCTCCTGTTCTATTTTTTGATGGTTAAAGTGGTTGCAAACTTTAAATCAATATTTGAAGGCTTTGGAACCGAATTACCCAGTCTGACTGTTCTGGCTTTCCACATCTCAGATGTATTTTCAGAGTATGGCCTGCAGATGCTGGGTTGGTTTCTGCTGATTTCGATAGGAATCTGGTTCAGTTTTGACTTATTCAGATTACAGTCAACACGCAGAAGGGTGATAAATAAGATCCCAGTTTTCGGCGGAATACTCTGCAACACTTCAAATGCTCAATTCTGCCGCATGCTGGCAACAATGACAGAGGCAAGAATAAATCTTCCCGATGCGATCGAACTATCCGCAAAAACAACAAAAGACCCAAATCTGATTGCAGGTTGTCAGTTATTAAAAAGTAGAGCGAAAGAGGGCTTGAGTCTCTCACAGGCATCCTCGGGAATTTCTCAGTTTTCAAAAGGCTTTGTCCATATTTTTCGATGGCAGGATCGCCCGGACATATTCATCGATTCATTACGTGCCAGCAGTAATATATTCCAGGCCAAAGCAAATATGAAAACCAGCTCACTGGTTTTCATGCTTCAGCCAATCGTATTAGCTGGGATATTAATTATTGTCTCGTTCCCGATTGGAGCAATTTACTTACCGCTCATCAAGTTGCTCAATGATCTCTCATAACGACATCATTACTAGAAAGAGTCATCGTCAGTGGAATCACTCGGACTTATATTCTGCCTGGCATTTTTTGCCTATTTTCCGATTGCCGGAATTTCCTCGATTCTGCTGGCTCGGAGAATAATAGACTTTGGCCACCAGGGAGTTAACCCTTTCGTCAGAGTCTGCTGGATACTCTTCCTGCTTTTCATGATGTTCTGTGGGATTGTATTAATTGGCCTTAGTATTCTGGTGGTAGTTTTCAATCAGCAGTCTCATCTGGGTGCATTACTTCTGATCATACCCAGTCTGATTCTTTACTCTTTTACCATCTATCAAGAATCTCGCTGTTATCAGGTAGCTTTCGCTCTTAATCAGGGTGATGAATATGAATTGCCTGAGACTCTGCAGATTAAAATTCAATCTATTCGTATTTTCGGATGGATTTTACTGGGGCTCCCATTACTGGTCTTCTTGCCAATCTTTATCTCATTTTTACCTTTACTACTGGCATTCATCATCCTCAGTTGTCTCATCAATATTATTTCATTATCCAAACGGGCTAATGAATCTGAATTACTCTGGCTGTTAACCGTCTGTGTAGAAAAAAACATTCCACTGGGCCCTGAAATTGATACCTATGCAGAAACACAACCACGAAAATATCGAGCCAGACTTGAATTACTGAGCAGTCGACTCTACTCAGGTGTTTCACTTTCAACAGCACTGTCTGAAACTCCAGGCCTTGTTCCTCAATCTACAGTCGTATCAATTCGCATTGGAGAAGTAAGTAATACACTGGGCTTAGCGCTCCGAGATGCTGCCGTACAGACATCGAAATCTTTAAAGAATGAGTCGGGAGAGACAAGCGCTACCTATCTCGCCGTTTATGTAACAGTAGTCGGAACGATCCTGTTTACAATCGCGGGGTTTATCATGTATTGGATCATACCCAAATTCAAAAAGATTTTTATGGATTTCGATGCAAATCTTCCAACCATGACTCTAACTGTGATAAACCTTAGTGATTTTATCATTGCTAATTTTTTCCTGTTCTTACCGATTTTTTCTATTCCATTCACGCTATTAATTCTGATCCACATGGGGAATTATTTCGGCTGGTCTAATTTACGGATCCCACTCTTCACAACCTGGTTCCCACGACTCAATACACCTGATTGCCTGAGACAGATTGCCCAGTCTATTTCCGCACAACAACAGCCCCAGATCGCGTTGAGTTCCGCTTCCCAATATCACCTGTGGGCAGATGTCAGAATTCGTTCTGAATCAGTCAAAAACAGAGTCAATCAGGGTGAAAACCTTTGGGCGTCTCTGCAGCATGCTAAAATCATTTCCCGTTCCGAGGCGGCCCTCTGTGTTACTGCTGAGCGCGTGGGTAACCTGCCTGAAGTGTTGAGAGCACTGGCTCTCTCAATAGAGCAACGCAGGAACAGAAAACTGAGAGTGCTCGCAGATCTCTTAAAACCAGTTATCGTCTGCACCCTGGGATTAGTCGTGGGCCTGTTTGTGATTGCATTGTTTATCCCCATCGTCCAATTAATTTTTGACTTCAGTTGAAATTCTGTCTCTATGAGATTCCATCATCATCATATTACGAAGCGGAGTAAGCGGTCGGGCTTTACCGTCTTTGAAGCTTTCATCTCACTGATTCTGGTCAGCGCTGCTGTTTCCATCGCAGTTCCCACTTTACGTGTTGTTAATCTTCAGAGAAAGTCGATAAATGAGCGAGTTCTGGCAACTAATACATTGGCTAATCTGGCAGAACGATTGTCTGTCACAGAAACATGGAACAGCCTTACGCCACAAAAACTGGATACCTATAGAAATCAGGTGACGAAAGAACTTTCACTAAAAAATTCAAAACTGACCATTGATTTAATAGAAAGTCCAAAATCAGCTGCACTAAAACAAGTACAAATACGGCTATCATGGCAAAACCCATACGGTGAATTCGCGGACCCTGTCTTACTTTCACTCTGGTTTTATCAGATGGAGAGTACCAAATGAAAAAGCTGCAGAGTAAACAGCATAATATTTATCTGAAAGCAACAACTTATCATGGTGTTTCTCTAATCGAAATGCTGGTAATGATTTCGTTGATCTCAGTCATTTTTACTGTTGGAGTAACACTGCTGGCGTTTCTGATGCGTGTCGAATTGCAAGGGACTGCCAGAATCCGGAGTTCAATGAACCTGCAGAGATTATCGAAGAATTTTCGTGAGGACGTAGCAGCAGCCAGAAAGGCTTCAATATTATCAAAAGAGAATCCCAAGCTACAAAAATTGAAGCTGGATCTGAAAGACGATATTTTTATCGTTTACTCTGCTGGTGAAAATGATAATGGAAAATTCATTGTCCGTGAAAAAAATAATTCTACTCAGTTAATCTCACGAAATGAATATCTGATCTCAGAATCGCAGTTTCAATTTAGCATTGAAAATATTAACCAGCGCCAAATTGCTTCTCTGCGGTTGAAGTTTCCACCTGATGGATCTCATGAAAATAATACGATCAAAGTGCCTTTCAGAAAGCTCGACTTTGATGCAGCGATTAACCAGAAATACGCTTACGTTATAAAGGCCAAGGAATAAACTCGAGGTGAGATATGAAATCAATTGATCATAACTCTTTGCTTCCCCAGAATGACAAGCGCAGGAATCACTTTCGAAAGGGCGCAGTTGTCATCATACCCCTGGTGTGCCTGATTCTCACATTGGCGATCATCGGAGAATTATTAAAACAGACTTCGATAGAGCTCAATCAATTAAAAAAATCACAGCACAATTTACAGGCGATCTGGCTATCCGAGGCTGCGGTACAGCGCACAGTAAACAGACTTACGGAAGATTTGACATATTCCGGTGAAACCTGGCAGATATCATCCCAGGAAATAGGTGGCCCTTATCCAGGGGAGGTAGTCATTGAGATAGACAGAGATTTAATACAGAATCAAAGCATGATCCTGATTCGTACGAAAGCAAGCTATCCGGCCAAGGCAATCGAACGGGTTCGTGTGATTCGTGAATGGCCTGTTCAGCTTTCAAATACAGCAATTGAGAATAATTCTCCTTCTCAATAAGACAAACCGATCTGAAGGAACCATTATGAAACATTTTTCACCTGCTGAAGTAGACTGTGATCAGAAAAATTGTTGGGGATTTACACTGATCGAATTACTGGTGGTAATCGCAATTATTGCCATTTTAATTGCCCTCCTGCTACCAGCCGTTCAACAGGCGCGGGAAGCAGCCCGTAGATCATCCTGTAAGAACAATCTATTACAGCTTAATGTCGCATTGCATAATTATGAAATGGCTCACAATGTTCTTCCCCCAGGTTCCATAGATTCCGCAGGCCCGATCATCAATCAACCGAAGGGTTATGATGTCAGTTGGATTTTGCAGATTTTACCTTATCTTGATGAACGAACTGCCTTTAATAAATTCAACTTTAACAAAAGTGTTTATGATCCTGCTAACAAAGAAGTCGCCAATTATCGTATTGCAGTTTTGCATTGCCCGTCAAATCCAAATCAGGGTCACTGTTATGCAGGAGTACAAAATGATATCGAATCACCGATCGACGTAGATAATAATGGAGTTCTTTTTCTAAACAGTAGTGTCAGTTTTGACGAGATCCTGGATGGTTGTTCCAAAACTTTGTTCGTTGGCGAATTTATAGAAGGGAATCAATTGGGATGGGTTTCAGGAACCCGTTCTACCCTGCGCAATGCCGGTACCTTTATTAATTCAGACGATGGAAAAATATTTACCGGTCAGGCAGCGTATGAAGAACGCTTTCAATCAGAGGAGGAAAGTACAATTTCTGGCAACACGACTCCCGATTCAAATAAATCTTTTGTAGGTGGTTTTTCGAGTTATCACACAGGAGGTGGCCATTTTGGTATCGGCGATGGCTCAGTTCGCTTTTTGAGCCAAAATATAAATCAGTCAGTCTATGAAGCCCTGGCTAATCGACACGATGGGCAACTCATTTCAGATTTTTAAAGCTTTACAGAGTTACCCGTATTTCATTACTTGTGATAACAGTTGTCGAACCATGAAAATATCCCGCGATAATCCGGTACGTCAATTCGGTTTCGTCCTGATCGAATTGCTCACGGTCATTCTGGTCATTGCGATTCTGATTACACTTTTATTGCCGGCAGTACAGCAGGCCCGAGAAGCAGCGCGGGCTACGACCTGTAAAAATAATCTGCAGCAAATTGGTCTGGCGCTGCAAAATTACCAGATGTCACATCAAGTTCTGCCATCTGGATCAGTTAACACAACAGGCCCGATTCTGAATCGGCCTGTTGGATATCATGTAGGCTGGTTGATTCAGATATTGCCACAACTGGAAGAAAAATCAGCCTTCATTGGTTATGATTTTCAATATGGAGTTTATGATCTCGCAAATCGCAAAATCGTCAACCACGTTATACCCGGGTTTTATTGTCCGTCCAATCCCAATGATACCTGGAACTATGTTGGCTGTCATAATAACTCAGAGTCACCTATCGATACCAATAATAATGGCGTCCTGTTTTTAAACAGCAGTATACGAGAAAAAGATTTAAAAGATGGTCGCTCGCACACAATCTTTATCGGAGAAGCCAGCGATGCAGGTTTATTGAGTTGGACCTCTGGGACTTCTTCTACACTCAGAAACATGGGTAGCAAAATTAATTCCACTATGTCTACACCAAGTAGTTTTGGTGCGCGATCTCACTATGGAGGAAGAGGTCGTTATTCATTCGAAGAGAATTCCGATGTAGATGGAATGGGTGAATATGAAATACGATCCTTACCTGAATTCTCGAATAAATCATCTAATGAAAATAAGGGGTTGAGTCCGGAAGAGCGCTTATTCCTACTCAAAGTTGGTGGATTTTCAAGCTCTCATTCTGAAGGAGCCCACTTTTGTCTTGGAGATGGGTCTGTTAGGTATATCAGCCAGTTGACTGACGATGCGATTCTCAAAAACCTTGCCAACCGGCACGACTCTAATCTGATCGGGGACTATTAGAATTTAAATAATGGATCGAGCTAACTCATACTTGAAATGGTTATTCGTGCTATTGGTTTTCGTCGCTGCAAACGAAAAGGTGGCCGAGGCTATTGAAATTCATGACATACGATGGGGATTTAATGATCGCCCGACTGCCTATCACATTAATCCTGTGACTCTGTTGATCGAAAATCCTGATTCCGAACCATTTGAAGGCGAAATTCAATTTCACCAGGAATCATTTCGTGGCCAACAGATAGATATTGCACTTTCAACACGCACTTATGTTGCACCATTCGAAAAAAAATGGGTCCAGTATTATCCCTACTTTTCTGACTTCAATGGCAACTGGGTCGTAAGCTGGGATCAGAATGACATACGGCATTCTCAATCATTCCTTGCGCCTCGACCTGTGACTGAAAAATCGATTATTCAGCTGGTCACACCGGGCAGTCTGAATAGCGTGACTTCAGGCGTGAAATCGTTCCCAGAGGATCTCTATCCTTCCGTTACAGGTGCCACAGACGCTCTGCAGGAAATAATCTTAGATCACCTTCCCAAGTGGGAAAAAACGCGACGCGAAGCCTTTATGGATTGGATTTATTCGGGAGGTATTCTGCATCTGTTTTTTGATTCAAATGGTGACCCACTATCATTTCCCGATTCATACCGCCTGTTAAACCAACAAACGTCTCCTGCATTTTATGGAAAGGGAGTCATCTATTTTCATCAACATAAGCTGACGGATCTTTCGCCGGCAGAGTTAAGACAGGTGATCAATACAGACAAACATTATTCAGTAACTCCGACAAGAGAAATAGAGAATCAAGTAACAGGGACAGATGTCGCATATCCTTCAAAGTACGAAAATATTTTTTATAAGAACACTGATGAAGAATTGCTGGCAACCTTGACGGAAATCAGTAAGCCACAACAAATCTGGTATCTAATATTTCTACTTTCATTCATTTACTTAATCATTGTCGGGCCAGTTTATTATCTGATCACAAAATATTCCGAACATTATCGTACCTTTTATCTTGTCTATGGCCTGAGCACACTTCTGTTCTGTTTCATATTTCTCTTTGTTGGACGATACAGCACTAATCAAACTTCTCAAATTCATTCACTGATCGTTGCTGATATTTTGCCGAATCACAAAACAATTATTTCAGAATGGTCCAGTCTGGGAATCGTATCTGGTGGAAATTTTCAAATTACCCATACTGGAGAATCACATATCTATTCGACATGTCAGACCTATTCCAAAGTGAATGGAATCAGCACCAGTGGAAAAAACGGCCATTTACAGGTCGATATTCCCCCAAATTCTTTTCGAACTTTTTTCCATCGTGCAAGAATCTCAAAATCATTGCTCGATGTAAATTTAGTATCATTCCTTGCCAATGAGACAGGACTGGAAGCGCTTTCACTTGATCTGGGAAAAGAATTTCCCAGATCTGTTGAACAGGTTCATTTTGTATTTGGTTCAAAAATCTATGAACTGCAGATAGAAAGAAATCAATTGATCTATAGTGGGAAATCCAGGAGGCTGTACCCTTTACTGACAGAAAACCCACTTTTCGACACCAGTTACATCAGAACAAACAGGTTATTACCTTTTGTAAGACCAACAGACAAAAAACAGGAATTTACTTTAGAACAGTTTTTCCCAATACTTGTACGAACATCACTCAAAGTGCCCCCAGACTCGATAAATCAGAATATCAACTGGCCAGATCACCGGGGAAAACTGCTCGTTATCGCTAAAATTCCTGAGTCTTTATTTCCAGAGACGCCCAACATCTTCAAAAAAGAGGGACTGATTTTATATTCGTTTGATATTCCATTGTCTGAACACGGCGGCTAAGCACTATTAATTAATTTGAGGAAACAGGTGAGGCTTGAGAGGGTCATTCATTTTTGCCAGCTTTGCGCTGAAAAAAGATACCAGGGATAAAAAAACACACCTGCTTCGCTTTGTGTGTATTGGAATCGTGTTTTGTATTCTGTTCTCTTCATGGATAACCAGTTCGCGCGTTGGTTCCCCTGGCCTGGATTTTTTTACTAAAATTATCTGGCTAAATTTCTGGCTGGTAACATTAGCTGGAATTGGTTTCTTCTCTACGTCTATCACGGAGGAAAAAGAAGAAGAGACCCTTCCTTTATTAAAGCTGGCAGGAATCAATACGTTTGCCCTGTTAACAGGAAAATCCAGCGTAAGAGCATTACGCATGATTTTGCTTTTGATGGGACAACTTCCTTTTTTACTGCTTTCAGTTTCATTAGGAGGAATCACTCCACTACAAATCTATGCAACACTTATCGCCATGATTGGCTATATAATTCTGATCTCAAATTTTGCCTTACTCTGTTCGGTCTATGCCAAAAGATCTGGTGAAGCGATTGCCCTTATGCTTACAGCACTCTTTTTCTATTTCTTATTTCCCACACTTCAATATCATCTCACTGTCAACCTTCAATCTCGTGGTTACCTCACCTTAACTGATTCCATTTCCAGTAGCAGTAAGTATTTATTTGTTATCAGCCAGGAGCACTCTGTTGTTGAACAAATCAAGCAGATTCTGACAACGGGTTATTCAGGCTCTATATTGAGTTCACAAGTCATCAGTAATGTTTCACTGGGAATTTTATTCTTTACACTAGCCTGGTTCATATTTGATTTTTGTACTGAGAAAACAACTATCAATGTATCTGGAAGTAGAAAATTTCAATCTCATAAACGCTTTATGAATTCCCGCCCCGGAACAAATGCTTTTGTCTGGAAAGAATTTCAGTTCTCAGGTGGGGGCCTAAAAGCAACTCTACTGAAGCTGATTCTGTACCCAACATTGATTATCGTCATAGTAGGTGGTGGAATATTATTCGATCGATATACCACTTCCAGCTCTATTCAGTCATTTACCTGGAAGGAGTTGGTAAGTGCAGCTCTTCTCTTACTGTTCGTAAGCTTTATTGTAGAATGCACAATCTATGCCTCAAGAATTTTTCGAGAAGAGCGTATTCAAAAAATGATTCCGCTCCTGTCTATACTCCCATGTTCAATGTTTCGCATCGCCTATGAGAAAGTGGGGGGAATCATCCTGTCACTGATACCAGTTTGTCTCACCATTATTCTGGTCATTTTGATCGTGCCAGAAAGTATCACTTATCTTACAAGCTCTGGTTTATACTCACTGGTTCCTCTGATGATCATCCAATTCTGTATCTTTCTGCATTTATTAGCATACTACTCACTGATGGTACGTTGGGGGGCTCTGGCATTTGCAATTGGCACATTTATTCTTGTGGAATCTTGCGCCACACCACTTTTACAACTTTTCTATTTCATGTTCCAGGATACTATCGGAGAAGCTGGTGTACTGCTGCCTGCATTTTATTTAAGCCTGGTTTGCTGCTTCATTCTGCAAATGCTGATAGCAGGGCGTTTCCATCAAATTGCTGCAGAAGAATAAATACTCCACTACAATTTTACATGCGAGAATATCTCTGTTTGATCTTTTGTCCCGCAGCTTGTACTGCCTCATAAGCACGATCGTATAAATCGGATCGCCTGAAAAACCCATGAATCATATCTTCATAGTTTAAATGCTCTACAATCACATCAGATTTTCGGAGCATCTCGATATACTGAACTGCCTCAGAATATAGTGGATCATAACCGGCGGTAATGACGAGAGTGTCCGGCATTCCAGCCAGATCTTTACAGCGGAGTGGTGAAGCATAGATTTCCCTGCCGGAAGACTCATCAGGCAGATATTGATCCCAAAACCATTCCATTGCCCGTTTTGTAAGGAAGTAATTAGTACCAAAGCTCTGGTAGGATTCTGTATCAAACTGATAATTTGTCACAGGGTAAACGAGTAACTGATAAACCAGGTTCAAAGATTCTGAATGTCTTGCTTTGAGAGCAACTGCAGTAGCAAGGTTTCCCCCCGCGCTATCACCGCCGACTGCAATCTGATGACGATCAATGCCGAGTTCACGGGCGTGTACTGAAATCCATTCCGTGGCTGAATAAGAATCGTCAAAAGGAATCGGGTAGGGAAATTCCGGTGCCATACGATAATCTACCGAAATAACTTTACAACCTGAGGTACCGGCTAGATCCTGGCATACGCCATCATAGGCATCCAAGGTACCCATCACCCAGCCTCCGCCATGGAAGAAAACAAGGGCTGGCATTTCTTCTGCATTTATCATTATCGCTTCAGGTGGCGTATAGATACGAATTGGTATTTTCGTACCATTCACTGGGATTGATCGATTTTCAATACTTTGGGATGGTATATGTGGCTCGGGTGATGGAGTAAGCGTGCTCCGTATGAATTCCGGAGTCATTTCTTCAAATGGAGGTAAGTCTACTTTTGAAATTTCTTCCAGGTATTGGGCTACTTGTGGATGAACCGGCATGGATATTCCTAAATTGAAGTATGCTGGCTAAGCAAACCAGTGAACATGAAAATGTAGCTTAAAAAGACCTCTTCTCGACAACCCGATTATAGCGAACAAGACAATTGTTCCAGCACCCGGCATTAAATAGTTTTCAAAAAATGAATGACAATTTCACGATCGAGGATTATCTGACCTATCCTTTTAAAAGTAATCAGGTTGAAACAAATCCAGCATTTCAACTCCCTCCAAAATGCACTAAATCTATTTCAATTAGTGAAACACAAGGAAGTTACCATGTCATCTGATCCTATTCGCGTTCTTGTAGTCGACGATTCTGCAGTCATTCGTGGCTTGATTTCCAGAGCACTTGAGCAAGATCCTGCTATTTTAGTCTCCGGTACAGCAATGAATGGGGAATGCGCGTTGAGTTGGATGAAGTCTCATCCGGTTGACGTCGTCATTCTAGATGTTGAAATGCCTGTGATGGATGGATTGACAGCACTGAAAGAAATTCAAAATCGATTTCCTGATATCCCTGTCATAATGGCAAGTGGCTTAACTTCCAAGGGTGCAGAGACGACTGTTAAAGCACTTTCCCTGGGTGCTGTCGGATGTGTAGCAAAGCCACAAACATCCAGTGCCGCTGAAAGTATTCGTGTGCTTTCCCAGGAACTGGTCATGATGATTAAAGCCGTTGGATCAAAGAATACAGCCCCTTCAAAAACCATACCCGTTTCTGAAAAGCATGTCACAACTCCTTCTAAAATAAAAAAGTCTGACACACGCAAAAAAACTTTATTCAGTAAGAATATTAAATTTTATAAACAGCCGGAAGTCCTCGTCATAGGAACCAGTACGGGTGGCCCTAAAGCGTTAGCCGAACTTTTACCGCAGATTCCAGTCGACTTACCTATCCCAATTCTGATAGTACAACACATGCCACCAGGCTTTACAGAAATCCTGGCCGCGCATATTGAGAAAGACAGTGGTCGAACAACTGTTGAAGCCAAACATAACGAAGTACTAGAGTCGCACAAAACTTATGTAGCACCAGGTGGAAGTCATCTTCTTATTGGCGAAAAGGATGGACATAAGGTTACAATAATAAGCCAGGACCCTCCTGAGCATTTTTGCAGGCCTTCTGTAAACCCGTTATTCAGATCTGCTGCAGAACATTTTGGAAATGCGACACTGGCTGTTATGTTAACAGGAATGGGAGAGGATGGAATCGAAGGGAGTTTCGATATCGTCCATTCTGGAGGTACGATCATCGCTCAGGACGAAGCATCAAGTGTCGTCTGGGGAATGCCTGCAGCAGTCGTCGGCTCGGGGCTCGCCGATAAGGTTCTGCCACTCAGCGAAATAGCAGCAGAAATCAAATCTCATTGTCTCGTAAAAGCCTGAATACAAATAACTCACTTTGTTAACATCGGCCCCTCCAGATTATCGTCACAATCAACAAGCCTGTCATGATCCGGGAATCATTGACAATCGATCTAAAGGTCGATTTTCTTTTTCTTGTAGTGATTACCTCAAGTACAACACGATAACTTATACTGACCTGATAACGACTCTCTCTAGTGAAGTGCTAGCTGGAATTATCAGATTCACGATTAAGTTACCTCTCAAGAGCAAGCAACTTTGAATCTATCTGGTTGAATTTGAGGCCGAACTGATCTGTTTCCGGTATTTTATTTTGCCGAATCTATTATCGGGATTCTGATCAATCCAGTATTTCAATTAGAAAACCAGATTTTTGTTGACCGCCAGTATCGTTCACCCCCCTCTGAACGGTGCTGGCGTTTTTATTTTCATAGAGAACTAATCAACAAATAATCCATCCTTTCCGCATCGTAATTAATAGTACCGTTGGCTGTTACGATCACTTCAATCTGCAAGCATCATACATTCCCAAATCAAATTCTATTATTTCGTGATGATTGTCATTTCCTAAATCATCGCAATTTTTTTCAGCATACAGTTATAAGGAGGGATTCGCCTCTATTCGGGTATGAAGAAACGAATGCCTTTCTATACCAAACCTGCCCGGTTGAATAATAACTCTCTTCATTTTTATTCTATATCGAGTCATACACTCTGTTTTTCCAGCAATCCAATGAATACCGCTAAACCATCTCTCAATAAAACTTCCAAATTTCGAAAATGGTCGATTTCAGATCGTCTCAAATTTGCATTTGGCCTGCTGGTACTGATTCAGGTTGTAAGTGGAATGATAACCTGGTTCCAGATTTCACACATAAATCAAGACATTTCTCAACTGGTTAATGTAGACGAACCTCTTGAAGAATCCATTCTCGAAATGGAAATCAAAGCAGGAGAAATTGCTCGCGCAGTACTAGATTACGTTCGTGACAGAAACCAGAAACACCTCTCAAAACTGATTCATTCTCGAGATGGTTTCAAAGATAATTATCGCCGCTATCAGGCACTTGCAAAATCGGACACTGAGCTGCTTTTGAAAGAAAGGATTTCGACGTTATACGAAAAATATAATCTGCTGGCCTCACAAATAATTGACTTGGCTGATAGACGAGATGCCGCTTTAAATGTTTTTATAAATCAGGTCAGCTTGATTAATCAGTTGATTGACCGAGAACAGCTGAGATCAAATAACGACCAGTCTGATGATGGAATCAAAAAAGCGGAAGCGAGTTATAACATGGAAAAGTACCTGAATATCGCTTTTGGTTCGATAGAAGAATACATAGCCAAACGGAATCAAACATTACTATCACGTATCTTCGATGCGGAAGAAAAATTTAAGATGTTTGAAGCCAAATATCTGGATGTTATTTCGAATAACATTGAGTTTCAAAGGATCAAACTCATCGACGATAAGTTTGAAAAAGCAACGACTTACGGAAATCAAGTCGTCAATATCACAGATGAAATTGATGAATTATTAAGCACATTTGAACAGAATTTGGACTCGATCGATGCTTTACTACAGAATCAGGCTCATCCGCTGATACATTTAAAAACTGTAGATACGACTCATCATGCGGATTCGTCAATCCAATCTGCTAAGTTAGTAATCGGAATATTAGCATGTTTGGGAACATTTTCTGGCTTGTTGCTCGCCTGGATGATCTCACGGGGAATTGTCTCTCCGATTTTGGAACTCTCACAGAGCGCAGAACTTATCGCATCAGGTAACGTGGAACACCGAATCTCTATTGATTCACAAGACGAAATTGGCAGACTCGCTGAGACCTTTAATCGCATGGTCGAGGACCTGGTCATCGCGCAGCAGGACGCCGAAAAAGCCAGCCACATTAAGAGTTCGTTTCTGGCAAATATGAGTCACGAAATACGAACACCAATGACAGCGATCCTGGGATTTGCGGAAATTATGAAACAGCGCAATGATGACCCGGAAATGAGTCGCCATATTGACACGATCAGGAAAAACGGTGAGTACCTGCTGGAATTGATTAACGATATCCTTGACGTTTCTAAAATTGAAGCGGACAAACTTGAAGTGGAAGCCATTCATTGCTCTTTAATTGAGTTACTGGACGACGTAAAAACATTAATGGAAATCCGTGCAATCGACCGGGGGTTGGATCTTTCTGTAAAAATTGATGGTTCTATTCCCCGTTGGATTCAGAGCGACCCCGTCAGACTTCGCCAAATCCTGATTAACCTTTTGAGCAACGCAATAAAATTTACCAGACAAGGCCACGTGCAACTGATCGTTACGGCCTCATCAATTGACACAAATGAACCGGTGATCCAATTTGATGTGATAGATTCAGGTATTGGAATGACGGACGAACAAATTTCGCGTTTGTTCCAGCCTTTTATGCAGGCAGATTCGTCAACCACACGACAATATGGCGGAACAGGTCTGGGTTTGACAATCTGTAAGCGATTGACTCATATTCTTGGCGGAGAAATCTCTGTTAATAGCGAGTATGGTAACGGGACGACTTTCTCAGTAACTGTGAAAACGAAACGATGTCAGGAACTGGAATTTATCGACCAAAGGACGTTTGATACCGAATGCATAAATACGATTAACGATACTCCTGAATCTAACTTCGCTGAAATGAATTACAATATCTTGCTGGCTGAAGATGGAATCGATAATCAGAAACTGATCAGCTACTTATTAAATAAATCAGGCAATACCGTCACCTTAGCCGAAAATGGCTTGATTGCCATCAAAAAAGCCCAAGAGGCCGAGGAAGCAGGTTCGCCATATGACGTAATACTGATGGACATGCAGATGCCGGAGCTGGATGGGTATGCAGCGACAAAACAACTCCGATCACAGGGTTATCCATATCCGATCATTGCCTTGACAGCTCACACGATGAGTGGCGCACGTGAAGAATGTCTGGCAGCAGGCTGTGACAATTATGCAACAAAACCGATTCAACGAGATCAATTATTTACAACACTTAATCAGTGTATTCTGGGATATCGAAAACAGGACGCCACAACTTTCCAATTATGATGCAGCTGCTCTTTCAAGACGATTATTGATTGTTCTTCCCAGTCCTGTCTCTGGTAATCTTAATGCTACAATCTGATCTATTCCGGCTGCATCTAATTTCCTGAGTGCTGCAAAAAAATTGGCAGCAGCCATTTTGAGGTCTCCAGTAGGAGATAATATCTGTTGAACTGTGAACTGGCAATCTCTGAACTCTGTATCCTTGAGAGGATACAGACTCAATACACCAAGTGAACCTGCTGCTGGAAGTTGTTCCGGATGATCCACGATGATTAATCGAGTACTTGGAGCATAGTGCTTGGGCAACATTCCTGGACTGACAGGCGAATTTGCTTCAGCATAATCTTCTAATTCTGCCAACCGAATTTCGCCAATACAGGCTTGAATTTCTTCGAGAGAAATTCCCCCCGGCCTGAGTAGTACAGGTTGATCCCCCAAACACTGGATGACTGTTGATTCTACTCCAACAGTACAAGGTCCACCATCCAGAATCAGCTTGATTTCATCACCGAGTTGCTCAGCAACATCGACAGCCCGAGTTGGGCTGAGTCGTCCAAATTTATTCGCGCTGGGAGCTGCAATTGGCAGTTGAGTTATTTCCAATAATTTTCTGGCCACCGGGTGAGCTGGGATACGAATGGCAACTGAATCCAGTCCGGACGTTACCAGGTCAGGAACGACTTTTTTTTTCGGCAATACCAATGTCAATGGTCCTGGCCAGAATGTAGACGCCAGCTTTTCAGCAGTTGATGAAAACTCCGTAGTGAGTTCATCCAGTTGACCCGTGCTCGCAATGTGCACTATCAAGGGGTCAAAATGGGGCCGTTGTTTGACAGCAAATATTTGTGCAACCGCTTCTGGGTTAAGCGCATTGGCCCCAAGTCCATATACCGTCTCTGTAGCAAAAGCTACCAGCTCTCCAAGCCGAATCAGGTTAGCGGCTGCCTGGATATTCTGCGAAATTTCACACTTCATCACATATCTCAAAGTAGTTACTTGAACAATGACTTCTGGGAATCTCTGTATTAATAAAAAAACTCTCGCACCTTACAAGTCTCGATACCCGGAACAACCGGAATTGCATTATTGCTTTGTATCGAACCCAGTAGAATACGAGAGTCTTTATTTTATCAGGAACCAGTTGAAACTCGATAAACCGAAGACTTCAAATTAGCCCGAAAACTGAAATTGTGCTGGCCTGACCTGTTGTCTCCCAGACATATTATTTACAAGTTCACCTGGTTTATGACTTAAAATAGCGCTGACCCCAGCCTTCAGATCCCGGTCGATGGGCCCAATTTCTTCCAGCTCACGTTCGCTCATATTAACAGTCACATCCGGATTTACTCCAACGCCAGCCATTTCTCGACCTGTCGGAGAATAAAACTTGGCTGTTGTTAACCAGAAAGTACCGGAAACGGACTGCAGTGGAAAATGAGTCTGTACGGTACCCTTACCATAAGTTTTTCTACCGACAATCAGACCACGCCGGTTTTCCTGAATAGCAGCGGCAAATATTTCACTGGCACTCGCACTGTCACCATCGACTAATACGACCAGTGGCATTTTCCATGTTTGATCATGCGTCGCTGATTCAATCGTATTATCACTCTGATTCCGTCCTCGTGTTGAAACAATTTTCCCAGAGGGAACAAATCGATTTGAAATCGAAATCGCTTCCGTCAGCAATCCGCCTGGATTTCCTCTCAAATCAAATACCAGAGAATTCATTCCCTGTTGATGCAGGCTCCATAATGCTCGATCTAATTCCTGGACGGCACCCTCTCCAAATTTTTCAAGCCGGATGAGTCCGATTTTCTGTTGGGTATCAACCATTTTGACTTCACTGATATTTGTAATACGTATTGCCTGTCGACTGAGATTTACTCTGGCGTTTTTATCTTCTCTACGAACATCAATGGCTACTGTGGAACCAGCTGGACCGGTAATGAGATTTGCAACCTCATCCAGAGAAAGACCAGCTAAGTTTCTCTGATTGACTCCTACGATAACATCGCCTCTTTGGAGTCCTGCCTGTTGTGCTGCTCCACCATTTAATGTTCTCAGAATCACAGCTCCGTCTCGATGCGTCTTCAGTTGAACCCCCACCCCTACTACACTATTATCTCCCGCATCAACACGTGGACCTGAAGAAGTGGGTGTAAATTCGAATCGGGAGTGTTTATCAAGAGCTTCCAGGGATCCATATGCAAATTCACAAATCACACCTGTTGCCTGCATTCTCAACTGACTTCCTGCAATGTCAGCAGCCTGACGCATTATTGTCACTGAGTCCTGTGCATTTTGAGCAGGATTCTGATTCATAAGTTGCTGCCAACTTTGCTGCGCCATCCGAATTTGTTCGGGTGATGCTGCAACGCGATTGGCATTGATGAAATTCTGGTTCTCCACTGCGAGTATCAGATTTTGAAGTGATTTTCTCGTTCTAACATCGTAAGAAGGTGGTTGCACATGACGCGAATCGATCATGCGATTTATTTCCAGGTAAAACGAGTACGCTCTTTGGGGATCCAGATTCTGTAAAGTTCCTATCACAGAGGGACTGGAGTATCTTTGTGATATTTTATTTCTAAGTTCCTGATGTGGGTCAACCGGATACTGAGTGGGAAATTCTGTTTCATATCGATCTCGATCATATTGAGGCATACTCCTCTGCTGCAGGTCCCGAATCAGTTCACGTAATTTCTGACTATCGATATTATCATCGAAATAATCACGACTTTGGCGTTTCTGGCTGGGATCAATTCGATCTCTGGAGAACGAATTGTTTCGATTGCGAGGACGTTCATAAGATTGAGCTTCTTCTGACAACAACTGCTTCAGTTTGTATTCGTAATCATCAAATCGATTTTCATCTGAAACAGGACGAAACCGTTGATGACGCCGACTGTTTGAGGAAGAAGGTACCAGCGAATCTTGATTATAATTCAGCCGATCGCGTTCGAACGATTGCCCAGAATCATTCTGATTGAATCTATTCTGATTTGGGTAATATTCAGCAGCATGTGAAAGTGTTGTGCATCCAGACAGAAAAACTGCAGTCAGTAAAATCACCATACTCCAGACAAAAAGTCGTGCAGAATTGACAGTTTCAGTCTGTGTTTTATTGAATTGTGATCGGTTCATGATCCCCTCCGATATCAACCGCTATGCGGTTTATTAAGTCCGGCCTATCAACTTCCTCTATGATGGCTTAACGGAATTGTTAGATAGAAATTTTACGGTTCACATAATATGTCCCGTTCTAATAATTCAGTGTTCTATGCACATTGTGCATTCAATCCCTGTTTGCTTTGAGCCGAGCCAGGAGAATCTACAACCTCTGTTTGCTTTTCAGTTTCAAGTAGCTCCCCTCGAATAACACGTATATCCCCAGGAGCATCTACTCCTATTTTGATTGCTCCTTTTCCTGTCTTCAAAATCTTGATAACAATATTGTCACCAATTTGAATCACTTCATCTCGTTTTCGAGTCAATACTAACATTTTAATTTCTCCTGTTATTGCTGAGCATCAAAAGTCACCTTGTGACAGAATCAGATTGATGTCATTTTGATATTGTTAAAGTGGCTGTTTAGTTCTATTAGCATTCATCGTGCCAAATAATGTAATCACAAACATAGATTCTTACATCTCATTATGGTTAATGCACTTAGGCCTTATACCATTTATCGGACAGTCTTCTGAAGTCAATATCAAAAGTGTAACATTGACAACATAGAACTAAACGCACCCATAATTACAATGGATCAAACCAATTGCCGTCCATTATATGATTACACTAAATGTACTTTTTTGCGCAGAATAATCCGAAAACTCCGCGTGTGCCGCAAGCTTTGCGCTGCCCACCGAAACTACCACCAGATAATACTTACTGACTCTGGTTTTCTCCGTTTGAACTTGATACTGAGAATCACGCAGCCTCACTGAAGATTACACCTGAGCATGGTCTTGACGTAATTTCCAAAACCATTAAACTTCGCCGCCTGATATGTCAGGACATTGCGATTGGATTCTCTTTTTCCTAAATGGTCTTTTCCCGGCATCAAGTTACACATCAATTTAAGCGTGCTATTTTTAATAGGGCCCATTGTTTCGAGCGTCATTTCATGCTCGGTCTTTACACATCATCGACTAAGCGATCGTCAAGGAAGGCACTTGTTGGTCAAGCCGTAGAATTCACGAGAAAGGATTGTGTGAATGTATTCCCGCTTCCGCCACACTATTTGTAATCACAAGCTCCGGAAGGACATCAAGTCCTCTGTCTCCCAGATTATGGTTATACTCCTGGTATCTGGACTCACACTAACCTGCATAAACACGAACGCGCAAGCACAGTTTCCCAATGATGGAAACAGCAAATTAGTCAATGATTTACTTCGCCTGTTAGAGAAATCTGAGTTGGCGACACGTGATCGGGAATACAAACCCTCTGGTCTGGACCTCCCCCCTACTCCGCAACTGAATGCATCTCGGATTAATATCAACGAAGTCCGCCAGACTCTGAATGAATTCTCTAAAGACAGCTCTGCTCTTGCTATCAGCTTGAATAGAATTATGTACCAGGTTCCTGGTGTCAGAGAGTACATTGCCGATGTTCTCAAAATTAGAGCACGTGCTTCAATCCTGTCAGATCGAATGAATCGCAGCAGTGATTTAAATCAAATTGCAAGTGAATATGGTGAAATTGATCAGCTTTGGAGAGTCGTCTCTCTGCAACTGGAAAACGTACGTGGTCTGGACCGTGAGACTCAGAGTCTGATTGCGAGAATGAATCAGTCAGAACGTAAGCTGGGTGATTTACTTCAGACAGGACCTCAACTGAAACGAACAGAATTACTGACTCAAACGTCTGCACTTTCAAATGCATTGGGAATTCTGGTAGAAGATATTGAGATCGAATTTTCGCGCGAGCCTCAGAGGTTTGAGCTGGTTAGAGCCGGACAAGAGGTCGAACAAAGAATGGTTCAGGTTTCCAACCTGATCATAGATCGCCAAAGCTATGATTCAATCAAACGCGAGTACCTGGCTTTTCGTGACTCATGGAATTCGTTTGCAACTCGCCTACGCCCCTATCACAATCGAATTATAAGCCGTGGAATTCAGCGAGTCGTACAACAGGATCGCTCCATTCAGGAATTACTATGGTTGCCTCAGGACGGAGCGAATATGCAGGAAATCGCCCATCTGACTGAAGCACTGAAACGTGATGTTGATGAATTTTATCGTAGAGCTACGCTGCGATTGTTAATCAGTCTGCCACCAGCAAATTATATTGCGACTTCCGACGAATTCTATGGAACCGTTGAAAACCTGATCGATACGGTCAATCACAATGAATCCACGAATAATCTGATTACCTCTTTCTCTTATATTGAACAATCCTGGAAAGATTTCTCAGCGATGTTCCACACGGTAGAAAGCCCGGCTGCTCTTCAACTGCTGGACAAGGTTAACAATTCCATCAACGCATTGCGGGTTTCCCTGAGGATTGAACAGCCCTCAGAAAGTATTGATCTGGCGAAGCTGGTTGTTTCTTTAGAAACTCAAAGTACTCAGCTTTCTGTCATTGCTGAGCAGTGGCTGGCAACAGAGTCTCCTTCCTTCAGACAATCAACTCAGAATTCCATTCGAGATTTCTCTAACACCGCCCATGAACTGCATCGGATCATCCTGATGCAGCCAGCAGCGACTGCTCTAGTTCGATCTAAAAGTTCAGAATTGTTTGAAAGCTGGTTCCAGGTACACGAAAAAATTTCCCGCTGCGAAACTCGTGAAAAATACCAACTTCAGGAAACAGCGGTTCGTATTACACAGATGCTGATGGACCTGCGTTATGCAACCAAATAACAGCAACTAAACTGCATCAGTTGACAAGGCCTTCCTTTTCAGGAGGGCCTTGTGTATGCGCAGTGCTTTACAGTTTGAGATTGTTCTTTAAAATCGTATTGAATTTAGTGGATCAGCGTCTCATCTGCCAGAACATACTCATTCGAGAAATCTCAATAGAACGCATCACATTTAACCGTAGCTCTCTCAATCTAATAGACTCGGTCTAAATGGCCCTGGGGACGCTACAGTATTACTGGATACAGTCTAAAGCATGAACGCCACCAACTCTTCCGGAGATTCGCCCTTCAATGACTCTCATTCAGATTCCAATAATCAGAATGAAACTGACTGGATCGATTATCTTTTCGCTTATTTCGAAGCCTTGCAGCGTCTGATTCGCATACCGATAGTTAATTTCCAGTCAGATCGTCAAAACGTTATCAGAAAACGAAGTACGGTGTTTCTTCCAGTTGCCGGTATCTCCTTAGCGATTCTTTTGACCGTTCTATTAATCTCCGTCCAGTTTTTTTGGCCTTTATACATATCTATTCTCATCGTCGGCTCTCTGGAGTTACTGTGCTTGCGAACATTTTCCCCTGAAGCAATTCCACAAAGTCGCGAGCTAATTCTACCTTCGGCTTCGGCAGGTTCCTCGAGTAATATTTTTATTTTGACTATTACACTGATGCTGCTGAGAATGGGCCTGTTTTATCATCTGCTCGCAGGTTCTGCTACACTCCTGACTCCCTGTATTTTGATTATCATCTCAATTACATTGGGAATCTGGCTTATCCCCTTTTCTATCTGCTTTGTGAAAGCAAATGATGAATCAGCGAGATGGGCAAATCCGAACTATCCTCTAACAATAAAACAGCTCAGTTATGCCAGCTTAATTTTGATTCCACTTCTTCTGGCAGGAGTCTGGTTTTCTCCAGGACGTTTTGCACCAGCTTTGTTTACAGCCGCACTGTTGATTTACTGGATCATTCGAAAGTTAGAAGACTATCATGTTGAGGTTTCTGATGTGCACATAGAAGGCATCTCTTCGTTGTTTCAGATCCTTTTTCTACTGATATGTAGTATCGATTTCTCATTTCTCAAAAATATCTCTGAATAAACTTACTCTCTGTATGTGATTATTTTCGTTGTCTTAATTCAGATCGCATCAATCCGTTATCAAATTCGGTTGACCATTTTACCTGGAAGCCATTGCGATCAAGCAGTGTTGAGGGATCAGCCAGGCTGGTTGTTTGAATGCCAGCAGTGAATCTGAAGAAAAGATACATCGTTTTCACCCATGCGAATGCCCGCCACCGCTGAAACCGATTTCCAGTAATCTGAAAATCAGCATATAACCAGTGAGCATCTCGAGAACAGGCGGAAGTAATCTTCGTTATAACATTTTTCAACATTGCAGCGCTAAAGACGTCCAGAAAGAAATTCGTCACTATTAAATCATAATTTTGATCCGGCATGGCATCGAGCGATAAATCAAGACTATAAAATTCAATCCTCGTCGATCCTGGAATTACACTCTTTTGTAATCGTTTTTGAGCAAGATCTAACATTGTTTTACTGGAATCGATGTAATGAACTTCTTCACAGTTACAATGCTCGAGAAATTGAACCAGGAAAGTCCCATTACCCTCTCCAATTAGAGCGGCTTTTTTTATTGCCGGTAGATCGGAAAGAAACGCAGTCCTACAGATCTGCATCTGATCCCGGAAAACCATTTTTTCCAACCGCTCAAACCAGGGAGCAACGCGATTAAAATTCATACCACGAAGCTCATAAAGATGCACGGTGTGAGCAAAGCGCAATCGGCTAGTACAGGTTTAAGCCGATCATTTATCGAACTCTGATCAAGTATTATTAATATCAAACTGCTGGAGAGCATCGATACTTCAAACACTGGGAGAGGGTTCATCGGAATCAAACAACTACATATGATTAACTGAAAAATAAGAAAGCCAGCCAGAAAAAACGGGACTTGATTTATTCGATCGGGATGTCTTGTAAAAAACGATATTTCTCCAGCCTCTTTGTCAGACTGATATTCCCAACGGGAAATACAAAGACAGTTGAATGTGCATAAAACGAGAAAGCACAAAAATGTCCAGATAAAACCATAATCCCAGGAATAGATCTGTGTCCATATGAAGAAATGAGTGGCTACCGAAAAAAACATGCCTACGAGGAGTTCTCTGGGAAGAATACCCCTGCCAATTCGGGGAAGAAAAAAACAACTCATGAAGTAAATTGATAGAACTATAAATAAGGTAATACCCCAAATCAGTTCCGTTGATGTCAGGAAACAAAATAAACAGACCGTCGAGATGAATGCCAGCACCACCCAACAGACAAGTAATGGCTGGAAGAATTCTGAAGTAAATCGATGCCGCTGCGCTTTATCCGGAACATCGGGTATACGGAAACTATCCAGCAACCGGTCTCCTAAATAGGCTAACCATGTAACACTGAATAAGATAAAATAATGCTGGAAATCAACTTTTGTGGAGTACAATGCTGAGAAACACCATAGCCAGGTAATAGCAACGAAAGGTGCGTCCAGACTTAGTGAATTGAAGAGTAAAAGAATTTTACCTGAGAATTGGCAGACTTGACTAAACCTGTGAGAGACTGCCCCCGAATAAGAAAACCTCTCGGCCGAAACATGTTCGATAGATCTGTGGATAAATTTACTTAACATCTGATAATAAAATAACTTCTGATTATTTTGATCCATATGAGACTTCAGGTACACCTCATAATTTATCAACTACTCACAGGAGAAGATTCGTAATAATACAATTAAAGCCAACGGGGAGCGATCTCCATAGTGATAAAATGTACCAAACGCGAGCGGCAGCCGGAATATTATCTGATTTTGAAACAGATACAAATCTTCGAATAGAGTATAATCTGTTCGTGTAGCGTAAAAGCAGCAATAGCTTTCTATAAAACATCGCGCTTTCCATTACATATAAATTCGGTCCGAAGTATCTTCGAGACTCGATCCCCCCACTCTAATTCCGGAAATATTTAATTTATGGAATTGTGGTATATGAATTCAGTTTCAGGATATTAAGAATGCCCTTAAAAACGGGAACCGTCGAAGAGCCAAAGCTCGATTTAACCCCAATGATTGATATTGTTTTCTTGCTGATCATTTTTTTTATGGTTGGTACTCAGTTTACAGAGATGGAGCGCCAGTACGATATTAAACTCCCGACTGTAACTGATGCAAAGCCCTTAACAAATCTGCCCGATGACATCATTGTAAATGTGCAACAGGATGGTGAAATTTCGATAAATGGTGAGAAAAAAGATCTGATGGAACTGGAATCTCTCCTGAAAACAGCGACGCAAAACTACCCGGGACAATCTGTAGTAATCCGGGGAGACTCAACTGGACCTTATCAAAATGTGATGAATATCCTGGAGATCTGCCATCGGGTCAAAATTCGATCTGTCTCTTTGGCAAATCGATTAAGAGACGATTCATAAAATGAATAATCGCATTCATAATTTGATCGAAAAAATCCTGGCTGGTCGAGACCTTACCTTCGATCAGATTTTATGGGGATTTTTAATTTTAGCTGCGGTCTTTGCATCAATTCATCTACTCTCGATGCTGGTTACGCGCTGGGGTGATCGAAATGCATCATCGAAAGCGTTATTGTTCTCTATCATCGTTCATTTGTCTTTATCACTCGGAGTTGTAACCTTCTGGCCAGAACAGGCACCGACATCACTGGCCAAGTCAGAGCCTGTACAGGAAAAAGATGATATCACACTCAATCTTACAGAGAGTACGGAAACGATCAAAAATAAGGAGTCAGGCAACTCACCTGTCTGGGAAAAACTCCCTCCCCCCAAAAAAACAGAATTGTCTCGTATTGATCTTAGTCGACCTGAGTTCACACCCCTGTCTGCCCCTCCAGAAAAAGAACGACCTCAGGAAATCTCAGACATGCCTATGCCGGATGTTGTTTCGAAGTCTGACTTACCGGTCACTCCATCGAAAGTAAATATTGAAAATGTCAGTCAAAAACGCATTCAGTCTCAGGCACCGCTGGAAATTACAGATATAACCGCTGAATCACGCTCAGAAGTCTCTGTGCCTTCAACATCTCATTCCCGTAGCAAAATGATCCGTAGTGGACAGTTCGATCAGCAACTGGAACGTCAGTCGACTCCAGGAGCCATAGATCGCATACAGCCTTCGTTCAGTGCCCAGAAAAAAACTCTGGCATTAAATGCCCAAACCGATCCTCAGTCAGTTTTAGAACGAAATGCAGCTGATTCTATGCTCTCAAAGAGGACTGGTCCTGCACCATCTAATCTGAAATTGAATACTACTGGTGTGGAGACAACTGAATCCAGTGAAACAAGTTCAAACGTTGCACCGACTGAACCGCGTTTTGCCAGAAGAAAATCTCGCACAATGCGGTCAGTTTCTGATGGGACGATTCAACGTTCTGCTCCTCAAACACCATCTGGAAAAGCCAACCCTGACTCTGAGCGTTTACTTGCAGAAAGAAGCACGCTGCCTCTTACCATGAGTCAAAATGGACCTCAGCCCAATGCGCTTCGTCCTAACTTTGATGCTGTTTCCAATCGGACAAAGGCGAATATACCTGCAACATACAGGCTGAGAAATCTATCAAAGAGGAAAGAAATTGCCCAGAAGTTTGGAGGCACGGAAGAATCGGAGCGGGCGGTTGAATCCAGTTTGAAATGGTTAGCCAATCACCAGGAACGGGCGGGTTATTGGGATGCAGACCGGTTTGGCGCAGGCAAGGTCAAAATTGATGAGCAGGGAATTGATCGACGTAATGCAGGAGTACAGGCAGATGCGGGTCTGACTGCTCTTTCAATATTAGCATTCCTGGGTGCAGGCTATACACAGGAAGAAGGTCTGTATGCTGACAATCTGAATCGAGCAATTCAGTGGATGATCAAACAGCAGAATTCCAATGGATTTCTGGGTGGAGAAGCGACTCATTATGCCCGTATGTACTCGCATGCAATGGCGACCTATGCGCTGGCAGAAGCCTATGGCTTACTAAACGATCCAAAATCAAATCCTCAGTTGCGCGAAAGCGTCGCACGGGCAATTGCCTATATCGTTGAAAATCAAAACCAGTACGATGGTGGTTGGCGTTATGTTAAAGGCCAGAAAAGTGATATGAGTATGTTTGGCTGGCAACTGATGGCTTTGAAGAGTGCTGAAATTGCCGGTATTCCTATTCCCTCTGATACTAAACAACTGATGGTTAAATTTCTCAAAGATCGCAGCATGGGTAAGAATGATGGCTTAGCCACTTATCGCCAGGTTGAACCTGCTACCCCGCCCACTCCGGCAATGACAGCAGAATCATTGTTCTGCAAGCAAATGCTGGGAATCCGCCGCGATAACCCTGCGTGTCGTGAAGCCGTGCAGTTTATTTCTGATCGACCACCGCGTCATTCGGAACACAATCTTTACTACTGGTACTATGGTACGCTGGCCATGTATCAATATGGTGGAAATCCATGGCGGGAATGGAATGAAGACTTGAGAGAACTCTTAATATCAGAACAAATCACACAAGGCGAAAATGCGGGAAGCTGGGATCCCCGCCCCCCTTGGGGCCCCTATGGAGGACGGCTCTACTCAACAACATTAAGCACACTTTGCCTGGAAGTCTACTATCGATTTTTACCACTCTATCAGATGGGAGGGCGTTATGATGATCAAGGCACTCATGACTGAGTTGTAAAATATTAACTGAGTAATCAGATCATTTTCTCTAAGCCGTGTTCACGAACTGGCATCCGCTTAACCATAGTAAACGTAATTACCAAAACGAAAATCTTATCAGCAGAATTCATCAATGACTACTTCTACAAAAGCATATGAACAACTCCTTCTCAAACTCAAACAAGCTTCTTTACTGGCGTCCTGTTCGGCAGTACTGGAGTGGGATGAGCAGACGTGCCTGCCCCCCGAAGGTGCTGAGCACCGTGCCAATCAACTTGCTTTAATGGCTGGGCTGGTTCATGAGCAGGCGACGAATACTGAAATAGGAGATCTCCTGGAAGAACTGGAGTCAAATTCAGCCTGGGATGAAGATTCGTACGAACAGGCAAATATCAGAGAATCACGTCATGAGTATGACCGCATGACAAAACTACCGCGTCGCCTGGTGGAAGAGCTTTCCAGGGTTGGAACACTTTCTCACCATGCGTGGGTTGCTGCACGGAAACAAAATAAATTCGACGACTTCTTACCCTGGCTGGAACAGATGATTTACCTGAAGCGTGAGCAGGCATCAGCAATCGGATTTGAAGGAAATCAGGCATACGATGCCTTACTTGACGAATACGAACCAGGTGTGTCTTCTGAATTGATTGAGCAGGCATTTCTGCCTCTACAGAACGAACTTGTCAAGCTGGTTGCAGAGATTCAGAATTCCGGAGTGAAACCTGATATCTCAATTCTGACCAGAAGCTATCCTATAGATAAACAACGTGAGTTCAGTCTCGATGCTGCTGAAAAAATTGGATTTAATTTCAAAGCCGGACGACTGGATATTGCAGCACACCCCTTTTGTAGTGGAATCGGCCCTGGAGACTGTCGCCTGACAACTCGATATGACGAACATCACTTTCCTGGTGCCTTTTTCGGAACCCTGCATGAAGCGGGGCATGGAATCTATGAGCAGGGCCTGCGAAAGGAATTTTTTGGCACTCCCGCAGGAAACTCAACATCATTGGGAATTCACGAATCACAGTCGCGGATGTGGGAAAATCTGGTCGGACGGAGCCGAGCATTCTGGAACCTGTACTATCAACCGGCACAGAAAATGTTTCCTGGAGCATTATCAGATATAGCCATCGACGATTTTTATCGCGCGATCAATGATGTCCGCCCCTCCTTTATTCGCGTCGAAGCGGATGAAGTCACTTACAATCTGCATATTATGTTACGTTTCGAATTAGAAAAATCTCTGATTTCGGGTGATTTAAAGCCTGCTGATTTAGAGTCAGCCTGGAATGAGAAGTTCCAGGAATATTTTGATATCACTCCGGATACTCCCGCGCATGGATGCCTGCAGGATGTTCACTGGAGCGCTGGATTGATTGGCTATTTTCCTACTTATGCTTTAGGAAACATGTATGCAGCTCAATTCTATCAGGCGGCAAATAAGGAACTGGGTGACCTTAACGAGTTGATTGAAGCCGGCGATTTTTTGACTCTCAAAAACTGGCTGAACCAAAATATCCATAGCCACGGCAAGCGGTATCGTGCCAATCGACTTGTCGAAGTTGTCACAGGAGAAACGCTTTCTCACTTGCCGCTAATGACTCAACTTAAACAGAAATATAGTGAACTCTATAATCTGTAATCGACAATACCATTGTGCTGGAAAATAACTTGATGACCAATCAGAGTATGAAAAAAGATTTTGCGATCGCACTGGTGCTGGTCCTGGCTGGAATGATTCTATTCACCGCCTGGTTAGGTTACGGATTGATCGGAAACCAGCGACCCTCACAAAATCTATCATTGTTAAACGTAGGAGAAACCGCTCCTCCTTTGAATGCAGAGGGTTGGGTTAACGGCAATCCGCATCAGGATCAATTTCTTGACGGAAAAGTTATTGTAGTTGATGCATGGGCAACCTGGTGTGGCCCATGCCGTAGGGCTGCGCCACATATGGTTGAGCTCTATAAAAAATTCAAGGATGATAATGTGGCTTTTATCGGCCTCACTTCTGATAGCGAAGAGCAGCTTCCCGAGATTAAAGAATGGTTATCTGCTACAGGAATCACCTGGCCTAATGGATATGGAGCCTATGATTCTCTGAACGCATTCAAGGCAGAGTTCATTCCCCAAGTGTGGGTGATCGGCATGGATGGAAAAATTGTCTGGAATGAAGATTCGAGATCAGCCGAGTCTCTCGAGGATGGTATACAACGGGCCTTGAATCAGATTAAATAATCAGAAGTGGCTTCTTCATTCGATTATGCTTGCCATTGATTCTGGAATAATGGGACCGAAAGACAGAAACATGCATCAGAAACTGGTGGAGCAAAATGTAAATGGAATCCGAATGCGAGCACTGATTGCAGGATCTGGACCTCCCCTGCTTCTCGTTCATGGCTTCCCTCTGAGCCACAAGATGTGGCTTCCTCAAATAGAGTATTTTCAATCCCGTCACACTGTAATCGCTCCCGATTTACGTGGATTTGGCGAATCAGATATTTCTTCCGGGATTGTAACCATGGAACAACATGCCCGGGACCTGAACTCGCTATTGAAGGAATTAAATATTGAAGATCCTGTTGTTTTTTGTGGACTCTCTATGGGAGGCTATATTGCCTGGGAATTCTGGAAGCATTTTGCTGATCAATTACACGCATTAATTCTGTGTGACACTCGAGCGGATGCTGACTCTGAAGAAGGTGTCAATAATCGGCTGAAGATGGCCGACCTTGTTCTCAGACACGGTCCCGAGGCGATTTCCACAGCCATGATTCCAAACCTGATCAGTGAATCCAGTCAACAAAAACAGCCACATATTTCTGAAAACCTTATTGCGATGATAGAAGCTGCAGACAGTGAAGGTATTGCTGCCAGTCAGAAAGGTATGGCAGCACGTTCCGATTATTCCAACCAGATTGAAAACATTCGTATTCCGACTCTATTCATCGTAGGGAGTGACGATCGTTTAACTCCCCCTGAAATAATGCTTCGGATGAGTTCGCAGGTACCTGGTTCAAAATATTTCGAAGTGGGGAAGGTCGGCCACATGGCTCCAATGGAAGCACCAGAAGCAGTGAACCGGGAAATAGATCACTTTCTTACCAGCTCGAATTTCTGAACTCATCTGGAATGAAGTTTTTATGATTGCTCCCAGCACACTAGAGCGCGTCACATTTAATCATAGCGTCTCTTAATCTATCTTACTCGGTCCAAATGGTCTTGGAGACGCTACAGCAAAACTGGATACATTCTAACCCTCACAAGGAACTGATATGGCTAAAAATCATTCACCTCGTTTTCTGGATATCGTAAATTCTGCCAAGTCACGCGTGCCGGAATGCACGGTCCACGATGTGAAATCACGCAGTGATAAAGGAGAAGACTTTATTCTGATTGATGTCCGGGAAGACCATGAATTCAGTAAAGGTAGAATCCCTGGCGCGGTTCATTTAGGTAAGGGAATCATTGAACGAGATATTGAACAACTGGTTCCTGATACATCCACACTTTTAATTCTCTACTGCGGTGGAGGTTTTCGCTCAGCGTTGGCAGCCGACAATCTGCAAACGATGGGATACAATAACGTGATCTCAATGGATGGTGGATTCAGTGGCTGGAAAGCCGCTGAATATGAAATTGAAACGGAATGACTCCGATTTACTGATATTAATGAAAAAGAGCACTGTACCCGTGGGCATACAGTGCTCTTTTCGAATTCGCAAAGGGCTAATTGATTGTAACCGTTTCAGCAAATACACGGTCTATCAACGGTCTGAACTGAATCACTGCCGGTTCAGCGTCGTCGGGGACGGTGGGCTTCCGGGTGATGCTTCAGCCATTGGTCCGGCAGCAGTTCTTCCAGACGATCGGCGGCGTGATCGGTGATCCGTGCCAACACATCGCGCAGATAGGCAAACGGTTCTACCTCGTTTGCTTTGCAACTGGCCATCAGACTGTAGTGCACGGCGGCGGCTTGGCCGCCCCGGTCACTGCCGACGAACAGATAATTCTTCCGGCCGATAGCACAGGGACGCAAGGTGCGTTCGGCCAGATTGTTGTCAATCGACAGAATGCCCTCTGCACAATACCGCGTAAACCCGGACCAGCGGCTTAACAGATATTGCATCGCGACTGCCACCGGACTTTTCGGTAACAGACTGCGCGCGGTTTCCGTCAACCAGTCGCAAAACGTTTCCAAAATCGGTAACGCCTTGTCCTGTCGCAACTGTCGGCGGTGTTGCCACCAGCGTTCACAGTCCGCCGGCTGTGACAGATCCAATTTCAATTCGCCGGCTTCCCGTTCAATCGCGTATAACTGCTGGATAAACAATAATGCCCGGTGTGCGGCTTCCGGCTGCACGGTCCGCGCATCGTAAAACTTGCGTCGCGCATGTGCCCAACATAAAACCTGATGAATTCTGCCCGAGCGGTACAGCTCTTCGTAGCCGGCATACGCGTCAGCCTGCAGATAACCGCGAAAGTGTTTTAAAAACGCCTGGGGACCGGCGCGTTCCCGGTTCGGGGTGAAATCATAGACCGAATACGGGTGCGCGGCATCGCCGCAGTAAACCCAGAACCGGCCGGTCCGCGTGCGGGAAAGCCGTTGGTCCTGGACGGGAATCGTTGTATCGTCCGTATGCACGACACTGGATTGCAGAACGCGACTTTTCATCAGATCAGTCAGCGGTTGCAGTAATTCCGCAGTTTCCAGTACCCAGCGGCTCATCGTGCTTCGCGAAAGCTGTACGCCATTCCGGCTGAGAATGGATTCATGACGATACAGGGGGAGATGATCTGAGTATTTCCCCACCAGGATCGTCGAGAGCAAGCCGGGGCCGGCGAAGCTTTTGGCAATCGGCCGGGCAGGAACTGGAGCCAGCGCCACATGCTCTTCACACTCCCGGCACGCGTATTTGAAACGTACGTGCTCGATTACTTTCAGGCTGGCAGGTATGAATTCCAGCTGTTCGTGGCTGATTTCTCCGATCCGCTGTCGCGTCTGATTACAGCAGGGACAGAGTTTTTCCGATTCGGTCAGGTCATGTTCTACCCGTTCCCGGGGCAGATGATCGGGCAGCTTGTTACGGCCACCACCATGACGGCGATGTGCGGAAACCGCCGTGGGAGGAGGTTCATCGTCCTCGGGGTCGGTAGCTTCCTCGGCAGCCTCGGGTTCGTCAAACAGGCTCATTTGATTGGGAGCGATCTTTTCGGAACGAGCGCCAAAGCGTTGTCGCAGCAGCCGCTCAATGAAATGTTTGAGCTGCTCGACTTCCCGCTGTTGCTCTCCCACGGTCTCACCCAGCTGGTGAATCATGTCGTGACAGGACTGGACGTCGCTCGGCAGTGAAGATCGTTTCTGGTTCATGTCCCACGTCTTAACATAATCGTTGTCAGGCGGGAACTGTTTTTTTATTAAGTCGATACTTTTTGCGAAATCTGATAGCGTTTTCTGCGCTGCACGCTGGTCAGGTCGATGCCCTGCAGCAGTAGCGCCAGATCGGTAGATTTAAGAGATAGGCCGTGTGTGCCTTCCGGGCCGGAGAGACGCTGGTACGTGCCCGCTTCCAGGCGTTTGTACCAGATAGCCAGGCCATCGTGGTCCCAGTAGAGCAGCTTGATTCGATCCTGTTTTTTGTTGAGAAATACAAACAGTCCCCCGTCGAGTACGTTTTGCTGTAGGTAGGCTTCGGTCATCCGCATCAGCCCGTCAAAACTTTTACGCATATCAGTGGGCACCGTGCAGAAATAAATTCGGGCCGGGAGATTCAGCATGCGCGCTGCTCCAGCGCGGCGAGCACGGTTTCGAGCGTGGTTTGATCACAGCCGTTTCCAACGCGAACGGTGGTGCCGTGTGAGAACACGATTTCAATCGGTGTGGGAAGCGGCTGGCGAGGGACCTCGATGGGCAGGAAGGATGTTGCAACTGTGTTCTCGGCATCGCGTTTTTTCAGCTCCCGCCGCCAGTAGTGGTAAGTTGGTTCGCTCAATCCCTCACGCTCACAGAAGGCACGGATCGAAAGTCCGGACTGCAGCCTGTCTGAAATTGTTTGTCGCCAGAACGCTTCGCGGTCCGGGTTCCGCCGCTGATCGGCACGTTGTGTTGGCTGGGATATGGGCATCGCATTCGCTCCTGAATATGCTGGGGTTGAAACACATTCAGAATACGATACACGTCAAGGTGTATTTCGTGGGCCGGTTACAATTGATTAACCACCCAGTTCCCAGTTGTAAGCTTTAAGCTCAAGCACGAGAAATACAATTCCGGCAATCAATGCGGACAGCGAGACAAATAACAATCCGACATAAATATTAGGACCGGCTGCTTCGCCTGTACCGGCTTTTCCTTTAGCTTTAGAGTTTCGAGTTGACATGGTCACCTTTCTCAATCACACCATTTTTAGCGGCGTCTATCACTGTCCCGACAGCTTTATCAGGATCGACATATACCAGTTCAATCTTACCCAGATACTTGGGCCGATTCCCATTAGTTTCATTTCCGAAACGATACACAAACAGCTGATGTCCTTTGCTGAGTCCATCATCACTACCCAGTGAAACTTCGACAAACCGGGTACCATTTCGTTTATCTTTTTTCGTGTTGATGATCAGTCCTTCAACAGCCGGAGGCGGTGACTGCATCCCGGCGATAGCAGGATCTTTCGGGTCAATCCCCAGATTGGCTACGATCTTATTCAAATAGTTAAGTTCATCCACAACTTTTGTGTGCTTAGCAACCAGGTTTTTCTCACGAATCGATTGTGTGAAAATCGTATCCTCAAGACTTTTGATTTTTCCACGCAATTCATTCACGGTATCGTGAAGCGTTTTATTCACTACGCGCTGGCGATCCGATTCCTGTCGTCGAAATTTTGCTTCTTCCCCTGTTGTTTCTGCTTGAGCAACAGAAGTGTCGCGTTCTGATGAAACAGTAGCAAGCTTTGCCTTTTCATTCTTTAGCGATGCCTGTAATGCTTTGTTTTCAGCTTTTGCAGTCTCTGCTTCGCTCAGAGCTTTATTCAACTCTTTAGTCTTCTCAGTCAGTTTATTATTAAACTCGGACTCTAATTCATCCATGCTTTTCTGCAGACTGGCCACATTGTCCTTATATTTTAGACTCTCGTTGCGCCAATTGTTTTGAGCTGTAAATACAGCACCTGCAAATCCCATGAAACAGATACTGAGTACAACTTGAACAACGACCAGTACTTTGCCGACAAACGACATCTAATCGCTCCTGATATTTGTTTGAAATGACGAGTTTGTATTTAATTTCTGAGATCAGAAACTGAGTAAGTTTATTTTTGAGAAAGTTCTTTTTTCGGTTCAGCATTATTTTCAGGGGCCAGCACTACTCTCTCCAACGACTCTTTCTGTCTCTGCAGTCGTTGTACTTTTCCCTGAATGCGATCAATATAATCTCGAAGAGTTTTCTGTTGTTGTTCAGCCAGAAATCTTTCGTTTCGAATTTCATCAATCTGATCGCGTAGCCGAAATACATCAGCTCTGCGTTCGGAAGCTTCCTGATTGACTTCCTGGATCTGCTGGCTGATTTTGATGCCCTCGTTTGCAAGCTGGTTAATCTGCTGATCCAATTGAACTATTTTCTGCTCCAGCTCTGCTGCCCTATCATCCATAGCCGCTTTATCGACTTTATTAATCAACTCCCAGTTTTGGATCGTCTTTTTGAGGGGTTCGATTGTTTTGGAAACCTGATCCAGCTTTTCATTCTGCTGTTGCAGCTTGTGTTTTTGTGCAACAACGATCACTTTTGCCAAAACGGGAGAAGACGAAAGTTGCTCTTGTCCCCTCCTGGTCTTCACAGACCAGGTAGGGTTCTCACCCGACTGATATTCAAATACATAATCTGTCAAGGCGTCCTTTTCTTTGGACCAGTTGGGGCCTCCAACAGCGCTGACTGCCGCAAATCCCATAAATGCAATACTGGCAAAAAGCACCAGTACTAACAGGATTTTACTTATAAGGGTCATTGATACATTCCTGTGTCATGGTAGAGACGCTGAACTTCACTTATTTCTCTATAATTATTATGTGTTATCTTTTAAGCTTAAGCTATTCACTTTATGACTATTGCCGAATAAGGCTGGAAACAATTGAGTCATTTCAGGGAATATCCAGTGTAGCATGCCTGATTTATGTGAGTCATAAATCAGAAAACAGATGCGAGCTAAAGAGAATTTCTGAGACGAAATGATTATCAAAATACTACAGGTAAGTTGTGCGCAAAAACAACCTATTTTGTGAAATCGGTTATTTCCTAATTATAAATACGCCTAAAAAGCATAGTCAAACTGAATTTAAGCTAACTGTCTGGTATTTAACTGTTTGACCTTTCTAATATGGCCTGCAGACACAATCACTACGTTCAGAAAACTTGACACAACAGCAACTTCTTATGAAATACTCAGCCTTAGTACCTGGATGGTCTCAATTCGCGGCCTCATTGCTGGGCAGGTGCAAACATAAAATATACCTGCGTACACATTTCTGGCCAGTAACTATAAAGATGATTATTTGATTCTATTAATATGTGATGTAGCGAACTCGTTTCTATTAAAATACTTAGTAAATCCTGCACTTTGGTCCAAATTTAGATAGGTAAAATCCAGCTGCATTGGTATTTTCGAATAAAGGTAATGATTATTGCCGAATTCAGTGAGTACGACCAAACCCGTACTCACTGAATAGACATTAATCTGATGCTGGGCCCTCAGATACTTCATGTATCGAGAATCGTTGGAGATTGGTTAATATGGCTACCCAAGAAGTCCCCTATCATATCACAAAAGTTGACGAGCACCTCAAAGTTCAGTTAATGCCTGATTTAAATGATTCGGCCTGGAACGAGCTGGAGTCTCTGGGCGATTCCCTCCTGACGATATTGAAGAAAGAGAAAAATCCAACAGTCATTATTGACTTATCAAAGTTGAGCTATATCAGCAGTTCCCTGGTCGCTGTTGTCATTCAAGTCTGGAAACTGGTTGATGAACAGGGTGGGAAAACCGCCATTCTCAATCAAAATGAAATGGTTGAGGAAGTGCTCAATATCTCTGGATTAAAAAAAGTCTGGTGTATTGTCCCCACAGAAGCGGAAGCCATAAATCACCTAAATCAAGTCATGAAACAGGAACGTATCGACCGTAGACGGACGTTCTCAATGCCCATTCTCCTAGGCATAGTAGCAGTCCTTTCTGCTGTTACCTGTTTTGCATTATATGTGAGTGACTCACTCAATCTTGATCCTAAGATGGCATTAGCAGCCACCGTATCTTTTTCAGTCGCGGGTGTTCTTCTGGGAGCAACGGCTCTAACTGATCGCAGAAAATATTTACGGCTATTAGGTGTAGTCGTTCTAATCTGCAGTCTCATCGTAGGTGGACTTGGTTTATACAAATTGATTTGAACCCGGAATTGTCATAATAGAGACTCACCAGGCATCCGATTGATCATAATATGTCAGTACAGAAAGAGTTGATCTATGTCAGATTCGTCAGCAAAACCCGAAAATAAAAACGAAGGACGCCAGCAGGCACTCCAGGCAGAACTGAGAGAACTGGTTGATGTTGTAGGTCCAGGTCCCCTGGTTGATTTATTGATGGAAAGAGCATTCCAGCTGCAGGCAACCGATGTCCACATGGATCCACTTCAAGATGGCTTACGTCTCAGGCTACGCGTTGATGGAATGCTTCATGACATCATTCAGTTACCCAAAGAGGCAGCGGCTTCAGTGATTTCCCGACTCAAATTAGCTGCAAATATGGATATTACCGAGCGACGACTGGCCCAAGATGGTCACATTAATAACCAGACATTACAGAATCGCCGTGATATTCGTGTGGGATCTGGCCCGACAATTCATGGTGAACGACTTGTGCTGAGACTGATGCCTGACCATAACCGCTTTACTCATTTCAGTGAACTGGGACTCAGTGAAAGGCAGACAAATGAGATCACAAAATATTGCCAGGCTCCTTATGGGATGATTCTGAGTGTAGGCCCGGTCGGTTCAGGTAAAAGTACGACTATCTACAGTTGCCTGGATCATCTCAATCAGCCTGAGATGAGCCTGGCTACCATCGAAGATCCTGTGGAACGTCGAATTGAAGGTGTGAACCAGATCCAGATCGACCCTAAAATTGGTTTCAGTTTCGCGGAAGCACTACGAGGCGTTCTCCGTCAGGACCCAAATGTGATTATGGTCGGAGAAATTCGTGATTCTGAAACGGCACACATTGCAGTGAGGGCAGGGCTAACCGGCATTCGTGTTCTTTCAACTTTACATTCTAATGATGCGGTAGCTGCCATCGATGTTTTCCGAGAATTTGGAATTCCTTCCATGTTTATCACTGACAGTCTGCAGGGCATCATCTCACAACGTCTGGTGAGATGCATCTGTGAAAAATGTCGTACTCCCTATCAACCTGATGCCGGTGCCTGTGAATACCTGAATATTAATGCCGACCAACTGACTGACTCAAAAATAGCCAGAGGTACTGGTTGTGAACATTGCTTTCAAACTGGCTATCTTGGCCGAACGGGAATTTTTGAAACATTGGGAATCCGGGGAGAGTTGAGAGAAGCGATTCTCCGCGGAATGACACAATCAGAAATTCTAACCCTGGCTTCTGAACTTGGGATGACTACTATGGAAGAATCAGGGAAAGCCAAGGTACTTGATGGAATTACGACTGTTCAGGAATTACACCGGGTTCTTGTTTGATCGGACACTTTCATCAAATCAATGATTTGAAACCCTTTCCTGTCCGGAGAACTGGTGGCAGACCATCTCTGTACACTAGACCTTACAGAGTTGAGATAACCAGTCCTCACCTGAGAACCGGGTCTTCTGAGGAAAAAAACATTCAATTCTGGTAGATCTGATATATAATTGTACGTAATTGAAAGTAACGGGTTATAACCCGCTGGGCCATCCTGATTCACGTAATTTTGCGCTGAAGGATTGCCCTATGAATTTGAATCAAAGAGAGCCGACTGGTATCAATGATACAGGTGATACCAACCTCGGTTGTTCCCAGTCAGCGACGATTTCCATGTCGAACCAATCCAGGACCGCTACGCGTTTTAGTGCGGACTCATCATCGACCAGGGTCCCTGTGATGAAGGAACGCCTGGAATCCAACCAGTCTGAACTACATCCTGACAATGATGATGATGATACGGCTCTCTCGTTGAAACAGAAAGCTGTGATCTGGCTGGCCAGTTTCTCTGCAACGGGATATCTGGTTTCCCTACTCTTCCATTCGACAGCCTTGACTTTGATGGCCATCGTGATTGTGGGAGGGATGCAAGGAGACGATAATACCCCTACGCTGGCCAGTCTTGAAGATGAGCAAAGCTTTTCATTGAATGGTCCTCTTGATACCCGAATCAAAGAAGCAGGTGGTAAAACCACAGAATTTAATATCATGCAGCCAGTCCAAACTATGACTGGTGAGAATGAAAATAGCGTCGAAGAAATTCAAGAGGATTTTTCTGCGCATATCGGCAAAGGAACAGGCGATTCTGAAGGAGATGGATCTGGTGAGGGAGGAGGAGAATTCAAATTAAAACCGATGGGAAATGCAGTCACTGCAGGCAGCTTTACCGCCTGGACTGTTCCTAAAGATCCGGATTTAAATGAAGACTACCTGATTATCATCCAGGTTAAACTTCCTGACAGTTATAAATCGACCCGTTATCGTGCCTCAGACCTCTCTGGGCTTGTTCTGGGAACTGATGACCATCGCCAGGCCATTCCCTGGGACTCAAGATGGCTGAATTCTACTTTCACACCTAATGCTTTAGGGGATATCCGGCCGGTTGACAAAGGAGATTATCTACCACTTAAAAATCGAGTCGCGCAACTAATCGTTAAAGTTCCTGGATCTAAAATCCCCGCAACTCGTGATACTATCAAAATCAGATCCAGAGTTTTGAAAGAAAATCAGACTCTGGAAATTGTATTCTGAAATCCGGTCATTCCTCGCAGTCAATCTTTAGTCTGACCTTTTACTATTGCGACCCAGCCTCTTTGGTAGATTTCTCTAAAACTGGCCCAGTGCGCGGGAGAGCGCATTAAATTTCCCGAACAAAAAGGGCAGGGCAGGTCGGGTTGTTTCGGGAAGGTCGGTTTCTGCTCGAGGTCAGTTGATTTCCAGACTGCATCACACTCATCACATAGAATCAGGGCGTGTTTTTCACTGCTGCAAATTCGAATTCCCAGTGTGCCCTGTTCGCAGAACGAGCAAATCCCTGCGTAGTACATGATCCAGATCCTGAATATTATTTATAAGGGAAATGCTGTAATGACACTGGTTCCTTCCAGAACCAGCCGCACCTTGTATGCCTGAGGCTTTCCCTGTTGATTTCCAACACGACCTCCGACGTAACCTACCGGACGCCCCATATCAACTGTGTAAACAACGCGTGTACCCTCGTTCTTTCTGTTGACATTCCTACCTCCTGCAAGGGCTTTGAGATAAGCCTCATCAATCAAAGCCAGTACATTTTTTCTGATACCCTCACCAGCAAAGACGCCATGCTTTCCGGGACGATCTGGTTCATCTTTTGCATGTTTCATCACGTGCAATAAACGATGTTTTTCCTGACTGCCAGGACCATACTTGAGTCCAGCAGCAGACTCCCAGACTTTACCCCCTAAATCGCGAAGCTGTCCTAACTCTGACTTAGATTTTGGATCCTGTTCTTTCCCACCGGGTGGCGGTCGGCTGGATTTAGCAGGTGTCTGTTTTGAGCCCCGTCCGGATGGTTCTGGTTCTGTAGTCTTGCTCTTGGAATTTGAAGTCAGATCCTGTTCTCTCAGGATCATGTTGTCTACTGTTTTGCCTGAAGCCGCTTTCTCTTCCTGTGCAGACCTCTGCTTAAAAACGGAAGGAGATGTTATTCCTGTTTTTTTTTCGAAATCCCTGACGGCACTTTGTTTTTGTGCCTCTACAGTCTCCTTGCTGATTCTTTCAGGATGCGTCTGCTGGTTTTGCTTTGTCGAGTAGATCACCAGAGCAAAGACTAAGATCAACCCAATACGTATCATCCGCGACTTTAGTACTTTCTGTTTCTCTTCCGATAGACTCATGTTGTATCCATTTCCTGCTAACGTCAGCTTTATTCAGACAATGATTTCTGGTACTGAATGTAAATCTTCTTGAGGTGATCCACCTTTTCTGGAAATTGGGTGGCAAGATTCTTCTTTTCCCCGATATCTTTAGAGAGATCGACCAGGAATATCTGATTTTCTTTTCCCAATGGAGTCTGCTGGCTTGTGTCACGCGGGTTTCCCAGTAATTTCCAGTCACCTTCACGAATCGCCCAGCTTTTACCAATCTGCCAGTAAAAATTTTCATGTGGGCTCTTTGCAGTACTTGATTCAATCACTGCTTTTAAGTTTTTGCCATCCAAGTGATGAGCTGGCAGTGGGGCACCTGTTAAGGCAGAAATGGTAGGTAGCCAGTCACATCCGGTTGCCAGTTGATCTCGCACCTCTCCTTCAGCAATAGTACCCGGCCATGAGATCATGGCTGGGACGCGAATTCCTCCCTCAAACAGGCTGAATTTAGCTCCCCGATAGGGGCCCGCACTACCACCTCCTCCAAATGTCCGTTCTTCGTGTGAGTGCCCATGGTCGGACTGGAAAATAATAATTGTCTTTTCTCGTAGCTGGCAAGCATCGAGAGTTGCTAATACTTCACCAATACAGTCATCCATGGTTGAAACAAATGCCGCATATTTATCTCGAGGTGAAGACAAGTGAGCGTAGGTTTTTCTCCATTTTTCTTTTCCCTGTAATGGATAATGTGGAACATTGATGGCCCAATACAGAAAAAAAGGTTTATCGCCTGCCTTTCGGATATAATCCTGACATTGCTCTACCATGAGATCCGGAAAGAAGGCACCATCACGCCAGACCTCCTTACCATTTTCCCATAGGTCATGTCGATTGGGACCATTCCAATAAAAGAAGTGCGAGTAATTGTCGATGCAACCACCCATGTGCCCGAATGAGGTCTCAAAACCTTGTCCATGCGGCATAGTTTCTGGCGTATAACCCAGATGCCATTTTCCGATGTGCGCAGTTTGATACCCTGCCTGTTGCATCATCTCTGCAATCGTGATCTGCTCAGTCGGCATGCCACTCTTGCCGTGATGTGATGACACATTTCCTGGAACTCCCGCTCTGGCTGGAAACCTGCCTGTGAGCATCCCTGCTCGGGAAGGAGAACACACGGGAGCTGATGCATAAAACTGGGTGAAACGAATTCCCCTGCGAGCAATCGAATCCATATGAGGAGTTATCAGATCTTTTGCTCCATAGCAGTTCAGGTCGACCGATCCCTGATCATCCGTAAAAATTATTATCACGTTCGGCTTTTCAGAACTGATTGCTCCCAATGCTCTATTGGAGAATGGTATGAATAGGTGGATGAAGACGAACATTCCAGGCAAAATGAAATGATGGAGAACTGCAAAACGATAATTTACCAAGATCCTGTTCATACTTAACCCTGAGTTTGTAATAACGGCATTAGTAGATTTCGACTCTGGCAGCATGATATTGTCTACCCCTCAGAAGGTGTCGCATCCCAGGCATCCTGAAATATTTTTTCTCCATGAACTGTGTAAGGGTTCTGCATACTCTCCTGGTATACGGCAATGCCAGCTGTCACACAATGAGCTCCTGCCAATGCAACATCAGCGATCTGGCGACTGTTGCGAATGGCGGCTGCGATAATCTGCGAATCATACTCGTGATGCTCCAGCATTTCAGCAACTTCCAGTATGAAAGTCGTGGTCGAATCGCCATAGGCTTCCTTCCAGCCGATGAACGGGCTGATGAACGCCGCACCTGCACGCGCGGCATGCCAGGCTTGAGAAACTGAAAATATTAATGTGGCGTTTGTTCTGATGCCCAATTGAGTCAGTTCCCGAATCGCTTTAAATCCTCCCTCGCTGGCGCCGACTTTTACGACAAAGTTTGGAGATATTTTTGAAAGCTTCACTCCCTGTTCCACCATCTGCTCCCAGTCAGTGAGATGAGGATCAATTTCCACACTAACCGGTTTATCTGTTCCCGCAAAAAGTTCTGCAATTTCTTCAATCACTCTTAAAAATGGCTTACCAGAATTTTTAACATGTTTGGGATTGGTAGTCAGGCCATCCACATCCCAATATTCAAGGCTGTGTTTGATCTCATCTGTAATAGCGCTATCCAGAAACAACTTCATTGTGTATTCCTCTTGTCAGGATAAAATGGCTTTAAATATCAATGCAGTGTAACAGTAACAGTTCGAAGGGAGATTCCCGGAACGCGAATGGTTATTATATATTTTACTGTATCCGTTATTCTATCGCTTCGTTTTTAAATATGGCAGGTAACGATCCAGGCACCATTACTGAAAAGAACTGAAATTAAAGCATTCTACTTCAATAAAGTGTAGATATCATCATGAATCCCCATTTTCCGGACTATCTGGACATCAGTCGCAATGATTTGGCTAGAGGAGCTTCCGTCAAATTCTCCGTTTTGAAAGACATGCCGGATATCGCACAGCATATGGCGAAGACCATGTTAAAAATTATTGAGTCTGCAAAAGAGAAGGGAAAACCGGCGACACTGATTGTTCCAGTAGGCCCCGTCGACCAATATCCCATTCTGGCAGAAATGCTTAACCAGCAACATTATTCAATTAAAGATGTGATGCTCATTAACATGGACGAGTATCTGACGGATGATGATCAATGGGTCGAGCTCACACATCCGCTTAGTTTTCGAGGCTATATGAATCGAAAGTTTTACGACTTGCTGAACCCTGAACTGGCTCCTTTACCCGAAAACCGGATATGTCCGAATCCGAACGATTCAGGAGCCATTCAAAACTTAATCGATCAACGAGGAGGAGTAGATGCCTGCTTTGGCGGGATTGGAATTAATGGTCACATCGCATTCAATGAACCTCCCGAAGTCAATCTGGCAATCAGCGTTGAAGAATTCGCTCAGCTGCCTACGCGAAATCTAGATTTAACCCGTGAGACCCGTACCATCAATTCGGTAACAGTGGGTGGCGAAATTTCAATCATTCCCTGGAGAGCTGTGACGATTGGCATGAAAGAAATATTGTCCTCAGCAGAGCTACATTTTTATTGCAATCGAATCTGGCAAAGCTCTGTTGTTCGCAGAGTCCTGCACGGCCCTGTTACCAGCGTCTGTCCCGCATCACTTCTACGAACACACCCTGCCGCCTCTTTAACCGTCGCTGAATATGTAGCGGATCCTCCCGATATCCGCCTTCGCTGAATCGAATTGGAAACATACCTCTAAGAGTACCATGCTGATGAAACTGAACTTCGAACAGGAACGAATACTTGCCGTGGTGGCCCATCCAGATGATGCCGAACTGTTATGTGCCGGGACACTGGCACGAGCACAACAGGATGGTGCTGAAATTGGAATCTGCGTACTCTGCCAGGGAGACAAAGGGCAACCCGATCCTCCGCGGGATAATCTGGTGGAGGTAAGACAACATGAAATGCATTCTGCAGCCAAATTAATTAACGCAGAACTCTTTTTAGGAGAGCAACCCGATGGTGGTCTGTTCGACAATCTTGATTTGCGTGGAAAACTGACTGAGATCATGCGGCAGTTTTCGCCGACACTCGTCTTAAGCCACTCTCAGTCGGACTATCATGTGGATCATCGGACCTCCTCAGTGATCACGGAAGCTGCGACCTGGTTCAGTGCCTCAGCCGGCAATAAAACTAATTCACCTGCCCTGGCAAAGCCACCCGCACTCTGGTGGATGGATACGATCAACATGACCTCATTTGAGCCCCACTTTTATATCGATGTTTCTGATTATGTGGAAACGAAAGTTTCAATGTTAAACTGTCATCAAAGTCAGCTGCAACGTGGGAAGGATTCCAGTTTCTCTCCACTACAAGAACTGATGATTCAGCAATGCCATGCGCGCGGCCAGCAATCAGGAGTGAAGGCGGCCGAAGCTTTTCAGACACATTCAGCATGGAAACGTTGTGCAGCATGGTGAGGCTGTCAGATTAACCCAAATTCCCGTGCCTCCCGCTCACGCCTGGGACCACAATATAGAAATCCTGCTGTGATTCTCTCATGGCTGGATGCGACAGAGCGTTTTCCGTTTTTTTCTAACCCCTTCTGACGAGAGACAACAGAAGGTTTACGAATCATTTTCCAATTTTTGGATTTTGCCCTATATTGAATCATGGCGGGATGCCCCGTGACACTGGTGTACTTTTTCCTGCAGGCATAGAGAGAGGCTATGTATTCGCTAAGAGCGTTGCCAATTCCTATTCCCTGAAAATCAGGAAGACATACAGTACGATGTTCTCGAAAAGAAGGAGATTGACGGTGCGGAAAATGAATAACCGCTGTGAATGCTGCCGGCTGACCATCCATTAATGCCACAAAACAATTTGCTGATTTCTGAATGGTAGAATCTAAATAGTGATGCTTGCGGAACAATTCCCATGCTTTTCGATGCACGTTAATAATTTCGAGTGTAACAGGAGGTCGCGATTGCCTTTCAGACCTCCATTGAAATTGATTGGTCGCAGGAAAATAAATCCAGTCTGGATCTAACCATTCGATAATATCAAAATGACAACTGATGGCGACGAATTTTTGTTCCCGTTTTCTAACCGTCCTGGCAACAGCAAAACTTCCAATTCTTGCGACAGTCCGATCAACGACGGAAGTAAATTCGTCAATGACTACTATCCCAGGCAGCTCAGCCAGCGCTCGCGCTATCGAGACTCGAAACTGCTCTCCGTTTGACAGCACATGGAAGGGCCTTAACCAGTTGGGAGGCGAGGAAAACCCGACTGAAGAGAGCAGGGCAGTGATCTCTTTGATCCCCATTTCTTCCGGAAAGGAGTCGATAATGCTTTTCTGCTGGAACCAGTTAAAATCGCTGACCATTTCATTCTTGAAACATTCCCTGGCAATGGATGTTTTTCCACAACCTGAAGGACCGACTATCAACCCCACATTCCAATCATCATCTTCGATTGGCATATCGACTGCCCACTGCTGCCTGCTGGTCTTTTCAGTTGGCAGATCAAACATGCCTTCCAGTTGAATCACTCGCGGACTGCGAATGACCCGTGTTTTCTTTATGAGATCCAGGCGCGGCATGTGACCCCTTCTTTTTTGAATCGCTTGAGTAATGCAACCTGCTCAGCTTCATTTTCACAATTAATCAGGATTCGGTATGAATCAACCAGCAAGTGTGCCTCATCGTCAGCTTCACACATTTCCTGCACTTCGAGTTTTTCACGCTTCATGGAATCCAGTAAGTTGCGTAAAGCTTCAGATTCCGTCGATACAGTTCCGATCAGTCGATCCAGTGCAAGCTGATCTGTTTTCGCCATCGTACCGACGACATCAAAGGTCGCCAGAATTTTATCAGCTTCTTTTTTTGTGACATTCAATATCAGGCAGGGGACTCGTTCATCTTCTGCGATATCAGCCCTTAAATGCCCATCAATGAGTTCGTAAGTCCCGTTCTTACAGTCACGTACCAGACATGCGGAAGCAAAACCCACTTCATTTAAAATGGCTCGTAACGCCGTTTCTTGTGATTCTGTATGCTCGCGCCAGTTCCCGGCATTTCTTTTCAGAAGAGATGCTTTGATTCGTCTGAAACTGCTGATTCGATCTTTCAATTAATTCTTCCCCTTTGATTGATGAGCTCTACAAACAGTCCAGACATCGATTGGTTCCATTACGCTGCCGAATCTGATCTTTATGGAAATCGCCTTTAAATACAGGCCCGCCACATCTGGCACAAGTTGAAATTGGCTCATGTTTTTCTAACACAGAACTCACAAACAGATCCGGAAATTCTGCCTCGACCATTTTCGCTGCTAAAACATGTGTCTGTGCTTCTCGTTCCAGCCGTTTAACAGAACATTGTCCTCTTCCTCTTGAAAGATAAACTATAAATTGAGTCATCTGTTTCTCCTTTTAGAGTTCGATAGTAAGGAAAGCCCGAAATAATCCTTTTTATATTCTAAAAGGTAATCTCATTTTTTCTTGGGGTGCATTCAGGTAGCAGTGATCATCGTGAACCGACACCACACCACAAACCACTCTATGAGCTATGGGTCCAGTCCAATCTCGTATTGTGTGTCTGTATCAATCGTTGGGTCTGCTGGCGCTGTTGGTGCCGGCTGGTTCTTCAACGCATCCCAGATCAGATAACCGCCCGCCGGTACTCCGATTCCTGTTGTGATCAATCCCGCTCCCAATGCCAGTTTCGCCAGTGAACCGATCACGCCGCTCGATTGTTGCGGTGCCGGTAAATACTGGTGAATCTGACTGTTATCGTCCCCAATGTGCATGTCTTCGCCCTCTGGACGATTGTTGTCTGTAACCTCTTTACCCATCAGTTTTTCACGGGTTGCCATCGTCAGGGAATTCACGTTATTGAACCTCGTTGCCGCCTGTCTCAAGTTCTCCGCCCTCTCCCCCGTTTTGATCTTCCAGACTGTCTGGGCTATTTTCTCCTTCCAGTTCAGATCCTCCGCCATCGTCTTTGCTCCATGATTGAACAAGCTCGCCGAACGTCCCAGATTGGAACGCCCGGTCAAGCTCGTTGTTTTCTTCGATCAGCTTATTGTGGAATTCAACACTCTGCCTGATCAGTTCTTCCAGTGGGTCAGTCATTAGGTTGCCTGAGCGGGTCCACCGGGAGTAGTTTTTGCAGCGACTTCACGAATACCAACGGCTTCGTCCAGGGTCACCATGCGTTTGTTTTCCAGGTAGTCATAATCAACCACCTTCTGAACGGTCACGAAGTTGTTTTGCGCGACTGTCCCGGTCTGCATCAGTTGCGTCAGCATGTGATTGGCAACATTGTCGGATAAATCCACAGCCATCTCCTTCTCACTTTCTCCCTCAATGGGAATTTCAACATCTAAAACATCATCGCCGTCCGGCATTACTCAGCCTCACTTTGTTTAACGGCCTTAAAACGAAGCTTGATAGGATCACCAAGCGGGTACGTTTGCTTTGCGACTGGTTCCCCGTCTGAACCTACAATCCAGACAGGAATCTGTGTCTTATTCAGTTTGTCTATCTCGGCCCTGAGTTTGGATACTTCCCCCTGCAAGGCTGTCAGGTCGGTGTTGTTTTCAACGACAACCGTTTCCGTCTGAACCGGATTAACAACCACCTTGCGAGGCATACTACAGCGAGGAACGAACCCGTAAGCTCGCCTGAAGCATGTTTCGATCACTGGCAGACCTGTGTAAACGCTGGGTTGACCGATACCGGGTGTCATGTCGTTGCCTTTGACGATCCCGATCAGTTGCCCTTCTGAGTTAAATACCGGCCCCCCTGAATCGCCTACGATGGATGTCGCGCTAAAACGCCGAACACCACCAACCTCAATAATATTGCCGTCTCGCACAACTGCCCGGCTTGAACCGCGGGGATAACCAACGGCCCGTGCCCGCTCTCCCACTTTGGGTACAGACTCTGCGATACACGATGGTTTACTGCTGGGAATCACTGAGGTCTCAAGCACCGAAACGTCTTCCATGCTGCCCGCTGGGATGTGTTCCAACACCACTCTGGCCCGGTTCCATTTACCATTGAAGGCGATTGACACCGATAACGTGTTCCTGGTCACATGCGCCGCGGTCAGGTAGATGGCTCGCCCTTCACGGGTCCCGACATAAACGCAGGTTGCCCGCCCATCGATCAGGGTGCAACTGTTTTGGTTGCACGACTTTTCTTTCGTCAGCACCGCCATGACATCGGCCTGCACAACGGAAGTTATCATCAGCACAAATAGAATTGTTATTGCTCGCATTAGTATTCCCTTCAATCAGACAGCGAATCACAAGCCCAAATAAAGCACCTGAACATAATCCGAATGAAGCTGTGTTAGCCAATTCAACTTGTGCAGCCATCTTCCTGTACTTGACCTGCTTATCCTGATCCACAGTTAAATCCACTTGCAATAAGTCGTCCCGGTAGAATTCAAGCCCTCGCTGAGACAGGCTATAAGACCACTGACTCACCATTAGTGATAGAGCGCCTGCGATGATCGAACCGCTACAAAATCCGCTTTTATCTCCAGCACAAAACAGAATGATTATCGAAACACTAATAGCGAAAACACAAAGAATAAACTGGTACCGGTCGCTTTTATCCGCCTCAGAGTATTCACACTCAAGAGCTTTCCTGTGAGCATCCAGATAGACTGCGTACTTCTCTTTTTCGCTTAACTCTGAATCGTCCTCTTTCATAGCTTGATATACCGATCCCAGAACAAAAGCCAATAATGCCAGGGGTTTGTTGGAATCTTCCCCTCAGCCCAATTGAAAGCCGCCACCCCAAATAACCGCACACGACGGTAGTAAACGTTTGCCATGAACTTCCCCAGATCACAGCGTCTCAGATTCCGATACAGTTGCCCGTCTGCCAGTTCCCTGTCCTTCTTACATCCACCCCGCTGGTATGCATAATCGTGCCAGTGGCAGGCAGGCCGGATGTCAACGCCTCCCCACTGGTCTGGTGAGTAGCTGCAACCGTTGGAGATGAAGTAATCAGGCGGCTCTGGACCTTCCATCAGCAGTACAAGCGCTTCTGGCAGATCAGCTGTTTTGATTTCGATCATGGCCTTTCTCCAAATACGCGGTCCTCGATGCGACTGATCCGCCTCTCATGTGAATTCACCATTTCGATCAACAGTTCTTTATTCGCATCCAGTTTTTCATCAATTTCAATAAGTTGATGACTGTGTTCGATCAAAGTTTTTGCAGTCCAGGTGATCGAACCTACTCCACCAGCGACAATCGGTGAAAAGATGCAAGCAATTACCCAAGCGGGAATAAAAATTCCTTTTCGTCTTGACTCTGTCATCATGATCCTTTGAAAACATACCGTTACTGTTGTCAGAACGAATGATTCTCTTGAAGGGCGCGAGCGACACAAGCAGGATCAACATAAAAAAAACACCTGCCGTTGCTCAGAACGGCAGGTGTTTAATATGCACCGAAACTCAATTCGAATTCAATTAATACTCAGGTGTTAATTAATTTGATCGGGCCAGTGGGAATTCACTGATGGAAAGTTGTTTCTCTTTGACTTCCTGTAATCTTCTCCAGCCCCTGGTGACCAGAGATTCTCTTATTTTGACTTCTTCGGGATCAAGTTCCCGTTTATCAAAAGGACCTTCTACAATAATTGCTTCGAACTCATTGTCGATAATGAACTGAGCCAGAACGGGATTGCAGCGAATATGGTGCTCAGGCTGGCCCTGCAATTCCTCTGCATGGACTTCACCTATGATGTAGCGTAGATACAGTCCACTGTTTTCGATGTGTTCTACTTCTTCACCACATATCACACAGAGATAGCCCTGATCACATTTAGCCATAATAATCCCTGGTAGCAATTTACCGGATATAGATCTTTAATCTGTCATTGATGGAAACGGTCTATCAACCAGTTTATTTTAAACTGGGAGCAATGAACTAGTGAGGTGTGATCAGGAAGTTTTCAGGTATTTCTTCAAGTTGGCAATTTCTTCCAGCAGGATTTTTAGAAATTCAGAAGCTGCCTCTTTGTTATCAGCCTCGACAATTTCTCTGACTGACTGTCTGACTTTTTGAGTGGGTGAATAGAGATCAAGAGGTGTTTCACGCTGAGTAGAGCGAAACACATTTAAGGACATGTCATTCAATTCCTGCTTTAATTCACTCTGGTCGAGTGGCTTAAACATGATTTTTGAAAAACCCAACTCTTTCGCCAGTTTGATTCTTTGAAAATTTTTGTCCTCGGGGTTTTTGTCGGGCCTGACAGCTGTCATCAAAATGAATTTGGGTGCCGCAACCGCACCGCTGTCCGAGTATCGTTCCACCTGTTGGGCCTGTTGATATAAATCGACACCATCCATGCCACTCATGATCAGGTCGGTCAGTACGACACTAATTTCATTATCGGTACGCAGTAACTTGATCGCTTCATATCCAGAAGAAGCTGTAATTGCAATGAAGCCTATTTTTTCGACGAGTCGCGCATAATAATGACATGAATATCCAATATCGTCTACGATTAATACTTTCATAGACAAACCCATGGATCTGAAAAACTCTGTACACTTTCATCTCTCAATAGCGCTCGCGTATTGCTCAAGATTCTGCTTTCAACATCTTCTGTTTATTTCTATTTAAACATAAACAGTATTTAAGTTCGGCACTGTAAGGTTTTTAACTGCATGCGATTTAAGGATTTATCCCTCAATATAAAACTGGTCGCTATTCATTTTTGCTTTTTCCGGGTTTATCAATTTGCGTTTTGCACTCACTGTAATCAGTGAAAAGCGCTAACTTCATTAACGTTATATTGATACTAAATCGCACAAATGTGTCTGAAAAATAGCAGACAATTAAGTCCGGTCTTTCAAACTTTTTTTGAATCAGATTGTTTATAAATCAGAAATATACTCAAGTGCCAATGCACGTATGTACCAAAACAATTCTTTGACGAACTGTTCCAGCACAATTTGAAGTCTCTGAAAGACCAGTGCGTCCAGACTCAATGTAGAACTACAGATTGGTCCTGCGGTGAACAAATTCGATTTAAACTTCGCGCTGCGATTGGCCCGCCCAGAAGTCTTGTGCATCTACAATGATGTTGCTTCCAAATTTAAAGTAGGGGATTCGAGTTTCCTTTAAGAGTTCCTTGAAGTTCTTCTCTGTCATTCCAAAAAGTTGAGCCCAGACTTTACTACTGTATTTTCCTGTTTGAGGAAATGCTCCTGGAGACTTGGCAAGGTTAGCAACTAATTCGAATGCAAATCTATCAGACTCAATGTATGTGCTTGATTCCATCATGAGATCAAAACCTACCAGTGATTTATCTCGACTTCTCCCAGCTTCAGCAGCGCGTACCTCTTACGTAAATGATCGATTTCAGAAGAGTAAAAGAGGGTTTCCGGCAAGTCCGGAATGACGCTTGGATTGGGAAGAATGACGCGATAAATATTTAGTGACACCTACAGCGGTCACTCCGCGGCTGCCCCCAGGCAGAAATGGAAATGTGGATTAAACCACTCCCAGACAACGAATAGGATTGTACCAGAGCCCCCTGAACAAAGCAATATACATCTTGTTTTTTTCTTGAGTCCACAGAAATGAATTCTGATCAAAATACGCTTGTTTTATAGCTCTATCCTGCTTTTCGGAATTACAATTCTATCCGTCCTGTAAAATCCGGATGAAACATTGAAGTCCTCTTATATAATCGGCAAGTAATACTGACAACCACGAAATTTCTGAACGGCCCAGGACACGCCATGGACTCACAAAATCGTTTTAAAACGTATTCTAATTTCTCACATTCACGCCGCTCTTTCTTGAGTTCAACGATTGCCGCGACTCTTGGAATTCCCACATTTCACTTAACGGCCTCGGAATCCCAGCATATCCCGAAAGCACAAATCGCAATTACTTTCGACCTGGAAATGAGTCGCCAGTATCCGAAACGCGAAATGATGGAATGGGACTTTCAAAAAGGCAATCTGAACCCGGAAACGAAAACTTATTCTTTGAAGGCGGCTGAAATAGCATCCGGGTTAAATGGTACTATTCATTACTTTTGTGTGGGACGAGTTCTGGAACAGGAAAATGTCCAATGGTTGAAAACTATTTCCAGGCTGGGGCACCCGATTGGCAATCATACTTATGATCATGTCAATATCTGGGCAACCGCGCCTGAGAAAACTCAATTTCGCTTCCAGCGTTCTCCCTGGCTATTGGGAGGGAAGTCAGCTGATCAGGTTATTCGTCAAAATATTCGCCTGACAACAGATGCAATGAAACAGCGTCTGAATATTTCGCCTGATGGATTCCGAACCCCGGGGGGATCCAGTACAGCACTGAATGACCGCGAAGACTTACAAAAAATGCTATTGGCAGAAGGCTTCTCCTGGGTCAGTTCCAAATATCCCAGTCATAAATACAGCCTTCCCAAATCAGAACCGGACACCGAAATCTATCAGTCAATCCTCTCTGCACAGAAAGAAGCTCAACCTTATATCTATCCTTCTGGTCTGGTTGAAATTCCCATGAGCCCTATCAGCGACGTTGGAGCATTTCGCACGAGTCAATGGAAGTTGAAATATTTTCTGAAGTCCGTCGAACTCTGTATTCAACAGGCGATCGAGCAGGGAGGCGTTTTCGATTTCTTATGCCATCCTTCCATCATGTATATCGAAGATCCTCAATTCGAAACAATCAAATTAATATGCAAACTGGTCAATCAGTCAGGAGGCCGGGCTGAACTGGTTGGTTTAGGTGACATCGCAAAACGCATGCCTCGAAAACAGTCTTGATCTCCCTCTTCAAAATTGGCTGGCCAGATGGAATTTCCAACCAGATTCCGCCTTTGAACGTTTCTCTTCATTTCTGTAGTGATATAGAAGTTGAGTGGCGAACCTGTTCCAATCTGCTTAGAATGAAAACCCTTTTGAAGTCTGCTCGCCATTCAAGAAAGTCGCCTCATGTCTGACCAAATCCAACCTGATCCCGATGAAGAACTGGTACCCGATGAGGTCATACCACATCAGAAACTACCACCTCTGAAATATCGGGACCTCCCCCCGGCTATTTCCTGGAGAAAAATGATTGGCCCCAGCATCATGTTGGCAGGGCTCTCACTGGGTTCGGGCGAATTCGTACTCTGGCCTTATATCACGTACAAAACTGGTTTCATCTTCTTCTGGGCCTGCCTGCTGGGTGTGCTCACGCAGTTTTTTATGAATATGGAAATTGAGCGTTGGACCCTGGCAACAGGCGAAAGCGCCATCACCGGTTTCTGTCGGCTGAATAAGCACTGGGCCTGGATCATGTTGTTCTTAAATATCATTCCCTGGGCGTGGCCGGGGTGGGCCACCGGTGCAGGTACGATGCTCAGCTGGACTTTTTTCGGACCTGAGACGATTGCCACTGCTCAAATCGATCCAGTTCCTTCTCCGCTCTCTCTAGACAATCTACCATCTGAAAAGATTGAGTACTCAACGGAAACGGGATTGCTTAAATGGCGCGGCGATATGAGTATGGAAGAACGCGATATACTCAGTAATGTCTTTGTTCAAAATCAGATTCAAAACCACGCACCCGTTTTATTTGAAAAGATCAATCAGAGGCAAGATTTGCAGTACGAAGCAAAATACAGCACCTTCCTCGGAATTGCAGGCCTGTTACTGGTTGGCATTGTCTTAACCACTGGACCTGTTGTTTACAACACCGTAGAAAAAATTCAAATCTTCCTGGTAGGCATGATCTTTGTGATTGCTGTGGTACTGGGGATATATCTGATCGAACCCTATGCCATCTCTTCCATGATGAAAGGTGCTGTCAATTTCGGTCAGATGCCCGATGAATCGAGCGGTCTGAAAACGATGGCCTTGCTTGGTGCGCTGGCCTTTGCAGGAGCCGGCGGCACGATGAATCTTGGACAGAGTAATTTCATCAAAGACAAAGGCTATGGAATGGGCAAGTATATCGGGCGCATTACCAGTCCAATAACAGGCCAGGAAGAAGCAGTCAGTGAGGTTGGCTATCATTTCAAGCATACTGCTGAAAATCAGAAACGCTGGCAACAGTGGTGGCGCGCTGCTAATATTGAGCACTTTTTCAGTTTCTTTCTGACCTGTCTGGCATGCCTGGTTTTACTGTCTTTGATCTCCTATTCTTTGTTCTATCAAGCCGATGGACAATTAAAAGAAGGCGTATCGCAGTTTGGTACTGGTCTCAATTTCATCTGGGGTCAGGCCATTTTGCTGGAAGGCCGTCTCGGGGGTACCTTCAAGCTGATGTTCCTGCTGATGGGAGCGGCCATTCTGCTGACAACCGAACTGGGTGTACTTGATGCGACTGCCCGTATTTCGGCTGATATCCTGAAAGTCAATTATCTCAGAGACAATGCACGCTGGTCACTGAGTAAGTTGTATTATTGCTTTCTCTGGGGTGAGATTCTGTTGGGTTCTGCAATCCTGCTTTACGGTTCTGTCAATCCACATTTCAAACAGCCTCTGTTTCTGATAGAAACTTCAGCCGCCATGAACGGAGGCGTGATGTTTTTATATTCAATGATTCTGCTCTATATGAATTCGAAGATTCTCAGTCGCAGCATCAGTACCAGTCCACTTCGATTTGTTGCGATGGTATGGGCTGCAGCATTTTTTGGATACTTCAGTCTGCAGGCATTTCGAATGCAGATTATCCCCTACATTTCACCGTACTTTAAACTACTCTTTTCTTATTAAATTTGCTCCAGGCTCATCGCATGCAACCATTTTCTCTGCTTTATTATTGTAAACAGCAGACAGCTTCACGACTTATTTATTGCTGTCTGTTACTTATCTGGCTTTTAATCAATCCACAGATAATTTCGTCAACCGATGCTGCAACCTGGTACGTAAACAACAAGACGGGCAGCGACAAAAATAATGGGATTTCAGAAAATACCGCGGTTGCTACAATTTCCAGAGCAATCACATTAGCAGGGAGAAGTGATACCCTCGAACTCGCAAACACAGGAATCCCCTACCGGGAAACCATGCTGTTTCGTAATCTGGGAGGAAGTCCTGATCGCCCTTTTGTAGTCGAAGGAAATGGAGCCGTTTTATCAGGTTTGAAAACCATTGATGTTTCCAAATGGGAAACAGTTAAAGAGGGTCTGTTTGTGTTCCCGCTTGATAAAACCCCCTATGGAAATCCATTTCTGGTTTCTCGTGGTAAACGTATTCCCCAAGCGAAAAGTCTGGATCTGCTTCAGACGGGTGAGCACTACTGGGACCGCAGTGGAAATAAAATCTATTTTCTCTGTGATATCGGAAAGAGACCCGCTGAATACCAACTGGAAGCGACCTTACGCATCAGCGGCCTCACACTTACCAGTTCCAGTTATATTGTTTGTCGCAATCTGTCAGCTGAATTTTTCTCCAATGATGGATTCAATATCCACGGTGATTGCCGCGGTGTTCGTCTTGAAAACGTTATCGCCCGGCATAACGGCGATGACGGTATTTCGATTCACGAGTCTGGGGGATTGATCGTTCAAAATGCACACGTCCATGATAATTTTTTCGGCATTCAGGATGTGAATGCTTCCCGATCGGTATATAACGGTGTTTTAGCAGAGCGAAATCAGATTGGAGTCAGTCTGGTGGGAGGCTATCATTCGCTGGTTGATTGTCAGATCAAAGACAGCATCCAGAAAGAAGTTGATATCGCCGGAGCAAACCCGGGACACTTAATTGGTGCGGAATATAATCCGCTTTGTAAGACAATCCTGTTTGCTCAAAATGTATCTCTCTTTGGCTATGGAAATCAGACCGGGCTGAGTATTCGTAACGGCGCAACCGCTATCATAGAACGTTCGGTCATTTCCGACTCGCAGACTGGCTTGATGGTTGATAGTAACAGCTTCTGTCACATGTCGCAGACGGCAATTATTGACTGCGATACAATCCTGAAGTCGAACTCGCCGAACTCCTTTTTTGATTTCAATTATTATACACCAGGTCAGATCAACTGGCAGAACACTCTCTTTCATACCGGACAGTTTGCAGATTACGTAACGGCTTCAAAGGATGATTCGAATTCTCACACGGGGCCTTTGAAAGTGAGGCCAGATGGTATCGTTGAGTTGCCACCAGGTTCCGAAGGCACGAAAGCGAAACTGAAAGTCGGTCCATCGGATCCCATCACATCGACTTTTACAGTCGTCAATCCATAAAAAGCTTCACTCTCCATTTTTGTTTTGAGTCCTTTCCAGAAGCTGATCATTTCGAACATTCTGCTGCGCCAGTACTTAACTTCGCCAAAATGAGCCGGCATCTGCTATTTTGTAATGAGTTGAGCTTACAATACTGATCCTATCGAAAAGGGATTGCCTCAATTTCGGTGATTTTACATAATACAGGCGGTCTGGCGAGGACTGTCAACTACCAGTCCCGTCACTGTTTACGCGAAAAAAATCTGCAACGGACCCAGATCCGTTTTTGTAAGTCGTCTGCAAGTTCCTCTGATCGAAAGAAATAGACATGTCCATATTCAATGATAATTCAGAAACAATCGGCCGCACCCCGCTGGTTAAAATCAATCACCTGACTGAGGGACTTAAGGCGACGGTACTGGCAAAGGTTGAAGGACGAAATCCGGCCTACAGTGTGAAATGCCGCATTGGCGCCAACATGATCTGGGAGGCGGAAAAAAGTGGACAGTTGAAACCAGGTATGCAGGTCGTTGAGCCAACCAGTGGCAACACAGGAATTGCACTTGCCTTTGTTTGTGCAGCAAGAGGATATCAGTTAACGCTCACCATGCCAGACTCCATGTCTGTGGAGCGTCGTCTGATGCTGAAAGGCTTTGGTGCGAATCTGGTCCTCACTCCTGGAGCAGATGGAATGAAAGGAGCCATTCAGAAAGCAGAAGAACTGGCAGCGAGCCCTGAGTTTTTTATGCCTCAGCAATTTGAAAATCCAGCCAATCCGGCAATTCACTTCAAGACAACCGGTCCCGAAATTCTGACAGATACCGAAGGTAAGATTGATTACTTCGTTGCAGGAGTTGGCACTGGAGGAACGATTACAGGCGTCTCCCGCTTTCTAAAGCAGGACCAGGGGTTGAAAGTGACATCTGTAGCTGTGGAACCTACCAGCAGCCCTGTCCTCTCAGGTGGTGAGCCGGGAAAACACAAAATCCAGGGTATCGGAGCTGGTTTTATTCCCGGTAACTGTGATACATCACTGATTGATGAAGTCATTCAGGTCACAGATGACGAAGCGTTCGAAATGGCGAGTAAAATTGCCCGACGTGAAGGAATCACATGTGGTATCAGTTGTGGTGCCGCAATGCACGCAGCTCTTGAGATCGCCAGGCGTCCGGAAGCGGAAGGTAAAACTATTGTTGTCATTTTACCAGACTCTGGTGAACGCTATCTGTCCACATCACTGTTTGATGATGCACGCTGAACATTTTTGCTGCTGCAAATCATTAAATGGGAACCCCTTCCGGGCAGGATGTCAGTACAGACATGCTGTACAAAGATCATTACATCCAGTTCTGCTGCCGGAACGGTAGCCACCAGCGGTCAGCGGCTGTATCCTTCTTTAAAACAGAAATTACATGGAACCCACAGTCGGGATCAGTGTCCTTCGGGACAATACGTCAGTCGGCAATTGTAACGGGATCCTTTCAGATATTCACACAGATTTGGATAGTTAACTATGCGTTTTGAAACCAAGTGCGTACATACCGGAGTCGATAAGGACAGCACATTTAACAGCTGTACTACGCCCATTTACACCTCATCGACCTTCTACTGGGACAGCCTGGAAAGTCACAAGGGGTTTGATTACACCCGTAGTGGCAATCCGACCCGCAGTGCCATGGAAGAAAATATTGCTGCTTTGGAAGGGGGGGTCTCCTGCCGTGCCACAGCGACCGGGATGGCTGCTATTACCCTGGTGATGCATCTGTTTAAGCCCGGAGACCATATTATTGCCGGCGATGATATTTATGGCGGCACCTATCGATTGTTTGCGGATGTCTTCACGAAATGGGGTATCACATTTTCGTTTGTAAAAATGAGTGACGCGGAAAATGTTCGGGCAGCCATCACACCTGAAACCAAAGCCATCTGGATTGAGACCCCCAGTAACCCTCTATTAAACCTGGTTGATATCAAAGCTGTCACTCAGGTTGCTGCCAATTCAGAACCAGATATTCTGACTATCGCTGACAACACTTTCTGTTCTCCTTATCTGCAGCGCCCCATCGAATTCGGTGTCGATCTCGTTTTGCATTCGACAACCAAATATTTAAACGGGCATTCCGATGTTGTTGGAGGCTGTGTAGTTTCCAGCACTGAGGACCTGGCAGAACGCGTTGCTTATGTTTCCAATGCCCTGGGTCTGGGTTGTGCTCCCTTTGATGCCTGGCTGGTACTGCGGGGAATTAAAACCCTGGCACCACGCATGGAAGCACATCAGCGTGGTGCAATGGCGTTAGCACGGATGCTGGAGTCTCATCCGAAAGTAGAGCGTGTTTATTATCCGGGACTGGAATCTCATCCGCATCATGAACTGGCAAAACGACAACAGGATGGGTTCGGTGGAATGCTGAGTTTCGACGTACGGGATGGCCGTCCCGTTGCTGAAAAAGTCATGCTCAATTCCAAGTTGTTTCTGCTGGCAGAATCACTGGGTGGTGTGGAATCATTAATTGAATACCCCGAAAGCATGAGTCATGCTTCGATGACGCTGGAAGCACGTCGTGCTGCCGGCATCACAGAAAAAACAGTACGGGTTTCTGTCGGGATAGAAAGCCCTGAAGATCTCGTCGCAGATCTGAAGCAGGCTTTAGACAGTTGATCTGAGAGTCATTTGTTACTTCCTGACTGCAGAAAACCAGTGGTATGATCTCAGAATTCGTCCCGCTGTTGCAGGGAGTCAGTGAATTCTCATAGAAGTCAGCACTGAGCGCGTGCAATATGCGTTTCCATTGTGATATGATGTTCTATTGGATTAAAAAATTTGATTCCAATGAACTCTACTTCGATCCTGTATGATCAGACAGTTTTCCGATCAAGATATTTTTTCCACAGTTCAACCTTCAGGTAACCAAGAAGGCCGAGGTTATGAGTATAGATTCCTACGACCCCTGTCCGTGTAACAGTGGCAAAAAATATAAATTCTGTTGTCATTCCGTAGGTGATGAAATCAGTAAGATTTCACATCTGCATGAAACTCACCAGACAGCAACGGCATTGCAACTGCTGGATCGACTCAAAAAAAATCATCCAGATCAGCCTTTAAGCTTCATCACTGAAGCCCAGATTCTGATGGCAGAACGACGGTTTGAAGACGCAATTGCCCCTTTAATTCAATGCCTTGAACACGACCCGAATCATCCAGCCGCCCATTCTCTACTGGCAACATCTTCCTTCCTGGCTTACGGCTATAAGCATTCCCAAAAAACAATTTACACGGCGTTTCAGAAATGTGCAGCCGTAGATGTCAGCCTCGCAACTCCACTGGCTATCAGTATTGCCATCGCACTGCAAATGCGCGGATACTATCTGGCAGCACGCGAGCATTTTGCCCTGGCAATGCGGGTTGCCTCGCAGGAATACCAGCAGAACCTGTTCATGAATCTTCTGGAATTTGATGGCGATGATCAAATTCCCTACCAGTTCCGGGGCGTTCATATTCTGGAGCGATGTGGTCTTGAAGATTCAGAGCAAAAAGCCACATTTGAAAAAGCCCAACGTCTGGCAAATCTTGGCTGCTATCGCTCTGCAGCCGGACTTTTTAAACAACTGGCGGAAGCTACTGGAGAGGTCACGCTCTGGAAAAATGCAGCCTTCTGCTATGCCTGGGCAACAGATGAAGTCAAAGCCGCTGAATTGTTTCATCAGGCAGGCAGTCTTGAAACAGATTTTGCCGAAGCCGTTGAACTGGAAACGCTGGCGCAATTACTCGACCTCAACAACACAGCGGATGTGGTCAATTCCATTGAAAAAATATTTGAAGTGGAATCTATTTCCCGCTTTCTGACTCTGCTGGAGCAGCATCCTCAGATATTACGCGGGAACGTACCTCCTCCGCAGGAACAGAATCCGGACGAAAACAGCCCGATTGCCTACTTCCAGATCACCAATATTCCCGTCGATGCCGAATCGAAGGGGGAAAATATTACGCTCGAAAATGTCCCAACCGTCATTGGCGATATTGATGTCTTCGATGCTGATCGACAAATCGGGCAGCCCGCGCTGATTCATCTTTATGCGTATGAAGGCGATCAACGAACCCTCGCAGAGAATATTTTTGACGAAGCATTGGGTGATCAAGGCAAAACGGACTGTGGTTTAAAAGTGGTAGAACGCGACAGCGAAGAAACCGGGAACCCGCTTTCTCCCATCCCCACAGAACAATGGCCCCTCTTTTTCCGCTGGAGCTTTCCTCAAAAAATGCCGATTCTCAAACGGCGGGAACTGGAAGCACTGCAGTGGAAAATACTCCTCTCGGAAACCTGGCCAAATACAAAACTGGCTGGTCTGAACGGGAAAACTCCCAAAGAAGCTGCATCCGATGAAAATTTAAACATTGCTTTGACAGCCGCTGCTTATGTTCTTGATGCGCAAACCCTGTCGCTGGGTCATTTCCTGGACTTCTCAGAACTCGATCCAGAACTGGGCCTGTCTGAGCTTCCTCATCTTGAAGTAAATGAGTCGTCTCATTTTAACACCTGTTCCTCAATGACACAAAACCGGATTCCGGTGAAATCGCTCAGCAATTCGCAGCTGATGTATATTTTCAATCGTGCCCTGCTCATTCGACATCCCCGATTTCTGTATGATGTTTTGATCGAAGTACTCAATCGTGACGAATGTAAAAAAGAAGTGGATCTGGATCGAGTCTACACAACACTGACAGAGATCTGTCATAAAAAAAATCAACGAGAGGAAATGCTGACCTGGATCAAAAAAGGACAGGAGCATTCGCAGTCACAACCCAATAAAGCATTTGAAAATGAGATGCAGTGGAAAATGCGCGAACTTTCCTTTCGTCTGGAAGACACTTCTGATCCCGAGCTTTCTGATTTCATGAAAGAAATCTGGGATAAATATGGCAAAAAGACACCTCAGATTAAAGAGTACCTCATGGCCTTTGCTCAAGCGTTTGAGCTGGATCTTCCCTGGATGTCGGGCGCTTCGCTTCTGGATGCAGGTGATTTCGGTGGAAATGCTTCGGGCGAAGGGATCTGGTCACCCGGTGATGCCGCTCCTGACTCTGATGCTGGACAGAAACTCTGGATTCCCGGACAATCCTGAACAGTATCGAACCAAATCCGATATGAGTTGATCAATTCGAATACTTTAACAATCGAATCGGCCCCCTGCAGGAAAGTGTGTCAGACTGTGGATCCTATCAGAGTGTTTTCCAGTCCAGAAGAAGTCATGCATCGCGCCCTGGAGTTGGCTCGACGTGGCACAGGTTCTGTCGAGCCAAATCCTGCAGTCGGATCGATTATTGTCGATCACAGTCTCAAGCTCATTGGTGAAGGTTACCATCAGCAATGTGGAGGCCCCCATGCAGAAATCCATGCGCTGAATATGGCTGGTGAGCAGTCTCAGGGTAAAACCATTTATGTCACGCTTGAACCCTGTTGTCATCAGGGTAAAACCGGCCCCTGTTCTCAAGCACTGATCCGGGCCGGAATCAAGAAAGTTGTAATTGCAATGCGTGATCCCGCCCCTCACGTTGACGGTGGTGGCATTGAAGAACTGAAACAGGCTGGAATCGAAGTCGAAGTTGGTCTGCTTGAATCTGAAGCGCAGGCTCTGGTCCGCCCATTCGTAAAACGAGTGACACAGGGTTTGCCCTGGATCCACGCCAAGTGGGCCATGACACTGGATGGGAAAATTGCCACGCGGACTGGCCATTCGCAGTGGATCTCGAATCCGCGTTCAAGGGAACGGGTACATGAATTGCGAGGCCGCATGGATGCAATTATGGTCGGTCAAAGAACCGCAACAGCTGATGATCCGCTGCTGACGGCGCGCCCGCCCGGAAAAAGAATACCTGCCCGTATTGTTATTGATTCACAGGCGCGGCTTTCAGTTCAATCCCAACTGGTTCAGACCGTCGCTGAGGCGCCTGTAATTGTGGTAGCACATCCTTCCGCTTCTCAAAAAAAGATTCTCCAACTCGAACAGGCAGGAGTGGAAGTTTTGCAGTTTTCCAACTGCACCAGTGAAAATGAGAGTCAACCCAACCTGCGACTCTGCATGCAGGAACTGGCTCGAAGGGATATGACAAATATTCTGGTGGAAGGAGGAGGCAGTTTGCTGGGCTCCTGCTTTGATCAAAGGCTCATTGATGAAGTGCATGTATTCATCGCACCGAAGATTATTGGCGGAGCAGAAGCAGTAACACCCATCGCAGGTAAAGGGCTGGAAATGATTCCCGAATTACATAACCTGCAAGATTATCAGATCCAGCAATTGGATTCAGACATTTATGTGAATGGACGGGTGGAACACCACACATGAATGGTGCCAGCCAGTCGATTTAATGCAGCGAACGTGAGAGTGTATCCAGCAGTGTTCGTAACTCAGGTCGTTGTCTGATGACTCCCACCAATGCGTACTTGCTTAGATTGCTGCCATACATCTGCCGATTCAGAGTCGGTCGAACTTCATTTTTAAAATAGCGATCCTGGCGTAACCGAATGGCAGCATAGCTGGCAGCCATTGCCACCAGACCCAGCCCCAGATCAATATACCAGCCACCCCAGCCAAGATTAAATGCCTCATGGATCACAACACAGATCCAGAACCAGGCGAGAATGGAGAGCCAGACAGGGCGGGCAACCAACGCATTCAGGCGCTCATTTGCATGGACGAGATGACCATAAAATTCGGGACTCGCCATTTCATCAAGAGGACGCTCTTTTTGAAAATTCTCGCAGATCAATTCGCCATGATTGCGCGAAACAATCACAGATTCTCCCTCCTCTGGAAGAAAATCAGCAATATATTCCAGTTCCTCAAAGGGTGAACTCATTCCGTGCCCCTTAAACTCATTTCCACTGGTAGTGGAGTTACAAATTAATATATACATCTTAACCTGAAACACAGTCCGCTGTGCCAGAAGAAAGAATCTGTTCAAAACGATCGAATGACTTCTATTATTTTATCTAAATCATTCTCAACGACAATAGGTCCGTTGGAAAAAGGAGCTGTATTCACCCCATGACTCGACAGTTTTTCATCCATATGTTCATCGGTTGCTGAATGATAGGCGACAGTAGCATTTGGATCTTTCAGCTGATGTCCTGTTAAAATACAGACGACGCGATCACTGGCAGCAATCAATCCTTCGCTTTTCAGCAGTTTTGCTCCGGCGACGCTGGCGGCACTTGCCGGTTCACATCCCAATCCACCTGCCCCCACCTGCGCTTTCGCATCCAGAATCTGCTGATCATCCACTTCACGAACAACTCCATCACAGATATCCAGGGCGCGTAAAGCTTTGGAGAAATTCACTGGCCGGTTAATTTCAATCGCACTGGCTAATGTTGAGGCACGGCGATTTTCTTTATCCATTTGTGTGAAATAATCTGTTGATTGATCGCGTTCATAATTACCACCATTCCAGCGCAGGCCGTGTTGTTCATACAGTTGATAAAGGGTGTTGGCTCCCTGAGCATTGATGATCGCCAGCCGGGGAATGCGATCGATTAACCCCAGCTGTTTCAGTTCCATAAATGCTTTACCGAAGGCACTTGAGTTACCAAGATTTCCGCCCGGTACTACGATCCAGTCTGGTACTTCCCAGTTCAGACTTTCGAGTACACGAAACATAATCGACTTCTGGCCTTCCAGTCGAAATGGATTCACGCTGTTACAGAGGTAAATCCCTTCCTGAGTACAAACTTCACGCACCCGGGCCAGCGCGTCATCAAAGTCTCCCTGAATCTGAACTGTCTTAGCACCGAAGTCGAGTGCCTGCGATAATTTTCCAAATGCAATTTTACCACTGCCGACGAATACGACGACTTTGAATTTCTGAGCGACGCTGGAATAGATCGCCAGTGAAGCACTGGTATTACCTGTCGAAGCACATGCGGCAACCTTTGCTCCTACCATAACAGCGTGTGTAGAAGCGGCAGTCATCCCGTTATCTTTGAAGCTGCCTGAGGGATTCAGACCTTCGTACTGCAGATATAAGCTGTCTTCATTCAGTCCCGCGTACCGTGCGACTGAAGCCGATGCCTTCAGCATGGTTTGACCTTCGCCGATCGTAATAATCTGATCGTCCTGTGCGAAAGGCAGTAGTTCCCGGAATCTCCAGACGCCACTGAAATCGATGGGATTGTTTCGCTTGCTCCAGCGCTTCTCGAACTCGCGCAGCGACTGAGGCACTGGAACCTGGTCCCAGTGATAAGTCACATCCAGCAATTCACCACATTTAGGACAGCTGGTTAATACTTCGTCCAGGGAATAAGTCGCCTCACAGGCAGGTGAAATGCATTTCTGATAAGCAAGCTCAGTCGATACAGTGGAAATTGTCTTCTCTCCTCAGTTTTAAGACAGGTTCTATAGATTGGTAATAATTTACAGACTTTGGTCTGCTGGCGATATTGTCCTGACCGCAACTACGATTGGCAACAGAAAGCGTCTCGAATCAAACTGTTTTTCCGGGAAGTCCGACTGATTATAAAGAATGTCCCGTATCTCCCATCTTGAAATAATACTTGTAACGTCTTACATTGCTTTGATTAACAACCTTTTCTAATGATCCGTTCATCAAAACCTCAATCAGCAGGCAGTGCATTCATGTTCGAACTTTCTAAGGTACAAGCAGCGTTGGAACAGTTTTCTCTGGATGGCTGGCTGTTGTACGATTTTCGAGGCAGCAATATTCTGGCCCGTAGAATTCTTGATATCCCCAATGAAGCCATGGGGTCACGCCGCTTTTTCTACTTTATTCCCAAATCCGGAGAGCCAGTCAAACTGGTTCATCGTATCGAATCAGAGACCCTCGATCATTTACCGGGTAAGAAAATCATCTACCTCAAATGGCAGGAGCTGGAAGCGGGCATCGAGACAATCTTACGTGAGACCAAACGGGTTGCAATGGAGTACTCTCCGCGGAATGCGAATCCGTATATATCCCGTGTCGATGCAGGTACGGTTGAACTGGTCGGTGAATCAGTTGAGTCCGTCGTTCCCTCGGGTGATCTGGTACAACTTTTTGAAGCAGTCTGGGATCAGGAACAATGGGAGTTGCATCAACGGGCGGGGGTCCATACCGATAAAGCATTCGAAGTTGCCTGGCAATTTATCGCAACAAAAATTAGAGAGCAGGGGAGTGTAGAAGAGCAAGCAGTATGTGATGTAATCATGCAGCATTTTCATGAGACAGGATTAACAACATATCACCCGCCCATCGTCGCGCGCGAAGCACATAGCGGAGACCCGCATTATGAAACCGGAACCGGCAAGGAAACCTTGATTAGAGAAGGACAGTTCGTTCTGATCGATCTGTGGGCTAAACTGGATGTCCCGCGTGGTGTTTACAGTGATATGACCCGTGTAGGATTTACCGGCAAAACAGTCCCCGAACAATACACGCAAGTTTTCAAGATTGTGGCAGCAGCACGCGATGCGGGGATTTCGCTGATAGAAAAGTCGTTTCAATCAAAGGCCCCCCTGCAAGGCTGGGAAGTGGATCAGGCGTGTCGTGAGGTGATTGAAGATGCCGGCTACGGTGAATACTTTGTGCATCGAACCGGTCACAGCATCGGGCAGGAAACACATGGGAACGGAGCCAATATGGATAACCTGGAAACTCATGAAGAGCGCCTGGTTTTACCACAAACCTGTTTCTCAATTGAACCGGGAATCTATCTCCCGGAGTTTGGAGTGCGCAGCGAAATCAATGTATTCATTGACGAACAACATCAGGTGCATGTGACTGCAGGAGAACGTCAGACAGAGATCCTGCCGATTTTGGCAGAGTATTAAAGTCAGGTTTTAAAAGATACTGACAGTTGTAACGTCTCCAAGTCTATCTGGATGAGATATGACAGAGTTGGAGACGCAATTGTTCCCTTGAATGAGTTTTTGGCTGGAGTCCCGAGCAACTGGGATTACTCCTGATCGATGCGTAACATCTCATCCAGAATGACGGGGTGCCAGAGATCGTCGCGCTGCGATACTTCAATGTAGTTCTTTCTTGCCCAGGTGCGCAGCCTCATCTCCTCTATAGCATCGACTGATAGTCTGTCTGCTTCTTCTGCCGAAAAAGGAATTGTAGCTGAAATACCCAACGGTCTTCTCCTCACGCTAAAAGTTTTGAGAATGAAACTCGGCGAACCAGCTTCCTGCAGCCGCGCGACCCAATTTGTTAAAGAACAACCCTGAACTCTCTCTGGATGATTCCTGGCAAGGATTTTCAAGCGAGTGAGAGAGCTGATTCAGGTCTCTGGTGAAAATATCACTCCTGATATTAATCACGAGAATTGACAAATATTGTAACTTATACGGTGTAAATTCAAGTCGAAAATAGACCAGTAAAACGATAAATGACCGAAGAGCAGGGCCTGACTAGAGTTAGAGTTTCACTCAATCTGCAGGCCGGAACCGGTTTTTTGCCAATGTCCGCGTTATTTCTCTAACATGACATCGACAGTAGTCCCCATTGGAAATTCGGGCCAGAGAGGTCCGGCGGGTGCAACATAAACCAGAATGATACTTTCAGTGGAACCAGGCTGTAGAATTGCCTGCTCTGAAATCCTCTGGATGGTACCTTTCCCTTTCAAATTACCTGAAAACATGATTTTGACTTCTTTCCCCTCGTCAAACAGGCTGATTTTCCGGGAAGGTACTTCGACGACCAGGTGGGGATGCTCTTTATCAAAGAGTTCCACAATCGGGGTCCCTTTCTTAACAGGATCCCCTTTTTCACAGGCAAAGATTCCAACAGTTCCATATCTGCCGGCTTTCAGCTGTAAAGCATCTCGCTGTGATTCCAGTTGTTTCAATTCCTGTTTTACGCGATCCAGACGGTTTTTAATGACTTCCACTCCCATGGCAACACGAATTTGAGCTGGGAGTTTCCGCTGAATTGCTTTCAACTCTTCCATCTGATCTTCACAAAGCTTGACGCGTGCCGCAAAAACTTCAGCTGAATTCCGGGCAGACTCCTGCCGCAGCATCGCTGTGATTCTATTTTCATCAGGCAACCGGCTTTCATACACCAGTGAGCGAAAGACATCCTCATTTGACCCGTTACTCGAAATGGAATCGTAATCTTGCAGGAAATCCTGCCAGGCCAGATTGGTTATCTGATGAATATATTTTTCTTTGAGATACTGAGAGGATTTCAACTTCGCATTAAAGACATCTGACTCGATTTCTTTATTACGTAAAGCCAGTTCGACTTCGCTTTTCGCCTTCGACTGTTCCAGCTCAGACTCCAGCATCACCAGTTCCTGCTGTTTCGACTTCCAGCTCTTCTCAAGGTTTCTGTCATACAGCGTCAAAATAGTTTCTCCGCTGGAAACCGTTTGGCCTTCCTGGACATAAATTTCCTGAATGATAGCGTCGTTATTCGCTGTGATGATGGTCTTAGGGGCCTGCAATGAACCCACATAGGTTTCCACTCGAGCGCCACGCACCCACTGGGCACAAAGAATTCCACCCGCTAGAGCTATGAATAATATGAAAATCGCCCGAACTCCAAATGTCGATTGGTGCTCGTGCAAATGGTCCTGTACCTGATAGTCATCTAATAATTCAGAAGGCATTTCTGGCTGTCCTACAATCATCCAGATTCATTCAATCATCCCGCATGCGTGACATAACACGCCTTTAATCGAATCGGATGCCGAACGACCAGAATTTACCTCAAAACCAGCAAAATCCACACACCCCCGCAGTTAGCTGTTAAACTTTAACGCTTACGAAGTCTGACTCTCTCTGCACTTTCCCAGGAAATATTCCTATGTACACTTTTTGAAATTCTTACCAGAGTTGCTTCAAGCGTTCGCATTTATGAAATTCTTCCGATAGGATGGTTCTCAAGTCGAGCTTAGCTGTCCGGAAATTCCACTCAATCGGGCCGCATCTGATGCGTGAACAAATTACTGCCCACCGATTTCAACAGTGAAAGAAAGTGAAACCAATTTCATGAAGCCGATTGTACAAATCTCGCTGGATCTGACTAACATTGAAGAGGCTTTGGAGACGGCGGCGATGGCAATGAGAGCCGGAGTTGACTGGTTGGAAGCAGGCACCCCCTTGATCCTTGCAGAGGGTCTGAATTGTGTGAGAGAACTGCGCAGAAATTTTCCGGAAACACCCATCGTTGCGGATCTCAAAACAATGGACGGCGGCTATCTGGAAGCGGAAATGATGGCCCAAGCCGGAGCAACTCATGTAGTCGTCATGTCGCGCGCACACGAAGAAACCATTCACTGTGTCGTGCAGGCAGGAAAAGATCATGGCGTAAAAGTGATGGGCGACAATCTGGCAGATGATATGGTTCACGCTGCCAGAAGATTGGAAGATCTGGGCTGTGACTTTGTGATTCACCATGTCGGCTACGATGAACGTCGCGGGATTGCTGCTCGGGGCGAACGGATGCCTAGCCCTCTCGATCAACTGAAAGAAGTTGTCGCAGCTGTCAGCGTTCCAGTACAGGCCGTTGGTGGTCTTTCCCTGGAACAGGCGATCCAGACGCCCGAGTATGGTGCACCACTCGTTGTGCTGGGAGCCCCACTGACCATTGACGCAGATTCATTCAAAACAGCGAGTGGTAACCTGGAAGACTCGTTAAGACTGATTTGTGAAAAAGTACACGCATACGGTGACATCGCCATCGGAGGTCAAAAATGAATCAGACTGAATTAACGCAAACAGCTGTCGTCAACTATGCCCCGGAAGCCAATTCCGTTGAACTGCAGGAGATCCCCGTACCGGAAATCGGCCCGGACGAAGTACTGCTGGAAGTCGCCGCGGTTGGTGTCTGCGGCAGCGACCTGCATCAGTGGACGGCAGATCACAGCTGGCCTGTGAATTATCCGGTGGTACTCGGACATGAATTTGCCGGCAAGATTTTCAAAACAGGTGGTCTTATTCAAAACTGGTCCGAGGGAGATCGTGTTGTGAGTGAGACGGCAGCAATTATCGATCCTGACAACCCGCTGTCTCGTGAAGGCCGCTATAATCTGGATCCCACCCGTAAAGGATTCGGTTATGGAGTAAACGGCGCCATGACCAGTTTTGTACGAGTACCCGCACGTTGCCTGCATCGCGTTCCCGATAGTTTACCACTGGAAAAAGCGGCCCTTACCGAACCCTGTTGTGTCGCCTTCAATGCAGTTGTGATGAACGGTGAAATTCAACCCGGCGATCGCATCGTGGTTTTCGGTCCAGGACCTATAGGCTTACTCTGTGCTGCCATGGCGCGGCTGCAGGGAGCTGAAGTCGCCGTAGTCGGACTTGAGCGTGATAAGGAACGCCTCGAAATTGCTGAGCGATCTTATGGATGTCAGCCAGTCATCGAAGGACTTGACGACTGGGCTTACGAAGTAGACGGACTGGGAGTCAATGGCGTTGTCGATGCCGCCGGTGTATCAGTCACGTTGAAAAAGTCGCTGGAAATTGTCCGTCCAGGTGGCTGGATCAGCAAGGTGGGCTGGGGACCACAACCTTTAGGGTTCTCTCTTGATCCGCTCGTACAGAAAAATATTCGACTGCAAGGCAGCTTCAGCCATAACTGGCCGATCTGGGAGCGAGTGATTCGCCTGTTGACCACAGGTCAGTTGAATATCGAACCAATTATCGGTGGAACCTGGTCTCTCAGTGAATGGCATACGGCTTTTGAAACCATGCACTCAGGTGAGATTGTGAAAGCCGTCCTGACACCGTAAAGTTGATCGCTGCAACTGTTGAAGATCATTTTGATTAAAAAAGCACTATAACCTGGTGGAATCTTAGATGCCAAAACTCGCTGCATTTCCCAAAGCCTTTATGGACGAACTATGCCTTTCAGGAGAGATCACACTACACCAGTGGATTGATCTGGCAGCCACTCTTGATATTGACGGGCTGGAGTTCTACGCCGGCTTTCTGGAAATGAAAGACAGGAATTTCTGGCCGGAAGCCAAAAAGATGGCCAGCGATCAGGGACTGGAAATTCCCATGATGTGTTGTTCACCCGACTTTACACACCCTGATGAGGCGTTTCGGAACGAACAGATCGAGCGTGAAAAGTTCTGGATGGAAATGACGGCAGCACTCGGTGGAAAATATTGTCGAGTGCTTTCTGGTCAACGCAGGCCTGAAGTTTCCCGGGAAGAGGGGATACAATATGCCGTCTCATCGATCGAAGCCTGTCTTCCACTGGCAGAAGAACTGGGACTGACTCTGATTATTGAAAACCACTACAAAGACAACTACTGGGATTATCCGGAATTTGCACAGATGGCAGATGTCTTCTGTGATCTGGTATCCCGAATCGATTCGCCATTTTTCGGCGTCAACTATGACCCCAGTAACACAATCCTGGCGGGAGAAGATCCACTGGAACTGCTGGAACGGATAAAACACCGGGTGGTCACAATGCATGCCAGCGACCGATATCTGACCGAGGGAACGATTGAAGACCTGCGCAAGGAAGAAAACAGCCTGGGTTACGCCAGTCGACTCAGTCATGGAGTGATTGGAAAAGGACTCAATGATTATGACACCATCTTCTCACAACTGAAACAGGTTGGTTTCGACAGCTGGGTCAGCATCGAAGATGGAGTCAACGGAATGGAAGATTTAGAGGAAAGTGTGGCTTTTCTCAGGGCAAAAATAACTCAATATTGGCCTTAAAACAGCTTCATCAGCATAAAATGAAGATCTGGAAATATAGATAAAGTGACTGGTCTTGCAGGGAGTGGGACGTGCAGATAGCATATATACAAATGCTCGCTACCTGAACCATTCCGGATTTTTAATGTCTATTTGATCATAGTTCAATTTTTTTTGATCCTGATCTCCATATATAGCGTAAAATCTATACCAAGCAGTTGCTGTGCCTGTTTGCCTTTATCATTCCAACAGAATCGTATCCCCATGCTGGCCAACATTCGAAACACCATTCCGTCTCTGCTTCTGATTTCCTGTGTACTGCTCGCGCCTGGTTGTGGCGGATCTGACACCAGTCAGCAACGTACCAATTCCAACCCATTCGCGCCCGCAAACAATCATGTTGCGCCTCGTCCATCATCTGTTAGCCCCCGATTATCTCAATCTCGACTAGGGACGGCACCTGAAACCACGGCGGAAATAAAAGAGTCGGCAACTCCCGCCATGCAATCAAAACCAGAGACACCTGTCACTGTGGTTCCCGAAACGGACCTGTTGAGTGATATTCGCAAACGGACCCTGGATGCAGAACAGCCTGGCGTTGCCGTGATTTTACGTGGAATCACCGACATCAACACCGTTCCTGTTCCACTGCTTCAGAAAAATATACAGTCTGCTTATCTGGATTCGACGGAGCAGAAAGAGAAAACTACCACTGTTCCGACAGAAAACGGAAAGGTCGATTTTTTCAGCAGAGATCAGCAACTGGTTCTGGTATTGAACCGGGTTCCAAAAGACCTGTTTGCTTTTGCCCAGAAACTCAATTGTGGAAAAATGAAAGAGATTGATGTCCAAAACCGGATCATCACAATCGAAGTCCAACCTGAGGAGATAAATGCACTTGCACTGCAACAGAACTCGAATTCTCCGCAGTCTGACCCTTCAGTAAAAGTTTCTGCGAATTCCAACTCTCTTAAAAACATGTCCGATTCCGCTACTCCCAAACCGGAAATGAAGGCTGAAACCCCTGTCGATTCGAATAAAAATGATCGAGATTTAAAGCCACAACCAGGCGAAGATACGATCGACTGGGCACTGCGTGTGATATCTGGTACCAGCTCTTTTGCACATGATACAGCCTGTAAAAAACTGGTCACTATGAAACCGGATTCCGATAATCTTGCCAGAGTCTCTACAGTTCTGGCAGAGACTCTGCCCCAGGCAAAAGAAGGTTTCCGCATGAAAGAACATATCAACGTCATGTCGGTCTGGTATACCGACGAAGCGACACTTGCTTTTGCAAAGTTGCTTGAAGAAGAAAATTCGGCTTTAGTTCGTGAAGACATCATCCAGTTGATGCCAACCATTCACTCAGAAACAATGGCAGAAATTCTGGTCGGCCGCCTCTCCAACCGCGCAGATATGAAAGATGCACGTACAGCTCTCAAAATCATGGGAACCATCGCAGAAAAACCGGTTCTGAGATTACTGGACGATCCTGACAGTTCAATGCGAATACAGGCCTGCAATATATTACAGGCGATCGGAACCCGGGAATCGATTGATGCATTGAAAAAACGTGCCGAAGCAGAAGAGTCAACAGTCGTCAAACGCGAGCTGGAGAAAACACAGGAAGAGATTGAAAAGAAACTGGCTGCAGCTCAGAAAATAGAATGATCCTGCAGAAGTCTCTGTCAGCCATCAATAGCCGGCAGCAGCACCATGTTTGCGTGTATCACTGTGTCCTCGCAATCCGTCTGATTGACGTGAGACCGCCTGGGTGGCAGCCAGACTGGAACTCTTCTTGATTGTGTGACCGAACTGCTTCAGTTGCTCTCCTGCCTGCTTATAAAGCACCTGTTCCAAAAGCAGGTCTTCCGGTACCCATTGATGGTGAATACGGGGAGACTCAACGGCCTGCTCCGGCTCCATTCCGAAAATAATCATGTTCAACATCACCTGCAGTGTGCTGGAAATGATGCGCGGGCCTCCAGAGGCACCTGCAGAAAAAACCGCTTTACCATCTTTGACTGCAATCGTAGGCGACATACTGGAAAGTGGTTTCTTCCCTGGTTCGATTTCGTTGGCTTTACTCTGAAGCAGGCCGAAGGCATTGGGTTTCCCGGGGATGGCAGCAAAATCATCCATTTCGTTATTCATCACAATCCCGTATTTCGGGATCACAACGTAACTTCCAAATGTGAGGTTTATGGTCTCGGTACACGCCACCGCATTGCCGGCTGCATCCATAACTGATAAGTGGCTCGTTCCACTATCTTTAGGAGGAATATACCGTCCATAGTCTTTCAGTTTTTTAGTCTGCTTTGCGTCAATGCGGGCCGCCAGGCGGGAAGCGTATTTCGGGTCTGTTAACCGCTCCAACGGAACAGGTACAAAGTCTGCATCACCCAGATATTCGGCTCGATCGGCAAACGCGTGTTTCATCACCTCCGTCAGATAGTGAAGTTCCTGAGGAGAATGAAATTTAAGATCGGCAAAAGGGTGTTTCAGGACCTGCTTTTCCAGAGCATCAATCATATTGAAGGACTCAATAATCGCGATTCCTCCACTGGAAGGGGGAGGCATTGTCAGAATCTGATATCCATCGAAACTGGTAGTAAGAGGCTTGCGAATGATGGGCTCGGTATCCTTTAAATCCTGCAGGGTCAGAATCCCGCCCCCCTGCTTCCCGCAGGTCGCAACAATCGCATCCGCCACAGGTCCTTCATAAAAACCGGCACGACCATTTTCCGCAATCAGTTCCAGCACCTTCAACTGGGGACTGAAAAAACGCGCTTTCTCTTCCCACGGTTTGCCATGATTCAGATATTCATCGATGAGTGGCTGAAACTCTTTCTGGTCCAGTTTACCTTGTTTCATGCGGGCCAACATGGATTTCTGTACGGATCGCATGTGGTCATTAATCGGAACGCCACGACGGGCCATCAGAATCGCAGGCTGCATCACCGTCTTCAAATCCAGCTTGCCATACTCTTTCACCGCATAGCACAGTCCAGCGACGTTACAAGGAACCGCCACTGCCAGTGGCCCCTGACGACTGGCCAGTTGACGTTGTGCATCGGTACCAGGCAGACGCGAATACATATCGGGTGTGGCAGCAGCCGGTGCGCGTTCTCGATAATCAATAACCATTGATTTTTGTTGCTCGGCATCCCAGATCACCATGAAGCCACCGCCTCCCAGGCCACAACTGGCGGGCCTGAGAACGGAGAGCGCAAAAGAAGTCGCTACTGCCGCATCAACGACATTACCGCCGGCCTTCAAAATGGCAATTCCCGCAGCACTCGCCAGGGGATGATCCGCGGCGACCACTGCGTTGGGATACACTTTTGAGTCAACGCCCGCGGTTTGCTCTGCAGCAGTTCCTGAGCGTGTCGTCCCTGATATCGCAATCACCAGGATTATGCATAACATTTGATTCATAAATGATTTATGATGGAGTAATCGAAACGACATAGCCTTGCTTTCAGTCGAAGAGATACAGTGATACGCTTATTCCTGTAAACGGATCAGACAATTGGTTTCTGCCGCTCGAAGTCTGGTTTGACTCTGATTATACTATGCGACCTGACTTGATGAATTTCCAGATGGAATGTGGTAAATTCTGGTAAGTCCCGGTTTCCGAGCGATTTTCCTGATTGGCTCGATTACATTACTAAGTATCGCCACCGTGAAGCAGAGTTGCTCACAGCGCAAAACATCTGTTTAAACACAGCTGCATAAACATGACACTCACCCAACTTCAAACTCCCGGAAAAGATAAAACCTGCCAGTTGGTAACACTGGGCTGCAAGGTGAATCAGTACGAAACACAACTGGTCAAAGAAGCGCTTGAGAAAAACGGCTATCGCGAAGCAGGGGAAGCGGAAACCGCTGATCTCTGTGTCGTCAATACCTGCACAGTCACTGCCACCGGTGATTCCAAGGGACGAAAACTGATTCGGAATCTTGCGAAGAATAATCCGGGAACGAAAATTCTGGTGATGGGCTGTTACGCCACTCGAGATCCCAAAACGGTTTCTGAGCTACCTGGAGTATTCGAAGTCGTAACTGATAAACGAGAACTGCCCGACATACTGGAACGGCATGGTATCGTCGATATGCCCACAGGGATTTCCGAATTTGAAGGACGAAAACGAGCGTATGTGAAAGTGCAGGATGGTTGTATCCTGCGTTGCACCTACTGTATTATCCCGTCTGTTCGACCAGGTCTGCAAAGTCGATCTCCTGAGGACATTGAGGCTGAAGTTCGTCGGCTGGTCGATAACGGTTTCAAAGAAATCGTGCTCACAGGAATCCACGTCGGTCATTTTGGGGTCGACACAACACGTGGAAAATCAGGTAAGCCTCCATTTCGGCTCTGGCATCTGTTTCGTAAACTGGATCAGATCCCCGGTGACTGGAGAATGCGTCTCTCCAGTGTGGAAACAGCAGAGATTAATGATGATTTTATCTCAGCTGCCGCTGATTGCGAACATCTGTGTCCACAATTCCACCCTTCACTCCAGAGTGGTTCTGATACCGTCCTGCGCCGTATGAAACGTCGCTACCATGTCAGCCGTTTTCTGGAAAAACTGCAAAAGATGCGTGAACGACTGAATCACCCCTCCTTCACAACAGATGTAATTGTCGGATTTCCTGGTGAAACAGACGCAGAATTTGCAGAGACCATGCAGGCCTGTGAAGAGGCAGCCTTCATGAAAATTCACATCTTCCCTTTCAGTGCCCGTAAAGGGACACCGGCTGCAACATATGAGGATCAGGTATCACCTGAGATTCGACAGGAACGCTGTGCACAACTTGCGGACCTGGAACGCTCGCTGGCACAAAAGTTCTATCACACTTTAATTGATCGCGATCTCGAAGTAATGATTGAACGCGAATGTGACGGGCGACCCGGCTGGGTTCGTGGTACCGATCGCTGGTACGCTCCCGTGGTCTGTCAGGGAACAAAAGCAGACCTGGGAAAATTCGTTTATGCACGAGGCAGTAGAGACTACCTCGAATTTCTCGAAGCAGATCGAATCTCTCCCTGATCACTGTTGCGTAAGCAGATATTGAACTGCGCTGCCATCTGTAGACATTTCAATTTGACAATAGAACACCGCATTATAAAGAGAAAGAAATTGAGTGGCAGTCATTATTGCAATCGAAGGAATTGATGGTTCTGGAAAAGGAACTCAGGCAGCCAGGTTACACGCCCGCTGTCAGGCGGAAGGAATCAAAACCAGCCTGATCGGCTTTCCCCGTTACGACCAGACATTATTCGGTAAATCGATTGGGGACTTCCTGAACGGACGGTTTGGTGAGTTGGATGAAGTCAACCCGTTTCTCGCTTCATTGCTATATGCCGGCGATCGTTTTGAATCCCGGTCCCATATTCTGAACACCATCGAGACCAGCGATGTCGTGATTTTTGACCGCTACATCCCTTCAAATGTGGCTCACCAGGGAGCAAAACTTTCCGGTGCTGAACGGAGTGAGTTCATCGAATGGATTGAGCAGATTGAATATGCCATTTATAAAATGCCTCGTTTGAACCTCGCGATTCTTCTCGATCTGCCTGCAGACTATGCACAAAAACTGATCGCTGAAAAACAGGCACGCTCATATACCGAGAAAGTTGCTGACCTGCAGGAAGCAGATCAGACTTACCTCGCAAATGTAAGAGAAGTCTATCTTCAACTGGCTGAAGAAAATCAGCACTGGCAGAAAATTCAATGCCTGCAGAAAGAGACGCTCAGGTCTATCGAGGAGATTAGCGACGAAATCTGGTCGTATGTTAGCAAGTTAATCTGAAGTTTGACCTGTCTTCAGCCCTTTGTTCAGATCCCATTTGAACAGAAACAGAGATTGACCCAATCTTAATCAAAGTTGAACTGAAAATACCCTTGACCCTTCACGACGATCACCTGTCTAATATCAATATCTGTTGATCTTTGGAAGGGGGACAGGAATTGTGAAGCGTGCGCTCAGCCAACTGACATTACGGGAAATGTTCTCGGATTCCGAGCGGCTCACTTCCGAGCTGGTAGAACATCTGGAACTGGGTTTTATTCCCATGAATGAGCAGATGGTTCGGCTGGTTCGCGAGCTGCCTGACGGCGTCGAAAAACGACGTGTCGAGGATATCAGCATAAGAAATAAGGCTGCGGAACTATTGAAGAGCGACCAGTTTACACAGGAACTGTTCGAGAAGCTGGATCAGTATCTCGCCGCCATTGACAAGTCGATTAATCAAATCATTGATGGTGAATAAGTTTTTCCGCTGTAGTTCCTGGCGGGGCAAATTCCTCCACCAGTTTCTTGGCACTCAGAAGTCCATCAACGGCTGCAGAAACAATTCCGCCTGCGTAGCCGGCACCTTCTCCAACGGGATATAACCCGCGAAAACCGGGAGCCTGGTAAGTATCTCGTTCCCGATCGATGCGAACGGGAGAACTACCCCGCATTTCCGGACCAACCAGTACTGCGTTCGCCAGGAATGCGCCACGCCATTTCTGATCCATGACAGGCAATCCGTTTTCTATCTGTGAAAGAACCACTGGCGGCAGAACTTGATGTAGCTCCGTGGCAACCACCCCCCGCTGATAAGTGCCGCTGTAAGAAAAATTCGAATCGGTCTTCTTCTGGTTCAGGAAATCTCCCGCGCGCTGTATCGGACAAAGATAATTTTTATTTCCCAATGCATATGCCACTGCCTCATATTTCCTCTGCAGTTCGACTCCCGCCAGAGGATGTTCGCTGCCAAATTCTTCGGGATAAATCGTCGTCATGACACCACTGTTGGCGTAACCGGTATCGTGTCGCGAATTACTCATACCATTCGTACAGAACATCTCCGGTTCTGAAACGCTGGGCATCACGATCCCTCCTGCACACATGCAAAACGTATAGAGGTCACGTTTTCCCTTAGTGATCATGGTATAGTCGGCGGCACCCAGAAGCGACAGGTACTCTTCGCGACCATATTTATGCTGATTGACCTGTTCCTGAGGTTGTTCAATTCTAAGACCCAGTTGAAACGCTTTACGAAACATGGGAACGCCCAGTTCATACAACATCTGATAAGTATCACGCGCACTGTGTCCGATACCCAGAATCACATGTGACGTCTTTATATAACCTGATGATGTCATGACTCCCTGTACCTGACCGTCTACAACATCCAATCCTTCCAGACGACATTCGAAACGAAATTCACCGCCCAGCGAATCGATCTTGCGGCGAAAATTGCGGCAGATCATGGGAAGTTTATTACTACCCAGATGGGGACGATGCTCGTAAACGATACTGGAACGTGCACCACAGTCCACAAAACGGTCGAGAACCCATTGCACATCCGGACCACTCAAACGACAGGTCAGTTTCCCATCACTGAAACAGCCTGCTCCTCCTTCGCCGAACAGGTAGTTATTCTCTCTATGGAAATCTTCTCCCCTGTCAAAACGTCTGATTTCAGGGACCCGTTCTTTGACAGGGAAACCACGCTCGAGAATGAGAGGACGGTACCCTTTGAGGGCCAGAAAATATCCCGCCAGCAGACCGGCAGGTCCCGAGCCGACAACGACAGGCCGTTCTTCCAGCGGCTGTGCACCACAACCAGGATCATGAAAAGGCGCTTCAGTATACCCCTGAACTGAGGAATCATCCCGCAGCTTTTTCAAAACGCCTGCTTCATCAGGGAGAATCACTTCTGCAGAATAGACGAATCGCAAATCATGCCTGGAGCGTGCGTCCAGACTCTTCCGGAGAATACGATAGTTTTGAATCTCATTCGCATTGATGCCCAGTTGTTCTGCAATTTTTTCCGCTAGTTCTTGTTCGGGAAATTCAACTGGCAGGCGGATGTTTGTGACTTTAAGTGACATAGAGGCTTCAACCGAAAACTATCGAGCGCAGTGGCAGGATACCTGATCATGCCTGGCAATGCGTCATGTTATACCGCCCGTGTAAGCGAATGCAATTTTGTCACTTCGAAACAATCAGAAAAGCAAAAAAAACTTTGCTGCTGATGTTCAGGCAGCTTTTCGAAAGGGCACCGTTGACCGTTCCTGTACAGGACCAGTGAGGATCTGCTCCAGTTCCTGTTCCAGTTCTTCCATTTTTTCCTGAACCAGATCAGTGTATTCTCTCATCTCTTCGCGTGAAATATCTTCCGGGACATGAATGGGATTCCCGACGAGATAATAAACGGTCGCGAAGGGCTTGGGGATCCAGATACTGGTCCAGCTTCCCTGAAATTTCCAGCTACGAGAAGCGGCGAACGCATTCGGGATAATACTTCGCCCCGAATGAGATGCCAGAAATACAATGCCTGGTTTCATTTGATGATGCGGTCCCCTTGGTCCGTCTGGGGTGATCACCACATGCTTGCCTTCTGCGGAAGTCATTAATTTTTTCATGGCACTGGCACCGCCACGCGTAGTGGAACCACGAATCGCTCCCATGCGGGCTGCCTTCAGCATAGCCTCGATGGTATCTGCATCCCGATGCTGGCTGATCAATGCCACACTGTTATGTTCCACATTACAGAAGAGCGGGGGTATTACAGAATCATGCCATACACTATACAGATATCGTTCTGACCCCGTATCTGCAAAGGGACACCGATCAAGACTGTCACCCACGAACTCCAGGCGTGTTGTCTTGAAAATCATACGGATGACAAAAACAACCAGGGAATTCAGAACACCCAGTAATGCTCGACTCTTAATTTTCAACCGACTACTCCTGCAGGAAACACTATCAGATCACTCAAGTAAGAATGCAGAATTGTACTCATGTTGGCATCTGCGCAAATCCCAATTCTTAAATTCCCGATTCGGAGCAAATCTCAAAGAAAAACCTGACGCCAGAGCCCGCAAAGCACCCAGTTTCACATAATCGAGAAGCCTTCAGAGCTCATCAATGCTGATATTGAGAGCTTCCATCCGACGGTATAACTTGGCACGGGTCAGCCCCAGCATGCGCGCAGCGTCGGTCCGGTTATTTCTGGAGAGTTCTAACGCCAGTAGAATCTGTTCTTTTTCAACCAGACTGAGTGATTCATCCAGTGGTCGTAGTGGAGCTGATACAGAAGGCCCCAGCGAACGGGCATCAACTCCGGTTTTAAATCGCAAGGGAAGAGATTCACGCGTGATAACTGGTTCGGTAGTCGCTTCAAATGCCGCCTGTATGACCCGGATCAGCTCATCCAGGTTGGCAGGCCAGTAGTAGTCCTGGAATAATGACAATAACCCGGGCGCAAAACCGCTTACCTGTTTTTGCTGATAGCGGTTTTCATTTTCCAGAAAATGCTGCGATAACAGCTCCAGATCTTCCCTTCTTTCCCGTAAAGCTGGCACTTGAATTTCCATCGTCGTAATGAAAAAGAAAAATTCAGAAAGAATCGTTTCCTGGTCCAGTAGTTCCTGCAGCGGTATGGAGCTGGCAGTCATTAATCTGACATGCACGTTCTTTGCTTTTGCTTGCAGATTTTCAAGAATCATTTCCTGAATATCACGGGGCAGATTTTGTATCTCAGCCAGAAATAATACTCCCGGCTCTAGCGGCATCGATTCGTCGTAATCCCGCTCGAAGATCTTTTTCACCGTCTGTTTGAGTTCCCGGGGAGGAAGTTTTTCACAATTGAGAGGAATGAATATTTTTCTTCTCTGCTCGCTTTCAAAATGAATGGCACGTGCCAGATGCTCTTTTCCCGTTCCTGTCTCACCCTGGAAGTGAACCGGCTGTGTTGTTTGAACTGCCAGCTCCAACTGTCGCAGCACGCGCTGCATGCCGGGACTGCGTGCCACGAGTGTCGAAAAGCGAAACCGATTACGTAGGGACAACCGCAAAGCAGCCAGCTCTGCATGCAACTGCTGCGATGCAGAAGCCGATGGAAGTGCCTGAGGGTCTCGAATCCGTTCTATGAAGCCCAGAACCAGTTTCGTTCGTCGCTGCTCATCAGTCAGAGGGCTGTATCGAATGAGACAGGGAATCGTTTTCCCACTTCGTGCGAGCAGGAAGCGGGGTACTTCCAGACGAGTTCCCTGAAAGACTTCTGCCGGAGGGCAGATTAAATTACAGACCGATTCACATTCATCAGTATCGGTATCGATCGCATAGTCACAAGTCTGACCCAGAATTTCTTCTGCCGACCATTCCAGCAGTTGTTCACACCCTCTATTAAAAAACAATATCGTCCTTGAAGCATCGAGAGCAAAAACAGGCGTACTGAGAGCATTTAAACGGGTCTCCAGCCGTGTACGGCGTCCTGATCCTCGTTGCATGTCTCTTCAACCCTTTCGCGGATCTCAGTCACTCAACACAAAAAAAGGTTGTACCTCGTAATTGATTATAAAGCTGACCACCTCGACACAACCCGGTTGTCGAGAGCGTCCATTCCATCATTATACACTAATTTCATTTTCACCAACTGATCTGTAAGCGAAAATTAACTAACGCTGTACACGTCCTGATCCCGCACCGTTCATTAATGCTTCTATCTCTTTTCGGGTAGAATAATTGAAATCCCCCTGGATACTGTGTTTCAGGCAACTGGCAGCGACAGCGTAACGGATTGCCGTCTCGGGAGCAGCCAGTTCCGGTGTATTTAAGGCAAAAATCAATGCGCCGGCAAAAGAATCTCCTGCGCCAACCCGGTCAACAATATTGTGAATCTGGTAACTTGAATAGTTGCCTTCATTATCACACGGCGCAAACACTGCCTTCTGCTGATTCTGAGTATACAACATGGCTCCCCAGTTGTTGTGACTTGCAGAAATACTTTCTCGTAAGGTAACGGCCACCTGTTTTACATTGGGGAACTGCTGTGTAATCTGCTCTGCTACCGCAATGTAGCCTTGGACGTTTAATTCACCCGCATCTACATCCGATTCAGGCGCTCGAATCCCCAATGACAGATCCGCGTCTTCTTCATTGGCAATCACGACATCCACATACGGAACCAGAGATCGCATTGTTTCTTTCGCCAGCTCAACCGGTTTCGTTCCGCTTTTCCAGTTCCACAGTTTTTTACGAAAATTCAAATCACAGGAAACCGGCACTTTCCTCGCCTGTGCCTCCTGCATAGCTTTCAGAGCAAGCGCTGCCCCCGATTCACTGATTGCTGGCGTGATTCCGGTAATATGAAACCAGGTTGCCTCTTCAAAAACCTGATTCCAGTCAAATTCATCTGGAGTCGCCAACGCAATCGAACTGAACTCACGATCATAAGTCACCGTCCCTCCGCGCTGATTAGCCCCCGTCTCTACAAAATAAATTCCAAATCTTCCTCTCGAACTGCGTTGAATCAGACTGGAATCAACGCCTGTTTTTTTTACTTCCTGTACGAGAGAATCCGTAATGGCATTATCGGGTGAAGCTGTTACAAAAGCAGAAGCTCCTCCCTGCAAAGCAATGGAAACGGCAACATTAAGTTCACCGCCACCAAATGTGGACTCAAGAATTCCGGGTACTGACTGGCTGATTCTCAAATGGTTCTGCGGAGCCAGACGTAACATAACTTCACCAAATGTAACTACTCTCACAAGACACCTGTCAGATAATGAATGAGAAATAGAGTGTTTATTAACAGTGACTCAGCTTACACTGGGCTGATGAATGATTCCAGCTACCGGGCTTTTCAAAGTTGTCAGGAGGCCAGAGGACCAGAACCGGAACGGGAATTGAAGCTATGGTACTGCAGATCGGCGTGCTACCATTCCAGATTCTTAAATTATTTTCAACTAATCCGTCAGGGTATGCCAGACTGTTGTCATACCCCTATACTAAGATCTGATCTTTCAGTTGCCTGGACTGTAGAAGAATGTTTAATTGATATACAGGTGGCGGCAGTTTCGTCTAGCCCGTTCAGGGACAGAGATGGATATGGACGGGGTTGCCTGCATGGAACTGCCGCCCCGCTGTTTTCAGAGAACATTATTATCTGGTCACTTGATGTGTACCGCACGTCTAACATCAAAATCCCAGATATTGTGTGGCATTGCCATTGTTCCCTTAAGAAGGAAACCGCCACTATGCAGCAAAATGAAATTGAAGTGTTCTGCCCATCCTGTAAAAATAAAATTACACCTCAATTCGGAATTCATAAATCAGGTCAAAAAACCTCACTCGAAATTCAATCCCGCCGACTGGGATGCTCTATTGAATGCCCACATTGCGGCAATCTCTTCATCCACAAAATCTATCCGGATGATAAAAAATTCTCATAAATTTCTCGCTCAGGTTCAACAAGCTTCAAAAATTCACCACGCTCCGCAGGCTGAACAGCAATACGCCAATCACACATCCATAGCAGAACAGCACCAGTCCCCGGTGAGGCTTTTGTCGATAGCGGGTCAAAGGTTTTGCAAAACTGATCTGTAAAATCAGCCTGGCGCAGGTGAAAGAAACCATCGCGGAAGAGACGATCAGAACAATCCCGAGCCCCAGGTAACCTGCGTGCACAATCGCCATTGTCCCTTTTAATGCCTCCTGATGAATTTCGAATAGACACCGGATTGCCTGCAGGTTCATTTGAAAGACAGCTGATCCGGGAAAGCCCATCAGTAATGCGAGTAATACAACTGCAGCGATCCCCAACAATCGCTGATCAAGGAGAAATCCCTGTAGCTGTTCCGGGAAGACAAGCGCAGACCGACGCCGCCCGACTGCATCCAGAAAACAGGCGAACCCCATAATCGCCAGCCAGATGATGCACAGATCCGGTATATAAGACTGCATTGACTGTTGAATCGATACTGTTTCAGTGGCAGACGATTCGTGCCTCCACTTCCAGCAGACTGCAGAAAACAGTGCCAGAAAAACACCAGCACTTTGAATGACGATCAGCTGCAGGATCCCTTTCCATTCTTTCTCGATCAGCAGGAGTCCCGCAGAACTTACAAGAATAACCAGAGACAGGAAAAACAATAGCTGCTCTACGGATGACAGATTGACGACCAGAACCTGGCTGACAACCTGAATCAGAAAAAACAAGCCAACGGCGACTGGCAGCAGGATCGCCATGATAGCCTGTAAACAGGTAGCATCCTTCAGCAACAGTCGGTTCTGAAAATGAACTGGCAGCAGTCCCACACGGAAGACTGCTCCCGAGACAATCAATATCAACCCCAACATCGCAGAATAGTCGTTTAATAACGATGCCTGACTCAACTCTGATGTTTCCAGATAGTTTTGAATACTGCCCAGATCCATTGAGTCAGCGGCAGTCGACAACAATAACACACCTGTCAACAGAATTGCTGTTAAAGGCAGATTAGCTTTGAGCTGCTGCAGCATAGCAGCCTGCCTCTTCTCACCATCTAATCGCCTGGTCAATAATATGAAATTTAAAAAGAGTACCAGCTCAAAAAAGAATACCAGGAAATAAAGATCGTTCGCCATGCGATATTTCGTTTCAGGAATCAAGATTCGGGCACAACAGTATTCATTTCTGAATCATGGGCCGATTCAGGATAGCTGAATCAGAACCTTTCCGGCTTTTCCAGTTCGTTCCGCTTCGATCACTGCCTCTACGACCTCGTCCACGGGAAAGACATTGCCAATATCAGTTGCCAATACCCCATTACGAATAAAGCCGGTTAACTTTGATACCAGTCTCAACTTGGCAGGCAGTGACAGAGATTCCATATATCGGGCCAGCCAGAATCCTTCGAGAGTGGCACCGTTGCGAATGAGATCGCGCGACATAAAGTCAAGCGGTGTTCGATCTAAAGACCCATACACTATCATCCTGGCACGTTCTCCCAGAATCCTGACGATTGTTGATGCTGTCTTGCCTCCCACTGCATCAATGGCATACTTCACCGTTTCACTGCCCAGATGTTTTCTGATCTGATCTACTAATACCCGTTCATTATCATGCTCTGCATTAAACACTACCACATGACTGGCACCAGCGTTTTTCAACTGTTCCACCTGATCATGGCGTCTGACAATGTTCAGCGTCTGAAGTCCAAAATGATTCCCCAGCCGGACAACCATTTTCCCTACGGCTGAAGCGGCCGCTGTCTGCAGAAGCCATTCCCCGCGCGGGACATCCAGCAGCGATTTGACCAGTATGTAGGCGGTCGCAGGGTTCACAAAAAATGTTGCCGCTTCCTCCTGTGTGAGACGTGATGATACAGGTATCACATACTCACTGGGAACGACCACCTTTTCTGCCCAGTTTCCAGTCCTTCGATTCAAGACTACAACTCGCTTACCTTTGAACAGAGCGCCTCGTAATCCTCCGCCACTGGCTTCAACAACGCCCACACCTTCGAAACCCGGCGTAGCAGGCAGTGAGGGACGCGATGAATACCCGCCTCGAATATTCAGGAGATCGGACGGATTGACAGGACTGGCCAGCATGCGGACCAGCACTTCTCCCGATTTGGCAACTGGTTCTTCCGCCTCACAGACCTTGAGAACTTCTGACGGCTCTCCGAATTGCTCAAAGCGAATCATGCGCATAAACTGAATCTTTCACTGTTCAGGGGCTCTACTGAAAAGATTTTAGCAGGTTGAACTCAATTCCAGCAAGCAGATACCAGCTTCAACATCGCGAAAAGCGCGAACCCGAACGTGAATCAGCCCTTGTCACCATATCAGGCAACAAGGACTGATTCCATCTTCAAAATGGATTCTGCTTTTCCGTCAGCAGCTTCTCTTCATTTCATCGTACCCTGTCTGGACTACTTAATTCGGAACAACTGAAAGGATGTTCGAACCAAGAAACGAAACCAGGCTCAAGTCAAACTGATATCAGATCAGTTCTGGGTTCGAGGAGTGAAGTTGGATGCCCCTGAAGCTGTCTGAGTCGGACGGGCCGGCGTCTGCTGCGCGGTGCCCTGAGGTTCTGGAGTTGAAGAACGCTTCCAGTTATCAGTCGACCAGTGAGGATAGTACTGCACTACACTGCTGCCCAGATCACTCAGAATCTCATGAAACTTTTTCGTTGTAATTCGCTGGTTGGGAATCACACGCTGCAATACAAATCGACGGTTGCTGGAAATGTAAGCAAAAAACTTACCATTCCCCATACGGTCGTTGTCAGACAGCAGGCGTAACATCGCAGTCCGTGGAACATCCGCTGCACTGCGAGGCAAAGGATCCAGCCACGCCATGACCCACACCCATTCACCATTCTCACTCAGAACGGCGGACATGGAAAGTTCCCACTCCTCTTTGTTTTGATTGGCTTTGAACTGAAAGTCGTACCGCTTTTTAGTTTTGGTCGCAGTTAAACCCATTGCTTTCAACAGGTTTCCTAACTGCTCTTCTGAGAGTTGGCCTGGCAGTTCCGGATTGGTCGTCACTGCCGGTTTTGTGGTAACTGGTTGTTGTGCATGAACTCCAGCACCTAATACAGCCATCGCCGACAAGACAGCCAACAGACAACCTACAACAATCCATCCGCGAAACGTGATTTTCATTTTGAAGACACTCCTTTGTCACTTCGTTTCTCTTGTATTGACATATGTCGATTTTTCTCTGCCCTCATTCCCTGATCAGGCAGATTGGCTGGTATGCAGTCCCGCAACCAGCCTGTTCATGAATCTGTATGTCGATTTGCCTGACTTACCGTTTCCACCGGCAGTTTCTGCCGACTTGAGTTAAGATAGTTCAAATAGCCCTTTCAGACAGATCTGAGACCAGGTTTCGAACTGATCTAACTCTTGTAACAGTTTTTCCGGTGAGTCAAACCCTGTCTCTATAATCGACTCTTCACGGGGTAGAACTTTGGGCAACTCCAGGTCAAATATGTGAACTATTCCCAAGTGGACCTTTCCGACCTCGGTTTCGTCGTCATTAATCAGACCGACACAGGCTTCTGTATACTTCGTATCCATCGCAACTTCTTCCTGGATTTCGCGCTGCATACCCTCTCGATATGTGGAGCCTTCCTTCGCATCATCCTCCAGGGAGATATGTCCGCCAATCCCGATCGAACGTTTACTGTGTAATCGCTGCTCGCCCCCTTTGGAGCCCCGTGTATAGTAAAAAATCTTCCCCTCATGGCGAAAAATACAATACGGAATCAGCTGTTTGAAACTGGGATCTTCCTCGACCGTATCGCGAGGTCGGAAACTGATATAGTTCGGATCAAACAACGTTTTCAGATAAGGTGCCACCTGATCGTTAAATCCCTGAAAGTAGCCCACTTCGTGAAAAAGAAGTGTTGGCACGACCATGACATGTTCCACTTGCTGCTCCGTATCTGACATCGCTGATCCTTCTCTGCTCTGTTGACAGGTTGATAGATTAAATGATTATTGAGTTGGCTGAGATGCGTGCCCCAGCAGTTCACGTGCTTTTTCTCCAATATCCGACGAACGCATTAAAGTCTCGCCAACCAGGATGCCGCGAACACCCGATTCCTGCAGTTTGAGGACATCACTCCGATCGCGGATACCACTCTCGCTGATCAACAGGCAGTCCGCAGGCACTTGTGCCCCCAGTCGAATGGAATGATCCAGGCTGGTGACAAACGTCTTCAGATTTCGATTATTAATTCCCAGCAGCGGAGGTGACAGCTTTAATACGCGCTCCAGATTATCAGGCTCATAGATTTCAACCAGAGCCGACATCCCCAGTTCCAATGCATAACCATAGAGATCTTCCAGCTGCGCATCGTCCAGACATTCAGCAATCAACAGGACGCAGTCTGCACCAGCGACTCTCGCTTCTAAAACCTGGTAGCGATCAATGATGAAATCTTTTCTCAAAACCGGAATCGCGACATTCTTTCGAACTGCTATCAGAAAATCCAGATGCCCCTGGAAATATTGTTCGTCCGTCAGCACACTCAGACAAGCCGCTCCCGCAGACTCATAAATCCTGGCAATCTCCACCGGATGAAAATCTTCCCGGATCACACCAGCGGAAGGAGATGCTTTTTTGACTTCTGCAATCATCGCCACCGGGCCATGTGACTGCATCGAGGCAACAAAATCCCTGACAGGCGCAGCATCCGCCAAAGCCTCTGCCAGTTGTTCAACGGGTACCTTCGACTTCGCTTGGCTGACTTCTGTCAGTTTGCTGGCCACAATATCTTCAAGAATATTACTCACGACTTCCTGTATACACCTGAATCTGGAATAAAAACGTAAAACTGCTTCCACGTAGCATAACTTCCTGCGACACGAAGTACCACAGAGTCAGCAAATCCTGCCACAATTCGCTTGTATTTCCGGTTTCGGATGACAACCATGGCACATTCATGCTGTTTTTCGATACTCCCTTCATCAGGAGGCCATTGATTGGTCCCTTCAGCACTGCATCTATTACTGCTGCTCCTGACTCTACTGAGCATTCGCTACTGGTTGCAGCTGATGACAACCAGACGGATTTCGTCCGTATTCCCGCTCAACCCTGATCGATACCAGTTGGAATTTTCGTTCCCCGTTCTCCTGGCGATGCTCTGGATTGCCATTCAGTTTATAAGTTCCCTCGAGCGTGAATGGAGTGAATGGCATCAGACATTGGCGCCTTCAAAGCCAGTTACAGTAGTACAGATCATGCAATCGTCACTGATTACTTTCTGTTTTGGGACGATCCTGATCCTCATGCTGGCTCTGGCCCACTTCGATGTGATTCAGAAATTGGGATTTCGCCTGAATGAAATTCGTCGGCAATTGCGCGATGGAGCTGTTGGCTTTCTGCTCGCGCTTCTGCCTGTGATGGCTCTGTTGTTACTGACTTACCCCTTCCGATCAGAAGAGAGCCTGCATCCTTTTTTTCTGCTCTTAAAAGCCGAGCCACATTTTTCCACGATCAGTTGGATTTTTATTTCCGCGGTCCTCGTCGCACCACTGTTTGAAGAACTGATTTATCGAGTCCTCTTTCAAGGCTGGCTGGAGAGGCTTTTACATCCTTTCGCTGCGATTCTGACCAGCTCGCTGGTTTTCAGTATCGTCCACGGATTTCCCGATTGTATCCCCCTGTTTCCACTGGCGGTTGTGCTGGGAACCCTCTTCTATTATCGGCGCAGTTATATCGCCATCATCGTGACACATGCTCTGTTCAATGCCGTCAATCTGGCCCTGGCCCTGGCAAATCAACAGAATACGAATTAAGAAACCTTCAGTTCAATATTCATGCGCCCACTTGTTCAAATTGGGATTCACCCGTTTTTGAAAATGCAGTATCCTTCCCGCCTCTCTCAAATCTTCCTCTCATGTATTTTTCAGCTGGTGTTTCAGCCGAATCTGTCTGCAACACTTCTTCTCCAATCTGAACTCGACCCTTCGGAGACCTCCGAAATGAATGCCCCCCCCATTCGCCATTGGGTACTACTCCTGCTTTGCGCCTGTTTCTGTCTCTCCTGTCAGACAATGAAATCCAAAATGGATCTGATCTACACCGGAAAAGTCACGGGGGCTCTGTCGCAGCAGCTGGTAGAATCATACGCTGATTCTCTCAAAGACCCTATCGCAGCAAAACAATCCGAAGAAGGTACAGACTGGAAAATTCTTTACGCCACAAATCGACTGCAGCAAAAAAACCCTTCTGATGAAATCGGCTATGCGAATGAGTTTGGCCCAGAGGTGGCTTACGGTTCCAGCCAGGTTCATATCTCTCGAAAAAATCAAAGCGATCTCAAATCGAAAGTGATCCAGACACTCTGGCAGGGTTCTCCAGACCCGGAAGGCCAGGTGGAAATCAGCTCGTTAACCCCTGCCGATGAAGAGCCCTTCTTTGCAGATTTGAATCTGCTGCTGGAGCGGGCACCTCAAAAAGATGTGTTGGTCTTCGTCCATGGTTTCAATGTGAGCTTCCCCAGTGCCGTCACACGGGCAGCACAGATTGCCAATGATCTTCCCTTCAACGGGCCGGTCGTCTGCTACAGCTGGCCTTCCCAGGGAGGGGTTGAGAAATATCTGCTCGACGGTCAGGTCGCCAGCTCCAGCGTTGAACCGATGGCCCATTTTCTGGAAACATTAGTCAATTCTGTCCCGCCGGGAACAAAAATCAACATCATGGTACACAGCATGGGTAATCGCGTTGTGATGCGGGCCCTTAATCGACTGCCACAACACTTTGAAACAACGAAGCCATTCCAGAATATCATTCTGGCGGCTCCCGATGTCGGCGTCTCCGAGTTCCGAACCCTGGCACCTTCCATTATTGCGCAAGCACACCGCGTCACACTTTATTCCGGGTCAGGCGATGTCGCTCTCGTCGCTTCCAAAGCCGTAAACCAGGAACGCCGCGCGGGAGATTCTCGGGAACCTTTGATTCTGGAAGGCATCGAAACCATCGATGTCTCAGCCGTCGACACCAGCTTTATGAGTCATTCCTATTATGGCAGCAACCGGGCCGTCCTCAGTGATCTGTTCGCACTGATTAAACAGAACAGTCCTGCAGATGAAAGAAACTGGCTCCTGCACAGAGACTTTGCCGGTCAGAACTACTGGGCCTTTGATAAAGAACCGCCAGAAATCAAAAAAGTCAGGACAACCAGTCTCTAATTGAGACGTCTTACGATATATAATGTCTGCCTGTAACAGGCATATACTTCCTGTGAACCCCGAATGTTCTTTCAGATCAGGGCTCCTGCGATGAATAACTCGACTTCCCGATTCTCAGATCGCGTGGATAACTACATTAAATATCGTCCCGGATACCCGAGTGAGGTCCTCGATCTCCTGAAAACCCGTTGCGGCTTCACTTCAGATTCTCTGATCGCCGATATTGGTTCGGGAACGGGAATTTCCAGCAGACTGTTTCTCGATCATCACAATACCGTATATGGCGTGGAACCCAACCAGGAAATGAGGCACGCTGCCGAAAAGTTCCTGAAAGAATACGCTCATTTTCACAGCATCAATGCGACTGCGGAAAAAACACATCTCCCTGCCGACTCATTTGATTTCATTGTCGCCGGTCAGGCATTTCACTGGTTTGATCGCGAATGCGCCCGACAGGAGTTTCAAAGAATCATTAAACCTGCTGGATGGGTTGTACTCATCTGGAACGAACGTCAGATCGACACAACTCCTTTTCTGCGCGATTACGAACAGATGCTCCTTGAATTCGCAACCGACTACACTCAGGTGAATCATACGAATCTCTCCCTCACCGATTTCACCCGGTTCTTTCATCCATACCCTGTACAAACTGCGTCACTCCCCAGCCAGCAGACCTTCGATCTCGAATCTCTCACCGGACGGCTGCTCTCTTCTTCGTATGCTCCCAACGTCAACCAGCCCGGATACACAGAAATCCTGGCACGCGTTCAAGAGATTTTTCACCAGCATCAGGTAAACGGTAAGGTTGAGTTTAAATACGACACCAACCTCTATTACGGTCACATCAGATAAGGACTGGCCTGAGAGGATCGCGCGATCAGAGAACGAAAATACACTGCCCTCAGCGCATAAAGAAAGCCCTTAAGAAGGCGGTGAATTGTGGACGGATAAAGCGTAGTTTATTTCACTTCACAGAAACTGATGAGCGTGCTGGGTCAGAACTCGCAAATCAGGGGGACCTTCTGGATAATGTTCCGTCCAGACCAGATTCCTTCTTAAGGGCCAGGCTGGGTTCAGAAAGTTGAATAAAACCAGGGACTCATTTAAGAGTCAGTAACTCCGTTTCCTGATTCCTTTCAACTCTCTGCTGGATGATATATGCATTGCTCATGCCAACTCCACCAATTTTTTCGTTCACAGAGGATTATTTTCTATTTCTGGCTTGTGACTGATTTTATTTACCTATTTTAAAGAATTTTCGACGACAAACTACGTATTTTATACATTCGTATCCTGTTGCTTCTCACCGATTTCGACACTGTCGCTTGTATTTTCGGCGCCGAACTGCTCTATTGTTGAAGTCGACACCTCATCGGCGCCACATTTTCGGCGCTAAACGAATGTGCGACGCATCAACTACCGTTGATTTCAAACGTGTCCAGCTCAGCGGGGGATCTTGTAATAATGAAGAAACAAGGGATCAGAGAACGCGCGATTCTCTTCACCTGCGGAATCCTTGCCATTGTCTACTCAGTGATCGTGCTCGGATTTGTTACCACCAGTCCCGATCTCCGCATTCGCGCCATGCTGGATAGTGTAGAGGCCTTACCTCAGACAGATGGCCCCAGTTTGTCGGGAATCGAAATCAAAGCCACCCCCGATATCAAAACCGCGGGCGCTTTCTCGGCTCCCAAAAATGGAGACGTGCTCACCAGGATCGGCGAATTTCCTATCCGTACCTTTCTCGATTTCTCACAGGTCCTCAGCAAACTTCGCAACATGGATCTGCCTCCCGGCGGACAACTGCAACCCAAAGCCGATCCGACCGAACATGATGTCCCCTCCATGGTGGAAATCCAGAACAGCGGTCGCTTCATAAAGATCGAATATTACAGCAGGGACACGAGCGACTCCAGTTCTGTTACATACACGATGAAAACCGCCTGGATCCAGATCCAGTCTATCCCTTCCGGAGATGTGGCGATCTCACTTCTCTGGTTTTCGCTGGAACTGATCATCCTCGCCATCGGTGCTTTCGCCTACTGGATGCGTCCCTTTGATCGTACAACTCGCATTTTCTTCATCATGGGTATTATCACTCTGGTGGCCTTTATCGGCGGTTACAACTGGTGGATTATTGCCGGCTCTCTCATACTGAATACCCCCTTTGTGATCGCTGCGGTCCTCATCCCGGCTATCACGTTACACTTCTTCATCACTTACCCGCGGGCGATTCCGCAACTCGTTCAACATCCTGTCGGACTGTTGCGAGTCGTTTATTCGATTCCCGTCGCTACCACACTGTTAATTCTGGCCTGTCTGACATACCTCCGGGTGACCTCGCATATTGGTGAAGATCCCCGTGAACTTGCCGGACTCGAATATTCTCCACTCGTTTTTCAGGCTATCTATATCCTGCGCTGGGCCGTCTATGCATATATCACAGTCGCCGGCCTGTATTATCTCGCGACACTTGTCGCCGTATTTCATGGCTATTTCAAAAGTCAGAATCCCTACGAACGCAATCAGCTGAAATGGATCGCGCTGGCCGGGCTCATCTCAACGATCCCCGTTGGTTACTCAATTTATATGGCCGAATTCGACCGTACCCAGTTCGCGCTCGGCGGTGCCGGGATTCCCATGTTCCTCGCCAGTGTCTCCTTTATGGCGGCTTTCGTCGTCGGAATCATCCGCTACCGTCTGATGCTCATCGATCAGATCATCAGCCGCGGCATGCTGTTTTACGTCGTCAGTGCCGGCATCTCAATTCTCTATGCCACCGTCATTTCGCTCGGCTCTCTGCTGGGGACCCAGCTAAATCGCGCCCCCAGTACTAACCAGGCAGTCTCTGTTTTCCTGGTGATGCTGTTTGCGATCTCGCTGCTGCTCTGGTCGCGCGACCGTATCCAGCGACTCATCGACCGCCGCTTCTTCCGTCAGAAATACCAGCTTGATAAAGCCCTTAAACGTATGAACCGGGCCGTTGGTCGCCTGGGTGATCAGCGTTCCATCGCCGACCGCATGCTCACTTCCTGCCGCGAAGTGCTTCAGGTCAAGAACGCCGCCATCTATCTGCTCAACCCCGAACGCACTCAGTTTGATCTGCTCACTGGCTTCCATATTGAAAATGCCCCCTCTGCCGTCCCCTGTGGCCCGGAACTCCTGGAAGTCCTCGAAGGTGAACTTGCCTTTCAGCGCGTCGCAACAGGTCTCCTGAAAGAAGCTTCTCCCGCACAACAGCTGTTGCGCCTGCTCGGCTTCGACTTCATTTATAACCTCGAACTCGACGGCGAATTTGCCGGCTTTGTTGCCCTTGGACAACGTACCACAGGCAGTGCCTACTCCGCCGAAGACCTCACCTTCCTGAACGCCATGGGGCAAATCACCAGCATCGCCCTGCACAGTACAAAAATCCATCAGGACCTCCGTCGCCTCAACGAAGAGATGCGAATCAAAGTCGAAAAAATCGACGACCAGCGCCGACTCGTCTCCGTCCTGCAGTCCGAACTCACCAATTCGCAGGAAATCGCCGAACGCTCCACCCCCGCTCACGATGTCCAACGAGGTATGATCAAAGGCAACAGCCCCGCCATCCGCTCCGTCATGGAAACCGTTCGCAAAGTCGCCAATTCTGAATCCACAGTACTTGTACGCGGCGAAAGCGGAACCGGGAAAGAACTTCTGGCCCAGGCCGTCCATGAAAACAGTTCCCGTCACGAAAAACCACTGGTCCGCGTCAATTGCGCCGCTCTTTCTCCCAGTCTGCTCGAGAGTGAACTCTTCGGCCACGTCAAAGGCGCCTTCACCGGTGCCCACGAAGACCGCGTTGGTCGATTCGAACTGGCTAACGGGGGCACCCTGTTTCTCGATGAAATCGGGGATATCTCGCTCGACACCCAGGTCAAACTCCTGCGGGTGCTGCAGGAACGCGCGTTCGAACGTGTAGGCGGATCGGAAACCCTGCACGTCGATGTGCGACTCATCACCGCGACTCACCAGAATCTCGAACAGCGCATCACCGAAGGCCTGTTCCGTGAGGACTTGTACTACCGCCTCAATGTCATCAGCATCACCTTGCCCCCACTGCGCGAACGTCGCGAAGACATTTTCGAACTCGCCTTCTACTTCCTTAAACGGACTGCCAATCGGCTGGGCAAACGCATTTCCCACATTGATCCCGACGCCATCGAAGCCCTCGAACGCGCTCCCTGGCCGGGCAACATCCGCCAGTTGGAAAACGTCATCGAACGCGCCGTCGTTCTCGCCGAATCTGAAGTCATCACAATGAAAGACCTGCCCGCCGATCTGCTGGAGCAGAAAAAACGTCTCCCGGCCCGCGTCTTCGAAACCAAAAATGTTCGCTCGGACACGACACGTCGCATCCCACTCTCCGAAGTCGAAGTCATCACCTTTCCCGGCTCGCAGAACCACGTCGATCAGCGACTCACTGAACCCGAACAGCTCAAGCTGGCACTCGCGGAATGCGACGGTAACAAAGCCCAGGCTGCCCGCCTGCTCGGTATGCCCCGTAGCACCTACTACAGCAAACTCAAAAAATACGACATCACCTGATTCGCTTTTCCGATCAACGGTCGAATTTTCCACTGCATATCGGCCACCGACTGGTGAATAGAATTGCTCTTGTCCCCGCTGCGCCGATCGCGATGCTTCGTACCTGCGTCGCGCGCGTGTCCACTTTACATTCACTGCTCTTCTTACTCCTGTGATAAGATCAGCACTATTAAACCCGCTCGTTTCAGCCACACTTTGAAAACGACTGACAAAAATGTGACTTTTTTCGCTGCGGGTCAACACACAACACCACAGGATCGCAACGTACCACAACAGGATCACCCTGGTATCGGTTCTGTTTGGAAACAGATCGCCATACAGGCACCGCATTACCACCTGGTGCACTGCTGCACGATCACTTGACATAACCGGAAACTGTCTGCCTTTCCTATGGAACACCATCTCGAAACCTCCCTGTTTATTGAATTCTGCAAACTCGATTCCAGACATCATACGCGCCGGTCACAGGCACGCGCAGCTAAACATTTCTCACCTGTGTCACTTGGCTTTGCAGCAGAATCCTCAAAAAAACAAACTTAAATAATTCAATTTGATTTTTCTCTGCTCCCACAGACAGCTAAGATAAATCAAACGGAAATCAATCTCTCAAAATGAATAATACTGACCCACCCCAAGGAACCTCTTCTGTGAATCCAACATGTCTGCTCAATCGTCGTTCGCTGCTGATGCTGCTCGCTGTCACACCTCTGCTCGTCTGCTCCTTTTCACAGGCCGCGGAATCCAATCAGAAAACCATCCTGATGCGATCCGGCTGGCAAACCGTCAATATCGGCGACATCGGCCATACCCCCGGCACACTTCGTTATCTGGAAACATATCTGCCCGATGTCAAAATCATCCTCTGGCTGCATAAAACAACCCCCGAAATTACCGCGATGCTTCAACAGCGGTTCCCCAAAGTTCAGATCGTGCAGGGCAAACTCAACGCCCGCGGCAAAGCCAACAACCCGGAATTCCAGCAAGCCTTCGACGAAGCCGACCTCTTTCTCTACAACTCGGGCATGCACTTCAACCAGTTCTGGCCACCACCAAACTACATCATCGAAGCCTGTACTGTCACAAAGAAACCTCTCGTCCTTTACGGCCAATCCTTCGACGGCTTTGCTCCGGAAGACGAAGCGAAAATGAGCGAACTGCTCTCCCGCGCCGCCGCCATCTACACTCGCGATGTTGAATCCTTCTACTACCTGCGCAAGATCGGCGTCACTGCGCCGTCCCTCGCCTTCGGTCCTGACGGCTGTTTCGGCATTGATGTCCGCGATGATGCCAAAGCCAGCGACTGGCTCAAAGCCCATGACCTGAAACCCAAAGAATTCATCACTGTCACGCTCCGCAGCAACACCCCCAAAATCGGTGCCAAAAAGAGCACGTCGATGAATCCCGCTAACCCCAGCAAAGAGGACCTCGCCCAGAACGAACTCTGGACGAAGAAACTCCGCGAAGTTATCACCGACTGGGTCCGCAAGACTGGCAAGAAAGTTCTGCTGGCCCCCGAAGTCGATAAAGAAATCGTGCACGCGCAGCAGATGATCCTCGACAAATTGCCTGCAGACGTCAAACCCTACGTCGTGAATCGCGATCCTTTCTGGAACGTCGACGAAGCCGCTTCGACTTATGCCCAGGCCATCGCCGTCGTCTCGATGGAACCCCACTCCTGCATTATCTCCCTGGCGATGGGCACTCCCACCATGCACCTGGCCAGTCCGCGTCACGGCCTCAAACGCTGGATGTTCCGCGACATCGGCCTGTCAGAATGGCTGTTCGACATCGACGCCGACCCGGCTGACCAGTTCACCCGCGCCCTGTTAAAAATCGACGCCAAACCCGAACTGGCCCAATCCAAAGTCAACCGCGCCATGCACACCGTCAACACAAGGTCCAAAGAAATGATGGGCGAAATCAAAGAGATCCTCGACCAGCAGAAATCTGCGGATTAACTCGGATCGAGTGAGAGATACGTCGGTCTGGTTTAGACTACAACTTTTCTACCACGAAAATCACGAACAGACACCGAAGCATCACGTATGTGATCGCTAAGATTGGGATGGCCCCGAATGCAATTCGGGGTTGTCGCAGACAAACGGAAGCTATAATCAGAACGAGACAAATTCCTATTATTCTTTAAAAATAATAGTAGGAAATTGCTGCGTTCTAGACAGCTTGGGTAAAAACTCATGAAGACGAGTATACCCTGCATCGGTGATTTTTGTACTCTCCCAATTGAGATAAGCCAGGCTTTTAAGCCCCTGCAGATGAACCAGTCCAGCGTCGCTGGTATTGGTATATCGAATGTCTAATTCATGCAGTTCTTTCAGTTTTCCCAGATAAACAAGTCCCTGATCACTGATTTGAGTGTCGGCGAGTGTGAGCTTTTTCAGATTACGGCACTCCGACAAATGCACCAGCCCCGCATCAGTTACCTCGGCATCAAGGAGATCGAGGGTTTCCAGTTTGGGGAGCTCCTTTAAATAAATCAATCCCCGATCACTTACCTGTGTTGCATCAAGGTACAGGGTCTGCAGATTAAGCATTCCTTTCAAGTGAATCAGACCGGCATCACTGATTTTTGTTTCACTTAAATTCAGGTATGTCAGTTCTGTGAGATCTTTTAAATAACTCAACCCGACATCAGTCACATCGGTTTCCCAGAGCCTGAGCACTTTCAGTTTCCGAAGATCCCTTAGATGATACAGACCAGCATCGCCGATTGAGGTTCTTTCGAGTATGAGTGCTTCCAGATTGTAGAGTCCCTGAAAATATGACATATCAGAATCCGTGATCAGGGAACTACTGAAATCCAGGATTTTCAGGCTTTTCAATTGAGCGATCGCGGCAAGATCTGCTTCGGTGAATTCATAGTCGTCACCATATCCAACACTGCTGATCCAGGTAACGTTGTGGAATGAGGCACGGATTCCATCTCCCGCACTGTATTGAATCCAGGTCTGCCAGGAAACTGGCAGCCTACTCATTAGCCAGCTCGGATCATCTTTTAGCATAAAATGTTTGTTCGATTTCAACTTTTGAATTGCACGCGTATTTTGTATTCCTGACACGACAAACCACGTCAGACTCAGCAGAACAGCCAGTGCGATCGACCGCCTGCTCCAGAGAAACAGTTTCATGTATTTCTTTTTTCGTTCTCGCTGTTGCATCAACCATGCTCCCTTTGATGAATGGCACACGGAGACTTAGTAGAAATGCCCCTCAAACACAGCCTCCCCGCTCTTCAAGGAATTTCACAATCTTCCACTTCTCACTCTGGCGAGCGTAGAACACGGGTGTCTGTTCCTGGTTATCCCGGGCGTTCAATTCTGCGCCCCATTGCAGCAGTAACTCAATCACTTTCACACCGTTGTTGCGGTCAGCTGCCAGATGTAAAACAGTCCGACCATCTGCGATCCGGGACGCTACATCTGCACCACGATCCAACAACCACATAGTGGCCTGCACATCTTCGTGCCGGGCCTGACCATGCAGCAGATTCAGTCCGTCTACATACTCATCGTTCACATCGACTCCGTTTGCCAGCAGAAGATCACCGATATGAGAGAACTCATCGTCCTGGCGCTTCATCGACCGCAGAACATCAAACAGCAGTCGCGCATCTCCCACATTGGCACCTCGGTCGAGCAGGTATTCCGCCAGCTGCACATTGCCGCCGCCGGTCGCGGCCACTGCGAACGGCGTACTGTGTAGAAGAAACGGGTACTCGGCATCAATCTCTGCACCTGCTTCCAGTAACAGAACCGCGATGGCCATCAGGCTGTCCCGCATCGCTTCATCATTTATCCAGAGCCGCGAACCAGCACAGTAATGCAGGGCTGTTTTCCCTACCGCATCCACTTTCCCTGCCAGCGCTGAATTTCGATGCAGACGACTGCGCACTCCCGTATGATCCCCGGATGCCGCCGTGGTAAAAATGTCCGCCTTCGCTCCATACTCTTTGAGTTTTTCTACATAAGCAGTCGTATCCTTAGTCGCAGCCAGACAGAGCAGGGGACCATACTCACAACAGGCGTCTGGCTCCGCACCCGCAGAGAGCAAAAGATCGCAGACTGTCAGCAGCCGCGCTGCTTTTCGCGGTCCATGCGAATCAATGGCGAGTGACAGCAACGCATTCAACTGCGGCGGAGACAACCCGGGCAGAGATTTTCGCACAACCTGCAGGTCACCCTTTTTCGTCGCCGCGATGAGCTGTGCCCGTAATGAATCCGGTTTCTCCCGATCACGTTTGGCAGCACTCCGCCGCTCCGCATTCACACACGCCCGACAGCGGGCCGCCAGCCCGTCTGGACTCGCAGCACTCCCGTTAAAATGTGACGCCGCTTTCGTCTCTCCGCACTTGTTACATGTCTTCATTTCCGTCATGAATCTCTCAGGCCTCACTTGCTGTTGTTACTGCAAAGTCCAGCGGTTGAATCACCCAACCGTTCTGCACAACAGATCCCATGAATACAACCAGCCCCAGCAAGAGAACTCCCATCATCCCCCGCCACCCCCAGCGCCAGCGCCCGCGAAGTTTTTGTATCGGTTCTGTTTGATTCATATTGTCGCACTACAGCAGGCTGTAAAAATGCTCTCGCTCAAGCTTTCACGTATTTAATCAGCCCCCTATAGTTATAATTAACCCCGCTGTGAATAACACGATTATTTTCCGATCGTATTGATACTCAACCACTGACACACTTGATAAACCCTTTGAGAGAAACAATGAAAGAAACCTTGATTCTGATTCCCGGCCTGGGAAGTACTGAAGTCACCTGGCAGCATCAGAGGCAACACCTGGGAGATCTGCTGGACGTTCAGATCCTCGTGATGGACCAGGCAAAGCACAGAGCCGAATTAGTCGAAACCCTGCTCAGCCAGGCACCCGAGCGATTCCATCTGGCGGGACACTCCTTCGGCGGCTGGCTGGCCCAGGCGGTCGCCGCGACAGCTCCCGAGCGGGTCTCGAAACTGATGCTGCTCAATACGTACGCCAGACACAACCCGGAACACATCGGCCTGCTCGAACTGTTTAAAGAGAACCTGCACCAGGGGCTGCTCGGCGAAACACTGGATGCCAACCTGCCGAACATTATTTTTCCGGGTCGCCTGGAAGACGATGAACTCGTGCAGCCCATTCAGAAAATGTTGAAAGGCTTTTCTCCCGCCAGCTATGAACACCAGGTACAGGCCATGATCGATGACTACGCCACTGAAGATCTGCTGCCAAAGATATCCTGCCCGACGCTGGTCGTCCACGCACGTGAGGACAACACCTTTCCCAGTGCAGAACTGGAATTCATCGCTGACCAGATCCCCGCCGCCCAATTCACCATCATCGAAGAGTGCGGCCACATGTCCCCCCTGGAACGCCCTCAGGCCATCACTGCCCTGATGCGACTCTGGTTCGGAGGAGAATAGAGATGACTCAAGACAGGTCTCCGTGTGCCATCTGTCAGTTTGTGTCAGCAAACTGGACACAGTCTAATCAGACAAATCCGGTAGCGACTGGCGGAGATCATTGATACCGGCTTCCGTGATCTGTGTTTCCTCATACTGTAAGAATTGCAGTTTTGTGAGGCCTTTCAGGTGTTTCAACCCGGCATCACTGACCGCGGTTTTATCGAGTTCCAGTTGTTCCAGTTCATTTAGTCCCTGCAAATGAATAAGTCCGGCATCTGTGATTCGTGTCCCTTCCAGGTCCAGCACCTTGAGCCCTGCCAGATGACTCAAGTGCACCAGACCGGCATCCGAAATGCTGGTCTCTTGAAGATCCAGTTTCTTCAGATTTGTCAGTCCACTCAAATGAACAAGTCCTTGATCGGTGATCGGGGTCGCAAATAACCCCAGTGAATCCAGGCTTCCCAGTTCCGCGACAGCAATCAGCCCTTGATCATTCATTTTTGAATAGCCCATATCCAAATACTGCAGCATCGATAAATTTTTCAATGATGATAGCCCAACGCCTGATAAATTTGTGCTTCGCAGATAAAGTGATTCAAGATTCTGTAACCGACTCAAGTGTATCAGGCCGTCATCACTCACTGCAGTATCGCTCAGATCGAGCGATTTCAGGCTGGTCAGCTCCTGCAAATGAATGAGCCCTGTATCACTGATCGATGTATTACCAAGATCAAGACTCTGCAGTTTTTGAAGTTTTGCCAGATGCACAAGCCCCGCATCACTCACACGCGAACCGTCCAATCTCAGACTGGTCAGATTCAAAAGTCCTTTCAAATGCGCGACACCTTTGTCACTGATGTTTTCTCGCGCAAATTCCAGAGACTCCAGTTTTTTCAGATCCTGCAAATGAGCCAGTCCTACGTCGCTGATTTCGGCTCCAAACAGGGAGAGTTTTTTCAGATGCTTCAATTTTCCAATATGTTTCAGGCCGGCGTCCCTGATTTGAGGACGTGGCTCGTTTTCAGATTCCCCATCATTCCATCCCACGAAATTATTATTGTAGTTATCAAGATCAAGCTCTTCTAAATGATTTAGATGTTTGAGATATACCAGTCCGGTACCATCAAGTTGCGTGCCCTCAAGCTCGAGAACACGCAATTCACTCAGCCCTCGCAGATGCGCCAGTCCGGCATCGCTGATTGCGGTATTATTCAGGTTGAGCTTCTGTAGATTTTTCAGCGCACCTACGTATTTCAAATCAGAATCAGTGATTGTAGTGCCTCTCAAACTCAACAATTCCAGGTTCTGGAGACCAGTAATATGCTTCCGTCCCCCTTCTTCGATTGTGGTGATTAAGAGGTGAATAGATTTCAGATTTTTGAGTTGACTGATCGCAATGAAATCTTCTTCGCTAAGCTCACCAAACTCGAAATCCAATTCGACAGCAGTCATAAATCCCAAGAATTTCTCTTCACCGAAAATGTCATACAACCGATATTGCCATTCGAGAGGCACATTACGCATTAAAATACCTTCTTCGGTGTAAACGTTGATGTACCTCTCTTCCAACTGTCGAATCATCCGTGCGTTTTGAACGGTTGTTACGACTAACAAACTCAGTCCCACGATGGACAGAAATAAAATCGTTCGCCATACCCAGCGCAGGCGACCGGGTGGTTTCTGAGTTAGTTCTGGGGAGGGCATGACTGATGTCTCTGGAATCGGTTGCTGGATAGTGGAGATTTGAAAGCTCGCGACTGCAATCTAGCATGCCGGTATTGTACCGGCAAGAAGGAGTGCGCAGGATAAAACGGTTAAAGCATCACGTTCTTATTTTTCAGGTGTTGCACAATACTTTTTGAGCTCCATGATTGCTTCGTCTCTGCGTTTGAAAGACCACTCAGTATCGAACCAGATTTTATCGATCTTATAACTGAGTACATCCGCGGCACGATCACAGACTCGCATCGGTGATTCATAGCCTTCGATCTGTCGCTGATCATCGAGCAAAGAGCAAATCAGATCGATGTCTATGGGACTTCCATAATTCATTATGTCGCACAAACGTCCGAGACGCTGAGCACTTTTTGTCGTCTCACGAAACTCCTTAAAGAACTCTTTACTACGATGGGGGATTTTCATGTTGATCACATACAGGATGTTCCCAACATGATTTGATTTCTCGGGCAAGCTGGCGAGAATTATTTTCGCATTCCTGAAAATTGGTGGGGGCACTGGTTGTACCAGGCCAAAGACTGCCACTCTGAAATAATCGGGATTTGCAGTTGTCCGGGCGATTTCCTGTAACCGGTCCTGAACGCCCTTTGCTCGGGACACGCTGATCGATTTCAGATATTCCAGTTGTAATTCACTGTTTTCGAGTTTAGTAAAATCGATGTTGTTCAGTTGATCGACTAAAAAGTTCGTATAGTCGCCGCGTTTAGCCAGCGCCAACAGACAGGCGGGTGCAATCGCTTTTTCTTTGGGATCGGCAAGAAAAATCCGGTGGAGTGCCTCGCTTACCTGTTTATTTTTGTCATACGTCAGCGATCTGATAAAACTGGCCCGTTCGCCTACCGAGACAGCGGGCATGAGGGGCCTGTCAGCAAATCTGACAGGCGGCATTCGGTCAAACAACTGGACGAGCAATTCATGTGATTTCGCTTCGGGAAAATCTGAGTCAGAACCTCGATTAATTTCCTGAAGATACGCGACATCAGAGTAAAGATGCCTCATAATGCCGATCTCATATGGCTTACCATTGGCTCGAATAAAATCGGCCAACAGTTTCTGTCGTTGATTATATTCCTTGACCTTATAGAGTTTTTCGTCGACGAAGCTGGACACTTTGTCGGCATCATATGTCGGTTGTTCCAGGTATTTGATGACAAGCCCGCCGACCACCTCAGGATAGTAATACGAGAGTCGCAGATACGCGTCATACATTCGGCGACCATCATCGGGTTTTTCAAAATCCTGGACGAGAAGCTGGATATGCTGTTTGCGTGTCAGACCTTTCCAATCCTGGATCACGGCCTCGCGCAAGCGTTTGGAATACGTGGGGGAACTCACATCGACGATTCCAGATGGCACATACCTAACTGCCGCATACCGCCGGTTGACAATTTGTCCCAGAGCAACGAAACAAAGATCGCCCACCGTCAGGCTGTGCCTGTCCGGATGATCTTTGTCATCGTCAAACAAATCCCGACTCACTCCCTGGGGAATCTCCTTGCGTGTCCGACTATTAAAATCGTACTGATCGGTGAACACCGTCACCGAGATGCCTTGCGTAGCTGTCATGTTGATTTTGCGATCATCGCCCATGTGTTTGATCAAAGCGGGTACCGCATCGACCCCCTGTTCGACGATCTGGCGAAGTGTCTCACTGCGAACGGGTTTGAACCCACCGAGAAGAAATGTGCTTTCTTGCCCAGTATCCGCGTAAGGTAAAAATTCGGTACCGGAAAAGGATGACGAATATCCATACCCGGGCTTCGATATTTCTACGAGTTTGTCGATCAGAGATTCAACGTTTTCCCTGGCAGCACAAGTTTCTGTGATTACCAGAAATAGCACGATCACAATGAGCCTGCTCATGAAGACTCCCTGGCAATGAAAGTTGCATTTGCATCCTGCTTCAATCTCTACCAGGATGCTTGTAAGCGACGTTTACTGGTTTCGTCTTCGGACCAATCGAAGTCCCACATTTTGCTCGCTGAATTTTAAGTACTTCAAACAAGATGACCAGCTTCCGCTGCCCCTCTTTCACATATTGTTTCAGCAATGCGTGCATCTGTCTAACTTTTTCCGGATGTTTCCCTGAAATGTCGATGGATTCTTCGATGTTCTAATCCCGGTTAAACAGTTTTAGGTCATTGGAACGAATGGTACTGTCGACACCACAAACCAGACCGCCCCACCAACGACCAGCAAACCGATTCCCCGCCAGACCCACTTTAAGCGACTCACACGTTTCGGATTTGGCTCAGGTTGATTCATGGCATATACACTTTCAAAACAACCACTGCTGGCCCTTACCTGTAACAGGCGGTTTGAACTGTTCGTAATCTAAAGCCGGTAAGCGTCGATCCAGTTCCAGTTTACCACAGAAGACCTTGAACAGGCTGCCGATCTGCTCGGCGATTTCCCCGGTGCCCCGCTGGCGGCTGCCGAATTCCGAGTTGTTCAGCTTGCCGTCCCGCGTCTGGCGGATGCGGCTCAACACCCGTTCCTTCCGCGCGGGCTGTGTTCGTTCCAGCCATTCCTCAAACACCGGTTTCACCGTCAATGGCAGACGCAGCAAGATGTAACTGGCTGACATCGCCCCCGCCTCTTTCGCTGCTTTCAGAATCTCCGGTACTTCATGATCGTTCAACCCTGGAATGATGGGCGAGACCATCACCTTCGTCGGCACACCCGCCGCCGACAGTTCGCGAACCGCCCGCAGCCGCGCTGCCGGGATACTCGTACGCGGCTCCATTTCACGCGCCAGTTGCGGGTCGAGTGTGGTAATCGACAGGCTCACGTGCACCAGCGACCGCCGGGCCATCGAGGTCAACAGCTCCAAATCCCGCACAACCAGTGCATTTTTCGTGACGATGCCGATCGGCTGATTGGCTTCGGATGCCACTTCCAGACACTGACGCGTCAACTTAAATTCACGTTCGGCGGGTTGATAGCAGTCGGTGATGCCGGAAAACGCGATCAGTTTCGGCTGCCAGTCGCTGCGGCTCAGAAAGTCGCGAAACAGTTTTGCAGCGTCATGCTTGACCATGATCTTCGTTTCAAAGTCGAGACCGGCATTGTATCCCAGATATTCATGAAAGGGCCGCGCATAACAGTAACTGCAGCCATGCGCGCAGCCCCGATAGGGATTGACGCTATAGCGGAAATTGAGGTCGGGTGAATCGTTTTCGGTGACGATCGATTTGGAATTGTCGTCGATGTACTCAATCCGCCGAGGCTGGGAGAGATATTCGTCATTCCACTCCAGCTGTTCCAGATCCGGTTCGACATGCGTCGACTCGAAACGATTGGGTGGATCGAGATTCGAACCGTGTCGCATGGCTTGCCTGATTCAAGAAAGAAAACGATAGATCTGATTCTTTGTTTATAGGCGATTCCCCGGCGACAGGAAAGGATCTTTTTATCGTACTGGAAAAATTGAAACAGGCTCCCGTGAACTTCTCTTGAGATGCGGTGTCTGAGAAACAGCAGTTCCATCGCCTGAACTGTGCTTGTCAAAAACACTTAAGTCCTAATCCGTTCACTTGAAATCACAATGACAGGAATTGTTCCAGATGATCGAACTGCTATGGAATGCCCCGGTGAGTGAATCCCGCATGACCGAAATTCTTGCTGTGCTGGAATTAAACACGGGTCTGAGGATACTGGATATCGGCTGTGGTTGTGGTGAAGTCCTGATTCGCCTCTCTGAACGATATCAGATTACGGGTACGGGAATCGATCTCTCTCGCGAACACATTGACGAAGCCCGCCGTCGTATGCGGGGCCGAATCCCAGTTTCCCAAATCGAGTTCATCGAAGCCGACGGGGGAGCGTTTCCCTTTAAGCAGAATGAATATGCTCTCGCCTTGTGTCTGGGTGCGACGCATGCGTTCGCGTCTGGCAGCGCTGCTTACCGCAATGCAATTGAGCGGATGATTCCACTAGTACAGCCTGGCGGTCTGCTGCTCATCGCCGATGGTTATCTGAAGCAGCCAGCGGGACCTGAATATCGCGCGTTGTTAGGTGAAGCCATTCCCGATGATATGACACACACCGCGAATGTCGCCACGGGACAACAGCTGGGCCTGATACCAATGGCCGCCTGGACCAGTAACGAACAGGAATGGGATGACTTCGAATGGCGCTATCAGCGAATCGTCGAGCGAAAAGCCCGGGAACAGCCACAAGATCAGGGACTCCAGGAAAAGCTGCGCCGTCGCCGCGAGTGGATCCAGGCTTACCTGCAGTGGGGACGTGCTACCCTGGGCTACGGTCTCTACCTGTTTCAGAAACCTTAAAACCAACTACTTCTGCAACTCCGAAACCATAAGCAGTATCAGAACTTCGAAAGAGACGTTACCCATTCCCAGAAAATGTTTGCAGTCCTGAAATCCTGGTTGGTACAATCCCATTCTACGTTGCAGATCATTGAACTCCACTGGAGAACCGGTATCGTGCTCGAAATACCCGGCATTCTGGAAAGTGCTATTTCACGCCGCTGCTTTCTGCAAACAGCGGGCTACGCTGCGATTGCCGCTGCGTTGAATCAGCGGCGTCTCTCTGCCAGCAAAAACACACCGCATACGCCGATACGTTCCTGCGTGTTGTTAATGCTTTATGGTGGTCCCAGTCAGATCGACACCTGGGACATGAAGCCCGAAGCCTCTTCCGAAGTGCGTGGCGAATATCGACCGATCAAAACCAGTGTGCCCGGACTGATCAACTGCGAACACCTTACCGCGTGCGCCCAGATCATGCATAAGCTGACAGTCATCCGCTCGATGCACCACGATCTGACCAATCACAATTCCGCCATGTATCAGGCGCTGGTCGGAAAGATTCCCTCCAGCAATAACGAGGTGCTTGGCGAAAACCGGCTGGGAGATTTTCCCAATGTTGCCGCCGCCGTCAGTTATGCAACATCTCGCGGTGCGCTCCCCAGAACCGGGAACCCGCTGATCAATGTCGCGCTGCCGCATGTGATGCATAACGTCGTCGATCTACCCGGACAGAATTCCGGCTTCCTGGGAGGCAGCCACGATCCGTTTCAGATCAACGCTGATCCGAACGCAGAGCAGTTCCGGGTTCAAAACCTGCAGCGTCCGCCCGCCGTCAGCGAACCACGTCTGCAGGATCGTCGCGCGTTATTGAAATCACTGGATCAGCTGGATGTGGAAAATGTCGACCTGGCAAGCTATCAGCGGCGGGCATTTGAATTACTGCAGAATGATACCGTACAGAATGCGTTCCGCATCGAGCGCGAGCCGACATCTGTTCGTGAACAGTACGGCCGCCATAAGCTGGGACAAAGCCTGCTGCTGGCGCGACGACTTGTGGAATCAGGAGTCCGCTTCATCAATGTGCACGACGGCGTCCTCAACGGTCAGACCGTGAACTGGGACAGCCATTCCAACCTGTTTCCCAGACATCGCGAACTGCTGGCTCCTTTAGACCAGGGATTTGCAGCGTTCATTAATGATCTCGACCAGCGCGGTCTGCTGGATTCGACTCTCGTCATCGCCATGGGAGAATTTGGGCGCACGCCCCGCGTGAATGTGCATGGTGGGCGCGATCATTGGCCTAACTGCTACAGCGTTGTTCTGGCCGGTGGTGGAGTTCAACAGGGCACGGCATACGGCGCCAGCGATAATCTCGGCGTGTATCCACAGTCTCATCCGGTCACGCCGGCTGACCTGGCTGCCACCATCTTCACCCGCTTCGGCATCAATCCCGAAATCGAAATCCGGGACCGCACCGACCGTCCGTTTAAGCTCTCCGAAGGGAACTTCATTCCCGTGTTTTAATCCTGTCTGCCGCCTGATGCAGGTATTTAAACACCATTATTTTCTACAGGGGCGCGTGGGAAGCAACAGGTGGAAGCAGGCACCCCGCTCTGAAGTGGAACGGTAATAGATTCGACCTCCGGCTGCTTCTACCAGGGAACGGCTTAAAGACAGGCCGATACCCAGTCCATCTTTTTTATTCGTGGTGAACGGAGTAAACAGATGGTCGACGAAATCTCCTGGTACACCATTTCCTGTATCTGTAATCGCAACCAGAATCATCGAATCTTCAGCAGACGAAACGTTAATGGTCAGCTTGCGGGGATAAGAGGATTCCGCCATTGCCTCCAGGGCATTGATAAATAAATTGGCCAGCACCTGCTCTATCTGTACACGATCTGCATACACAACCATAAATTTCGTCTGGCTCTCAATCTTCACTTCGATCTGTCGATGTCGCAGTTCATATTGAATCAATTCCAGGGCACTTCGAATACTTTCCTGAATATTGAACTGGATCGCCTGCAGAGTCCGTTTTTCAGCCAGCGATTTCAGTTTCCGTACAATCTCGCCGGAACGCAGAGACAGTTCCTGAACTTTATCCACCAGGTGAGTCATTTCGCGATTCTCATTCAAATGCTGTCTCATGGCCGCTGTATAATTTGCAATGGCGGTCAAAGGTTGATTGAGTTCATGGGAAATACCGGCCGTCAATTCTCCCATCACAGCCAGCCGGGAAGCATGCGCCAGGATATCCCGATATTCCTGTGCCTTTCTGATCGCTTCATATCTTTCCGTCATATCCTGTACGGTCCCATTCATGAACAAGACCTCGCCTTCATCATTCTTTTTCAGCAAAGCGCGTTCATGGACATGACGGACTTCCCCGTCAGGCCGCAGGATGCGATGTTCGATGCTGTATGGTAAATCAAATTTTAATGATTGAGCAATCATTTGATCTACCAGCGGGCGATCCTCGGGATGAATGGTCTGCAGAAAGAACTCGTTCGTGAGAATAATGTCTGACTTCGTCACACCAAAGATACGATAGACTTCATCTGACCACCAGATTGTATCATCTTTGATACACCACTCCCAACTGCCGATATGGGCCAGTCTCTGGGCTTCAGAAAGTTTTTCATGCAGATCTTTCAACTCCATTTCTGCGATTTTCTGATCATTAATCTGCTCAATCATCATCAGAAATTCATCGGACAGATAAGGCAGCACGCGCGCCCGATACCAGCTTTTTTTCTCCTGCTTGACCAGACAATAATCAAGTGTTTCAATCTGCTGGGAATCATAAACGCGGTTGATGAGCAACTTCATCTGACTCCTGACGTTACCTGGTAATACCTTCCAGATGATGCTGCCACGATGCAATGTGGGCGAGAGAAAATAATCCATCTTGCTGCGGCTGTTAAAATTGATAATTTCTCCATTACGATTGAGCACCAGTACTACATCCGGTATCGCAATGAACATGGCTTTTAACTGTGCAGTCCGCCTGGCAAGTTCTTCCGTTCGCTCTTCAACACAGCGCTCCAGTTCTGCATTCTCCCTATGGACGGCATCCTCTTCCTGTTTGCGGCTGGTGATATCTACACCGATACCGACAATGCGTGTCACCCGATGATTATCATCATAAACAGGAAAGGCCCGTACCTGCATCCACCTCACACTGCCATTCTTGTGAATGATTCTGAACCGCGGAAATTCAGAATTAGAGAGACCATTTTCTGATGTCGCCCTGATCTCACTTTCAACGGATTCACGATCATCCGGGTGAATTGCATCCAGACAGGACCGGGGATCATCATACAGGCTCTGGCAGCTACGGCCCCAGATCACTTCATACATCTGGCTCGCATAATAAACTTCGCGCCAGTCAGGACTACAGACCCAGAATAGTTCATTAATATTTTCTGAGATCTGCCGAAACATCTGATCGTTCTCGCGCAGTGCCTGTTCAGTCTCTTTTCGCGCGGTGATATCCACGCCCACACTCAGGGTCCCAATGATACGGTCTGCAGCATCTCTCAGTAACGAATTGTGCCAGGCGATCGACTTCAGTCTGCCACTTGCCGTAATGATTTCATTCTCAAAGTACTCCACCGGCATCAGATCTCCCTGGATCAGCTTCTCAAACAGTGCGCGAACTTCCTCACGATTCGCATCTGGTAGAAAATGGTCGAACCAGTTCTTGCCGATAATTTCAGATTCCTCAGCCTCCAGCAGCAGACTGCCTTGCCGATTGATTAAATTCACCGTCTGATTTGTATCGATGGCAATGATCATCTCACCAACCAGATTAAAATACTGGTGGGCCAGATCTTGTACCTTATTACTATTTCTTTCCGCCTGCTGCTGTTCCAGTTCCGCAACACGTCGACGCAGCGTTTTCACTTCTTCCAGGAGTTCAACGGTTGTTAGTTCGGGCATGGCTTCCGTTTTTGTCGATTTGAAATACAGAATTCTGTGATTGATTTTCCACTGAAATTGAGTGGCTGGATTTTACTTATTTTCTTCCAGTTCCTCTTTCAAACCTCTGCGTTCCAGGGTTCGTTCCAGCAGCATATCGTAGATCGGGCGACTGCCCAGAGATTGCGCGACGATGCTGGCGGTCATACAGGTCACGATCATTGCCGGCAGCAGTTCGAAGCTGTCAGTCATCTCTGCGACCAGCACAATCCCCGTCAGCGGTGCCCGTACTGTTGCTGCAAACAGGGCTCCCATCGCCGCAACCGCAAATGTCGCCGCCTGCAGTTCTGCCTGCGGTGCGAGTTCATGCACCACATACCCAAAGCTCGTACCTATCAATGCGCCCAGCGCCAACATTGGTGCGAAGATACCGCCGGGCACACCCATTGAATAGCTTAAAAACGTCAACCCGGCACGCACGACAAGTAACGCCAGCAGAAAGCCGAGCAGGGGGGACTCCGCAAAGATTTCCTTCACCAGCGCTTCACCGCCACCCACATATTCCGGTGCAATGATCATCAGCGCACCGACCACTGCCCCCACCGACGCCGCGATGACCAGCATCAAGCGGCTGTTCAATCCATCAGAGATCCGCAGGCACTTTAACATCACCGAGTTAAAACCGGCCCCCAATACGCCAATCAATGCGCCCAGCAGCAGGTTCAATGACAGAGTCAGCAACAGATTGCCCGGCGGCTGAAAGGTGGGCAGAGATGCCTGTAACTGAACCGGTAGTTGAGGAAGTGTGCCGAATACCTGATCGTTGACCAGATTCGCCGTGATACTGGCAATAATTACTGCGTGTAACGCGACAAAACTGTATTGAAATCGAGGCCGGACTTCTTCGATCATAAACAGGATCGCGCCCAGTGGCGCACTGAAGGCAACGCTCAAGCCCGCGGTCGCGCCTGCGGCCAGAAAGGTATTCAAAGTATGCTTATCCGAGTTCGCTTTTTCACCGACGATCTGACCGACACATCCCCCCAGGTGAATCGTCGGGCCTTCCCGTCCGAGCACCAGACCCGCCCCCATCGACAGCACGCCACCAATGAATTTCACCGGCAAAACACTCCGCCAGCGGAGCGTCATCAGTTCGCCCATCACGCCTTCCACTTCCTGAATGCCGCTGCCGGCGGTCTCCGGTGCATATTTCCGTACGAGGACTGCTGCGGTCGCCACCATCGCCGCTCCGATAATTGCAGCTGTCAATATCGTCAGAAAGGCAGAACCGGAAAACGACGTAGAAATCACAGCATAAACATCGATCACTTTATCAAGGCAGTAATGAAAGGCCGATCCCAGTGTACCAACCCCCACGCCAATCACCAGCGCCAGCAGATAAATCCACATTGCCGTCTTCAATTCGATACGCTGACTCTCGCCGTCTTCTTCCATTCCTGCATCCTGTAGCTGGTCAGTGGGATTTGTTCCAGAACAATGCTGTTCACAGACAAAGCACGATAACAGGAATCGGGAAAAAATGGTACCTTTTTAAGGCACGTTCAAAAAAGCCATTCGAGAGGGATTCCTACCCAGAGAACGATGTATCCCAGAGCAAAGAAAAAGCAGATCAGCATCCCGGACAGCAGTCCACTCAGGGGATAGCGTAAAGCGGTACCGCCGGCCGTCAGAAAGATACAGGCGGCTATCCCTTTTCCAAACGCCTGGCGGATGTGATCCTGCGACAGAGAGAGTTCGACCACACTGACATAGAGATGAAACTGGGCTACAGCGATCAGCATCACCAGGGTCAGCACACTCAACTTCGCGATTTTCATCAGTCCCGCAGTCATATGATTTTATTCCAGTGAGGATTCAATATTGAAAGATCATTTCATGCAATGGACTCGCTTCTGGTTTAACCAGGTCGGCAAGTAAGTGTGGAAATGATTTCATATTCTTCAATCCATTCGAATCGATCTTCCCAGCATTCGACCACAAGTACTGCTTTACCACTGCCGGTTCGAAACTCAAACATGTCCTCCAGCTCATAATCTTCATCCGAGCCCAGCGCTTGAGAATATCGCAGCTCAAAATCAAGATTGTTACCATCTGTCGCTTCGAAGTAGATGCGAGCCACATCTTTCATTTTAGATTCGACCGTAGTGCGTTTGAAGGTGACTTCCGCCGGCCCGTTGATGTCATCACGATAGTCGACTTCAGAGATCCGAAACACAAAACCAGCTACGTCAATTTCGCCCCCTTCCAGTAATTCGAACGGTTTCGATTTGACGGGAGTAATTCCACTCGCCGTTGAAATCAGAAGATCCCCCCGGGCAATCAACCTTGTCGCGGCGGCTGCTGGCGCACTGTTTCCAGACAGATCGATCGTTGCAGCACTGAATTCGGGAGAGGGACCTGAGCCCGTAGCACCTCCTCCATTCGCCAACAGATCAAATCCGGTATCATCGTGAAACGATTTCAGTTCCGACTCAAACGCTTCCGTCCATAAACCGGTAATGTAATCTGCGGGTGACGAAATCAATACTTCAAGTCTGGTATGCGGGTCGCTGTCATACGGATTATGAAGAAATTCATCGTGGCGTAATCGTTCCAGCTTGGGTTGAAATGGATTGTACAGAACATACAAGGCAATCGGTTCAAAACTAAAGGGGCTGACTGACATCTGCTATTCCTGAAGATGATGCGCTGGTCTGTCAGTTGTGACGCATACCCAGACAAACGACGCACTATGGATGCTGTTACTTAAACGCCGCCTGTCAACATAAGCCACACGCCTGTCAGATTCAACATTAATGTCACCACAAGTGTCAGGTAGCTGCAAATCACAACGGGCCAGTTAATCTGAGAATCTGCCTGGGATTGATCAACAAGTGAAAGCGTCATCGTAATGCCGACGATCAGGGTGATCCCGCCTTGCAGAATCACAGTGACGTAGACTTCCAGATCCGGTAGCCACAGGTAGGAAAGTCCATTCAACAGACTGTAGACCGTCACCAGAGTCAACAGTGTTCCGCCGACTTGTGTCGTTGCATCGTTTTTCTGGCTAGTGTCTCGAAATCGCAAGGACCAGAGCAATATCCAGAACATCAGTAATACTGTCAGGCACCAGACGGCTCTAAACCACCCTGGATCATTCCTCACAAACAGAAAATAAAGGCTCAGGTTGAATGCGACAATCAGTAGAAGATTGATCGACAGCAATAGCCGGTCAACACTGAATCGTTTCAACCGTGGAGAAACTGTTTGCATCAGACCACCCGAGTACGAGTCAACGCATTTCGATCACAGTCCCTGTTTACGTTTGAGTTTTTCCAGCCGTTTCTGTTCGCGACGTTCTTCACGTTCTTTGCGACGCTCCTCACGTTCTTTCTGAATCCGCTCCATCTCTTCGGGCGTTCGTTCGGGGAACAGGCTTTGAATCTGTGCCCCCACGCCACTGCCTAAAACAGCATCCAGTGCATTGACTCCCATCTGCTTGGCGTAGTTGCCAACCTGGCTCATGTCGACTTTGGGTTTCTTCAAGGTCCCGCCAATCGGCAGTCGCAGTGGCTTACTGATGAGCGCTTTTACAAACGGCTTGTCACTGTCTTCCGAAATCAGATTGCCGAACCCGACTTCCGCCACCAGATCCAGCGATTCATCCAGACCAACTGAACCCGTGGTTCGGATCGTGACCCCCTTCATCTGCACTTCAAACGGAGAATGAAAGACCCGACCATCAATCATATGATAATGCAACGCCTGATTCTGCACCTGTAGGAATACCGAATCCGAGCTGATTAATCGACTCGACCGATTGATATTCACGATCGATAGCACCTGATCGATTTTTTCCGCTAACGCATCAAACAACGGCCCCGGCTTGACCTTTGTCGATTTGACGAGCAGCGTCCCCTTTGCTTCGCCGAGTTCCGGTTGATCAATGGGAATGATGGCGTAATCCTGGCTCAGTGAAAACTGCCCCTGAATATTCGTGCTGTTTGCCAGCATCGGTGCGACGTATTTCAGTGAGTTGCGTGTCATCTCGGGCGTGAACTGAAAATTATCGATCACATCCCCTTTTTCAAAAACCAGTACTGCCGGTTTCACATCCAGTCGCACAATCGGTGCAATTCTCAGACGGCCTCCACTCACCTGCAGATCAAGGGGCGTAATATGAATCTGCCCATCCTTGATGGTCGCCTCGATATTGGTCTTACCACTGGTCAAGCCACGGATATTCGCTTTTTCCCAGCCAAACCCGGCTTCTCCAGTCAAATCATTATACTGATCGGTGGGGACGAACAGTGGTCGCGTATTGGGATACAACGGACGCGGCAGCGGGTTCAGAACCATTTCGCGCGCCTGATCGTTTGCCGTACTGCCCAGAGGTCCGTTTAAAGTGAACGGTCGGGTCTCGTGACCGACGATCTCGACATCCGGCCCCAGTTTACTGCGGAGCAGGGGAGTCAGGTTTTCCCAGTCGTAGGTCACTTCCCCCGCCAGTCTGACCTGTTTACGGGTCGACAGCTCTTTGATTTCCCCTTTCGCGGTCAGGTCCAGCATCTCCGATTGAATCGACATCTGGTTCAAGGTGAGCGAATCCTCGTTCAGATCCTGTAGTGTATCTCCTTCCACGCGCACTTCGGGCTCCTGCCAGCTGATGGCCCATCCGGGATTACGTTTGCTGGGAACCACTTTCTTCCCGGGTGACACCGGCTCACGTATGGGGGCTTCAATGGCAAATTCTGCAATCGTCGCACGCCAGTTTGCCAGTCGCGAGGTTTCAGTCACGACCACGTTAGCCTGTCCTTGAATTGTCCCGTAGTATTTCTGTTCGGGTGGCTCTGCCGGATTCTGAAACCAGAGCGAAAGCGCATGCAGGTCACCATTCATTGACAGTGATCCCACAAACGAAGGCGTGTGAACTTCTTCGTTGGGAAGTTGAACTTCCAGTTTTTCTCCGTTGACCGCGACTGCGGTACCGCGATAGGTCAGCTTTGACGCCTTGAGCGTTTTCTGTTTCCCGTCCCAGCTTCCCGCCGTTTTTAATTCGGCCCGAGGCTCACTGATCCACATGTCGGGTGTCTGAATACGGACGTTTGTCAGATCCAGCGTGGTATTATCGTGGATAAAATATTGATCGCCAATGGAAATGGAAGAAGCAAACTTGACGTCTCCTGACAGCTGCAGATCCTCCTTCGACAGTGGTCGCACCCGGTCTCCCCAGGAAGCAAGATTGCCCTGCAGTTGAATCTTGAAAGGCAGCAGCTGCTGACGTGCTTCCTCTTTCGGCTGACGATCAATGGTGGTAGGCGATTCCAGTTTTGCCTGGAACGCATCGGCACCGGAAATCAATGTCACAATGAACCGTTCTACATGAATCTGTTGTTCATCCGTTTTCCCTGCACCGTCTACGGTCAGTTTCAATTCTGGTTCCTGCCAGCCCCGCCGATCGGGCATTGCCAGTTGCAGGTGATCGAAATTCAAAAATGATTTTGTCTCCCATGACTCTCCTGTCACTTTGAAGTCAACTTCGCCATTCATCTTGCCTTTCAAAGCCACCGCCTGCAGATCGACAAACTGCTCCAATCGTTGTGACAGCTGGTCCAGGTCTGCTTCCAGTCGAAGCTTTAGATCGCTGGCATTGCCACTACCGGTCACTTTCAGGAAATCGGATTCACACTTCAGGGAACGGATATCAAACGAATCTGGCCCTCTGACAATCTGCATCATCAACGAGACCGGCTGCTGCCAGCGAATTTCCTGTCCGTTATTACGACCTGTCAGATCTGACGTTTTCAAGTCGATGGCCCATGTCGAGTTCTGATTCTGTTCTGGCTGCTGCGGATCGAAATTGGAAACTCCAAAGTTAACCGTGCCCGAAGTTATCTGCATGCCCGGTTTCAGATGCATCGTTTCCGGGAGCTGTTTTGCCGTTTCTGCCAGGTCCAGATCGCCGGACAGTTTGAGCTGGGAATTCAACAACCCCTTCAGCTTTTCCTGTTTGTTTTCATCCTTCAGGTCATCCCAGTTCAATTTCCCCTGCAATGCGACTTTGCCCAACTGCGACTCGGCACGGGCTTCTTTGAAATACAACACCCCATCCGCGGCCATCAGGTCAATATTGCCTTTCGCGTAATCGGTCGAGATTTCATCGGTGCCCAGTAACTCCGGCGCACCAAATACGAGTGGCGCCGCTTCCCAGTTTCCTTTGACGGCAAACCGCGGTGCTTCTTTTGTTCCCGACCATTTAACTTCCATCTCGGAATTGGAAATCCCATCCAGGTACGCACCGGGGGACAAGGCACTGACCAGAGGCATTAACTGTTTCAAATCGAAAAAACGGGTTTTGAATTTCAGTGAGCCCGCTCGTGAAGCGTCTGGTTCACCCGATTTAACTGCACTGACCAGAAATTCAATTTCCGCGGGATTCCTGATCTCTGCATTTTCCCCCACTGGTTCCTTCCAACTGCCTTCGACCATCACCGGATCGGTGCGCAGTTCGGGGCGTATGACGGTGATATTCATGCCTGTCAGATAGGGTGTGGACTCGTCCGCGGCATTTACTACATTGAGGTTGAGATCAGAGAGATGCAGCGTCAGCGACTGTTGCGATCCGGTTTTGGGTTCTTCCTGCGCGTCGGGATCTCCCTGCGGATTTTCTTTCGTTCCTTTATTGATGATGGCCGTCAGCAGATCCTGATTCGCGAGCCCCTGATCGTTGACATACGTCAAAGTCGTCACGCCGTCCACATTCACATCGCCGATACGCTTGCGGTCCTTCGCCAGTTCCCACAACGTTTTTTTCGTTTGAATCTGATCGATGCGGACCACATCCCGGCCTTCAAAATCTTCCAGCGCCACATTCTGAAACGTCACCGGCTGTCCCCAGCTGAGCGTGACTTCGCCCGTGCGAATCTCACCCGGATAGTTTTTCAGAATGCGGGGCAGAATCGAATCTTTCAGCGAGGTTCGCGAAACGATCTGTGGAGCAAACCAGAGCAGCACACAGAATCCGATGACCAGCACCAGAAAAATACGACCCATTGAACCGCGCTCGTTCTTCTGATCTTTCGCTGAGCTGCTGTCTGTCGATTTGGCCTTGGTTGTTTCTGACTGGGACATGACTGATCCTGTGTTTGAGTCCGTTGTGCAGGATGAACCCGATGCAGGGCATTCGTGATAATCATCCGTGTCTGCTGTTCGGCTGCCCGCTGTGGTAACTATATGGGGAATTTCTGGCAGCGACAATGTTCGAACCGGAAAGATTCCCGCTTCCCAGTCAGGATATTCGCTGAAAACAAACGATTTCCTGATTTGGATTTCCCTGAAACAGTGTTATTCACGGGGATGACTGCCTATGATAGAAGCAGACGCTGTTTGATATTTTCTGTGTGTTTATTGATATAAGTGAATGAGAATGGAAACCTTAAAAGCAATTGAAGCAAGACGTTCTGTCAAATCATACCATCCCGATCATCAGATGACCGACGAGGAAATCAACAAACTCCTCACTTATACGCTGCTTTCTCCCACAGCCTTTAATATTCAACACTGGCGATTTGTCGTAGTCAAAGATCCTGAATTGCGGCAGAAAATTCGCGAAGCCTCCTGGAATCAGGCACAGGTCACCGATGCCTCCCTGCTGGTTGTCATCTGCGCTGACATGAAGTCCTGGCAGAAAGATCCGATGCGGTACTGGCAGAATGCCCCGGAACCGGTTCAGCAGGCGCTGGTCCCCATGATCTTGTCATTTTATAAAAACGAAGAACAACTGGAGCGCGATGAAGCACAGCGCTCCTGTGGCATGGCTGCTCAAACCATGATGCTGGTTGCCAAAGACATGGGTTACGATACCTGTCCTATGGATGGTTTTGACTTCGAAAAAGTCGCCGATCTGATCAATCTGCCTGAGGATTTCCTCATCTCCATGTTCGTCGTGGTCGGAAAACCGGTTCGCCCCGCCAATGAACGGGGAGGACAGTTGTCACTGGATGAGGTGCTGATTTACGATCGTTTTGAATAAAAAACCTCGTCGAACCCTCAATTTCCACACCCAGTTTGGTAAGATGCAGCCTATTACTAACTTATATTTAGAAATACGGTATCTCATCCATGAACGACCAGCCGCCCACCAGTTTCTTCAAACGTCTTCTCGCCAGCCTGGGTCCCGCCATTATTACGGCGTCAGTAGTACTCGGGCCGGGCAGTATTCTGTCGGCTTCTAAAATCGGCCATACCTACGCCTACCAGATGAGCTGGGTCCTGGTCATTGCCGTCATCATGATGATCGCCATGACGGCACTCTCAGCCCGACTCGGAATTCAACTCAAGGGCACGATCTGCGACGAACTGGCAGAACGCGCGGGTCGACCGGTGGCTGCTGCGACCGGGGTCATCCTGTTCTTAATCGCCGCCTGTTTTCAATTCAGTAACAACCTCGGCGTGCTGGCGGCAGTCGAACCGTTCATGAAAGAAGGCAACGATTATTCTCTTGCCATCATCATCGGCATGAATGCCTTCATCATTCTGGCACTCTACGGTTTCAAACACCTGTATGGTGTGATTGAAAAACTGATGAAGCTGCTGGTCGCGATCATGATCATCGCTTTTGCCATCAATCTGTTTCAGGTCAAGCCGGACTGGCTGAAAGCAATCGCAGGACTCATCCCGTCTCTGCCCGAACAGGCTGCCAACGGCGCCGGAATGCAAGAAGTCATGACGCCTATCGTCGCGATGTATGCCACCACATTCTCCGTCGCGGGTGCTTTTTATCAGTCCTATCTGGTACGTCAGAAAGGCTGGACCCGGGCAAACCTCAAACAGGGGCTCATCGATTCCACACTTGGCATCAGTATGCTGGGACTGATTACGTTAATGGTACTGATCACCGCTGCCAAAGTGCTATACCAGAATCCAGACGTTGAAACTTTGACCTCCGTCTCTGATGTCGCCACCAGCCTTGAACCCGGTTTTGGTAAATCGGCCATGGTGATTTTCTCACTGGGGATTTTTGCCGGTGCCTTCAGTTCGTTCCTGGTCAACGCCATGATTGGCGGTTCGATCCTGGCCGATGGTTTCGGACTGGGTGGCTATATCGATCAGAAATGGCCCAAACTGTTTACGGTGTTCGCTCTCATGGTCGGGATGGCAGTGGCCATCTATACAAAAACCATGGGACAAAAGCCGGTAGGATTGATCATCTTTGCTCAGTCACTGACGGTACTGGGTATTCCGATGCTGGCCATCGCCATGCTCTGGCTGGCGACACGTGCCGACATGAAAGGTGAGAACGCCATCCCCGCCTGGATGAAAATCCTTGGGTTCATTGGTTTGATCACATCCGTTCTGCTGGCGATCCGCACTGCCGTCAATTTGCTCAGTTGATCAGAGAGATTCGCTGACATTGCTGCACGCTCACGTTCCAGCTTCTTCCTCCGGGCTGTTTTTTCGCCAGCCGGTGGTCAGATGCTCGTCCGTCTGGGTTGGCGGCTTGAGGCGGTGTACTTCCAGCTGGTTGATCTGCAACGTGGCAGTCTCTACATAGAAACCCAGCATTCCACTGGTAAACGTGGAGTTCGCCAGCGAGAGCACGATACCCCCATTCACGCTCAACTCGTGATAACTGCCGAACGACACCATTTGAATCTGGACGTCATCCGGATCGCTCACCCGCCAGAAACCATCCTGCAGCGACTCAAACTGCATCATGTTTTCGCCGGACTTCTCTTCACCCGTCTTCCAGGAACGAAACTGCGCTATCCCTTTCAACAGATCCAGCGACAGGTAGTATCCATCATACGATTCCGCGTCGATGCGAATCAGAATGCCGCACTTTCCGTCTCCCTGCATCGAAAAATGACACCGCAGACGAAAACAGCTCACTTCTTCATTGAAGACAAAACCCTGATAACCGGCTTCACTCACGACCTTCAATGATCCGTCATTGACACGGAAAAAGGATTCTTCGTGAGTCCCTTTTAACACGTGCAGACGGTGTGAATCGAGTCGATCAAGCACGCGTTCGTGAATCCCCTCGTACGTGGTAGTGCGCAACTGGCCGTTGGGAAGACGCTCCAGACGCTTGGGAGGAGGCAGCAGATTATTCGTAGTGCGGTCGTGAGCCGAGCTGGTATAAAAATTCCAGAGCAGAATCCCCTGGTCATCACGGCAGATGCGACCTGCATAATTGCCCTGTGCCAGCAGGACATTGTCGTAATAGTTACGCCAGGGCTTTTCCAGACACTCTGTATGCCAGTAACGGATCTTCGCATCTTCCCGCAGGCTGCCGATCAGATAATAATCGCCGTCAATCCGAAACAGATTGGGAACTTCAATGTCGTCATAAATCATCGGTGCATGCAGCGGCGGCAAGGCGCGGAAATGATTGGGGGCAACTTCTTCCATCAGTCCCACACAGCCTCGTCGTACCAGCGGCCCTTCATTCACACGAGCAGCCATCAGTAACCAGCTATGATCTCCTTCATGGAAATAAAACGGATCCCGAAAGCTCACCCAGTTCCGCTCGTTTTCAGGAGAGGATTCATAATACTCCTCCTCCGGCTCTAAAGGAAAACAGCTGTCAGGATTCTGCCTGGCTTTGATATTCGTGGAAACGACCGACTGGAGCTTCGCGCGGATCTCTAGAATATGCTGCGGATCGTGCATCCCACGCCGATCCTCCCAGTCGACATCTGCCTTCACCCAATGATAAAGATCATCACTGAATGCCAGACCGATGCGCTGCACTTTTCCCTGATCACGCCGCGAAATTCCCGTATAAAACATCCGCCAGCGCCCCGGTTCATGCGGGTCAGGCGTCACATGCATTGTCCACAACATCAGGTCGTCCCAGCCGCCGGGATCGCCGATGAACAGCGCATTATCAACCCGCCGCCAGTTCAATGCATTGTCACTGATTGCATGCGCGATAAAGTCATGATTGGGTAGCACCAGATGAAACAGGTGATACAACCCGTCATGGTATACCACGTCCACATCACCAATACTTTTACGGCTCCAGGTCGATTCAGAAAACATAGTTGAACTTTATGAAATGCGGTCGAGGAGATGACAGACTGTTGAAAACAGGATTTCAACTCTGACAGGCGGCGATTCTTCGCGAAACGTAAATCAACCTTCAATCTATCTTACTGACTTCCCACGGACGTTCAACCCGCAATCTCTACAGTGGAGCTACCTTCAAATCGAAACATTTTCCAGTTCCGCTCTGACACTCATCGGCGCCGGTTTCTGGAACGGTTCGTAATGATTGATATAAACCTCGAATGGCGCTGGCACATAATAAATCACGCCCCGCCAGTTAATCGTACGAGTGCGAATCGCAGCGATCAGACAACCACAAAACAGATAAGGCATCAGCCAGAGGTAACCCACTGTCTTGAGTGGATGACGACGGAACTCACCACCCCGGGACCGCACCAGCTGTTCGATATGCGAACCCACTCGATAAATGGAAAATGCTACCGAACCACCGGCAAAGGCCAGTACTCCCATGACCAGTCCGGCTGCCAGCTGCTGTCCCTGATACAGGAACAGCAGCCCCAGCCCGACCAGTACTGTCTGGGCGAGCGCCGAAACAAATCCAAGTGTGGCTATAAACCAGAAGTGAGAATGATAAAAACGTGCATTAACCATCTGGCGGGTTATGAACCGCAGACTCGAATCCAAAGCGATGGATTCGGCATTAATCATCGTCGCTGTCGGCGAGAAGACCAGTTTCTGATTCAACTGATCGGCAATCGATTTCAGGCCCGTATCATCCCACATCATTTTAGACAGCGTATTTGAAAACCGTGGATCCTGAAACACTGATCGACTCAATGCGATTGAGCCACCCCAGGCAATGTCCAGCGAAAGCATCTGCAACACGGCCGCCGCATTCCAGGCATGCCGAACCAGTGTCCCCGCATTTGTCGACTGGGGTGCATACCAGCGAATCCCTGAAGCGATCCCGACCTCTGCATCACGTAAAGGCGCTACCAGGTCTCGCAGCCAGCGACGATGGGGAAGCACATCCGCGTCCAGCCAGGCCACGACTTCCACGTCTGCAGAAACACTTTGAATGGCCTGGATCAGAGTCGCATTTTTCAGCCCACAATTGAATGCCTGCTGATGTCGAATACTGACTTCACAATTCGGATGAGGGTGCTTACGCAGATACTGCCTGACAAAGCCCAGCGCTGGATCACTGACATGGTCGACTACAATCTTCACCCGATAATCCGGATAATCCTGATTCAGCAGTCCATCCAGGCAGTGCACCAGAAATGGATCATTGCCCCGCAATGGCAGGATGACGGTCGCCACAGGCGTGTAATCCTCGTCAGCCCGCTGATCCCGAATGCTGCGGTACAGGCGAGCTGCCCGAGAGCCCCAGTACAGATAGAGAGCCCCGAAAACGATCAGACACAGAGAACTAACTGTTGCCAGCTGATACATGGTACCACCTCAATTGATGCAGGATCGTTAGGAATACAGCCCGTCGGGTCGTAAACATCCTGTCTCAATCAAACGGTTACTCACTGTTCAAACGTAATGTTAAACTGGGTCATATAGAAGATCAACAACAATCTCGCAAAGTTTCCTATACTTGCCATTTTGACATAGTTTTGGACAGAAAGCCGTAGTTTTCCCCAATCAGGAATTCTAATACCAGCGGTTCGCAGGCATTCCAGCTATCGACGGCAGCCTCTGGCAGTCGAGGGATGTAATTAATAGCCCGCCAAGGGGCTCTCAATGAACGCCAATCGAATGCGGGAAAGCAGCGCCACTATCTGAAATCAAAGCGTTCTGGACCACCTGGACGATTTCGGGAACCGTTGACGCAGTCATTATCGTCCTGCTCGGTTCATTCATCTGGTAAGAGCGACGTTAGTCGTCGGACTTAGATTCTGATTTGTCTGTTTTGTTATTCGCAGAAACCTGATCCAGCTTCTTTTGAATGCCGCTGCCCAACTGCTGATAGAGCAACACTTTATTCTTGTCCTGCAGTGTATTGATCAGCCGTTGTATTTGCTCCTGAACCTGTTTCGATTTGGCTGACCGGCTGACCGCCCGGCCTCTTCAGCAGCCTGCATTGTTTCAATCTGCTGATAAGCGGCCCGTTTGACGAATGGTACGACCAGTAACATTTCTTCCTGTCCCTGGGTGCGTTCTGAAGTGGACCGCGTTGCGAATTCTGCCTCACTCATTTTGAGCGTCACGAGCGAGGATTCGCGGAGACATTTTTCGATGTCTTCCGCCGCCAGCAAAGCGCTGGCTTGATCTGCTTGACCTGCCTGTTGCAGTGCGAACGCCGTATCAAAGGGACCGGGATCGCTTGCCTGCTGACAGCCCAGAGGCAGCAGGACCAGCAAACCCAACACAGCGATACTTGAATGCACAGGAAGTTTAATAATCGGATCGTTTCCTCAAAATGATGATAGACCAGCACCGTAAGTCATTCTCATAAATTCTTATACCAGCCTGTATTCTATCAGAAACGCTTTTCCTGTCCGAAAGGATCATTCTATTTTTAGCTGATTGTGTTACCTGATACATGCTCGTAACTGCAGTGTTTTAAAACGAGACTCGATTCTGGCTCCACTTCCACTTGTCTGACCGGCATCTGCACCATTGGATTTACTCCACAATCGGCAGCTTATAGGCAGCCGCCTGGGCGGAATTTCGCACGAATAACCGGTCGCCGATCAGCACCGGATGATTCCAGGTTTTACCATCCAGCGCCTGGAACGTCGCCAGCTCCTCATGACCCGCCGGATCCGCCTTCAGCAGAACGACCGCCCCCTCTTCGCCGATCACCAGCAGATGACCAGAGTCTTTCACCAGCAATACCTGGCCTTTGCCGTAACGGCCCCCCTTCCACTTGCGCTTCCCGTCTTTAAGGTCGAAGCAGGTAAAGATCGCACCGTCAAAACCATACGCGTGACCTTCGTAGATCACATAGTCATTAAAGTCCGGCTTCAAACCTGTAACAGTCCAGACCTCCTCCGCCGTCCATTTCCCGTCTTTGTTCGTAACATGAATTTTCTGCATCCCTTTGCCCATGCCAGTCGCGATCAGAATTTCATCGTCGCCCACCAGTTGAGGCTGGAGCACGCGCTGCCCCTCCGAAGCACAATCGTAACTCAGCAGAATTTTGCCATCTGCGGGATTCAGCAGGTTCAGCTCCTTATTCGTCAGCATCGCAATCACAGGTTGTCCGGCTATCGTCAACAAGGCAGGGGAGCAGTAAGAATGATCACCGGCGGGAGCCGACCATTTCAAATCTCCCGTTTCCGTATCGAAGGCCAGCAGTCCTTTGTCATCTTTTCCACCCGCATGCACGATGGCCGTTCCATCAACCACCAAGGGAGAAGAACTGAAGCCCCAGATCGGCGGTTCCCGGTCCGCCACCTTGCGAACATCCTGCTGCCAGAGGATCTCACCTGTCGCGGGGTCCAGTCGCAGCACATGGCCGCTGGCACCCATCACATACAAACCTCCGTCTGCCAGCGTCGGAGTCGCCCGCGGTCCGGGTCCACCCAGCGCATCATAAAAACGAGTCTTCACTTCCTGGGTCCAGAGCTCCGCGCCTGTCTCGGCATCGTAGCAGACAATCAGTTCCTCCTCGCCCCGCTGTTCCTGGGTGATCAGTAACGGACCTGCGACCACAAATGAAGACCAGCCGGGACCGACCGATTTTTTCCACAAAGGAGTTCCTACATCCGCGTTCCAGTCCGCATCCAGCGACACCCCGGTCAGCACACTGTCACGTAACGCACCTCGAAATCCAGGCCATTCAGGTTCCGCCAGCGCTGATTCCAACTCTGCCGCCGTCAGCGCACTCGCATCTGCAGGTACCGCATCTGCTTTGGACAGCATCCGTTCTTCCACCGTCGGCGTCGACCGCCACGCCAGTACCATATTATAGTCGCCCCACATTCCTTCCGCCCGGAGCAACAGGGAAAAGCAAAAGCCGAGTACCGAGCAGGCGACGATAAAGACGGTCCGCTTCGCAGAACGCATACGAGATACCAGCAGCGCAGCAATCCCGAACAGCCCCATTCCCATCGGTCCGGTAACCAGCATCACGCCCGGCCCCTTCATTGTGGGGTCAATCAATGCCAGCGTTACGCCTCCCGCCAGCAAAGTAATGACCAGCCCACTCAGTTTCTCTTTCCACGTCGCCCGACTGGCCAGCACCCACCAGACCAGGATCAACCCGCCACAGACCAGTGGCCCGAACACGGCGAGCATGACAGGCAACACCGAATCCGAGTCCATCCACTGAGGTGCCATCCGCGTCACCACCATACCAATCAACAACAGAATCGGCGGCCAGATACGCAACGGCTGCAATTCGCTGACTGCAGACGTTTCTTCACTGGCAGCAGGTTCTACGGGAGGATTCGATTCGGTTTCCGGTTGATTGGCAGCAGTCATGACAAACTCTGATAGGAGAAAAATAAAGGGATGACTCACATTCCACATTGCCGGGCATCCGGTGCTGAGCAGAATAACTGTGTTCTGTAACTTTAACCAGTCGCACCGCGGTGTCAAATGCACAAACCGTGATGCGAAGATTCTCCCCTGTTTCAATTCACAGCTGTGCTGTTTTCACTACCGTTGTCTGAATTTCGATCAACCGGCAAACTTTCAGATTCATCGGATCTTAACCAGACGAAGATATCAAATTGCAATTGCCCTCTCCACAATGGTACAACAGAAGAGCAGAGGCGCCCTCACAGCGAGCGAGTGAACAGGAAGTAATCAGATCATGGACGACCGACAATTTCTCAACGCATTCGAAACCTACACGCTTCCTTTCGATGAGTGGACGCATCGCGCGCACCTCCGCGTTGCTTATCTCTACGCTTCACAATTTGATCTGCCAACAGCGACTGACAAAATGCGGGCCGGCATCAAAGCCTACAACAAAGCCACCAATACCCCGGAAGAACTCGAACGCGGCTACCACGAAACCATCACCGTCGCTTTCATGCAACTGGTCACCGCCGCCCTGCAGCAATCGGGACCATTTCCCAATTCAGAAGCATTCTGTGATACCTGTGCCGTTTCGCTCAATAAACCGGTACTCCTCAAGTACTACAGTAAAGACCGCATCATCTCCATGAAAGCCAAACAGATCTTCGTGGAACCCGACCTGCAACCAATGCCTGTGATAAACTGAATGAAAATTATTTCACTCTTTCGAGTTCACTGGTTAGAATGATATCGGCTTCGTTTAATATACGACTCAATCGAACTCAGTTTAGATCACGCCACATGTGATTGTCAGAAGATCCGCAGACAACTCCTGGAAATAATTGGATTCACTCAATGTGCATGGACTCCGAATCAACGCCTGATGTACTTTCCTTCTGGCTCTGGTTTGAAAACAATCTCTCGCGGCTGAACGATTTTGAAGATCATCAGGCAGAGCTGCTGGAAGAACTCAATGAGCGACTACAGGAAGTGGATGAGGGACTGGCGTTTGAAATTTCCAGGCTGAATTCAGAGGGAATTCGTGACCTGGTCATCAGCGCCGATGGGATGAAAGAGACATTTCCTGCAGTGCTGGCCCTGATTGAAAGTTCCCCCGACCTGCCCGAGTGGACGTTTACCCCGTTTCGCCAGCGAATTGATGTCTCAGAATTCGGACTGCGGTTTGGTGACAGGGAGCTGAGAGCCAGCGACTTCTATTTCTGGCTGCAGACCGAGGACGGGGCCATCGATCTGATTGTCTATGTTCCCGGCCTGACCGAAGAGAACCGCGAAGAATTAACAGGCGCCGGCTTCATCCTGCTGGACATGACACTGGGCGAATTCGACGTCACTTTGAATCTGCGCTACATCGATTTTCAACCCCTGCCCGAAAATCCGGAAGCCGACGACCTCCTGCCACTCACCGCATTACCACCCGAGTTTGACGAGCTGTTGAATGCGTTGAATGAAGATTGAGCTGGCACTCCGAAATTTGGGTCACACCCCACCATTTCTGCAAATCAGACGGTTCTTCTTTACATATCAACCCCCACCCGGCATCATGGAATCAACGACTTTGGTGAAATCACTCCTGTTCCCCTGAATGAAGTGAGGCTGCTATGCTGGTGAAGAAGCTGAAAGACAAACTGATCAAAGGTGAAACCGTTTATGGTTCGCTGTTTCAGTATGCCGTGGTACCCGCGATGGTCGAATCGATTCCCGAAAACTCGCTCGACTTTGTGATCGTCACCCCCGAACATACGACGCTCGATCTCGCGGAGTTCCTCCCGCTGCGGTATGCACTCAACTCCAAAGGCATCGCCTGCCTGGCCCGTACACACAGTCGCGACGCTGCCGATGTCGCCCGCGTCTGTGATACCTTTGATGGCGTAGTCGTTCCCTATGTCGAAGAATACGAACAGGCCCAGCAGCTCGCAGCCGCCGCCGTGTATCGACCGCTGAAAGGCATCGTGCTGGATGAAGTCCTCAAGACCGGCAAATTCGTCAATCAGAAAACCGCCGACTACATTGAGAAGCGTAACGAAAACACCCTCTTCATCCCCATGATTGAATCGGTGCCCGGCATCCAGAACCTGGAAAAGATCTGTTCCATTCCCGGCGTGCATGCGGTCTTCGTCGGTCCCGGCGATCTGACCGCCAACATGGGAATCCCCGGCGAATACGACAACCCCGATCTGATCGCCGCCATCCAGAAAGTCATCGACATCGCCAATCAGCAACACGTCGCCGCCGGCTGCTGGTTTGGCACTACCAAACAGGCCGTCCGCACCATCAGGCAGGGCGCCCGCCTGGTCGTCTATGCCAACGATGGACTCATGCTGAAACACGCCATGCAAAGCGCCTATAGCGAACTCCGCAAAGGGTAAATCACATAGACAGAACCAGTGGATGGTACCGGATGCACGTGCGAGCTCACCCATTAACTTAATCCCTAATCGTCCATTTAAAAAAGGGATGGTACCGAATGAAATTCGGTACGAGCGCAGCGAGCAGGAGGTCGCAGCTCACTCATTCAAAACTGATCCAGTTTCCCACCTGATCGAAACCAACCACCGACTATCAATAAAAAATCCAGATTCAACCTGAACGAAGATCGTTCCACTCACAACCTCCTGTTGTCTCCGACAACCCCGGATTACATCCAGGGCCACCCAGCTTGTTTCTCCTTACCCCACAAAATCAATCCTTTGACTTAACAATCTTCCGTCCCCGGTTCACCCGGTTGTTATCGTCTGCTTTGGCGCGCTGAAATGCGGCCCGCTGCTGCACACTGTAAAAGTCAGTCGTCAGAGTCTTACGCTGCTGTCCTGAAATCTGCTCCAGCATTTCCAGCAGCGCTCCTTCAATCTGGGGTTCTGCATAAACCTCCAGACCCGCAGTCCGGGCCGGCCAGGTTGTGTAACCTCCCAGGAAATGCTGTTCCGGCGGAGGAATATAACCGGCGGCGCCGTTTGCCAGACTCATGTTGAATGTATATTCAAACGGACTCTGTGCTTTCAGCTTGATCCCGGTGATCCCGTAAACTTCATTGGGAATCGCCGTGATCGCCAGATCGCCGATGCAGATCACCTGCAGAATCAGTTCTTCCACTGGATGCGCCTCAATCCACAGCGCCTGCTCGGCGTAGACTTCCGGACGATTCGCCGGACGCCGCTCTCCCCGTTTCGCATTGATCGCCTCTGCCCAGGCCAACCGCTCAGGAGTTGGAAGACGTCGATTCAGCTCAAGGATCGTCTGCGCCATTTCCAGTTGAGGCGTGCCCATTCCATAAATGATTTTCTGATACGCGTTCAGAGCAATCTCCGCCAGCTCACTCGTATACTGGTCGATACTGTAGTCACTGCGGCGGGGCTTCGAGTAATCCATCCATTGCAGATCACCCGACGTTCCCTGAGACATCGCCGCTACAAATGGTTTTTCAGGATCACCGGTTTTTCCGATCTTCTCTTCCATCAGCTGACAGAATTTCCCGTAGTAATCCGCAGAAAATCCGCCCCGCGCCCCGAAGTAATGCATCGAATAATTCGCCAGCAGACCCAAGGGTCGTTTGCCGTCGGCTGACTGAATACTGAGCAGCGACAGTCCCGAATCCACGGGTCCCGCAGGACCGATGTAATCGGGATTCTGATGACCGGGATGCATCATCGCCCGCACCGTTTTCTCCCCGAAAGGATCTTCACCCGGCTTGTCCGGCTGTCTCAACCAGCGTCGGCAGTGCGTATGTTCGGGCGCATCGACCGACGTGAATCCAACCCACGCCGGTTCCAGATTCGCATACGCTTTAGCAATTCCTTCCGCCAGTCTGGGAGGCAGAAAGCGTTCGTAAGTCGGATCACTGTTCGTACCCAGACAATAATCCATCACGCTCGGCGCGGTATGTGTGTGCGTCGAAGAAATCAGAATCCGCTCAACGGGAATGCCCGTTTTACTACGTGCGAGAATCTTCGCCCGGTCACAGATGTCGCGCGGAATCATACAGGAATCAACGACGACAATCGCCACGGTCGTCTCTTCCGACTGCAGCACAAAACAGCGGGCATACAACCGGTCCAGCACTTTGTCCTGATTGATTTCCAGGAATTGACCATTCTGCAGAGCCGGCAGCTTCTCAGGCGTGACATCAATGGCAGCCACACCCGCAGAGAGGGCACCAAATCCATCAGCAGGCAGCACACACAGCAACAAAGTCAGACTCAAAACGGACGACATCATCAATGATAAATAACGCATCGGTACACTCTCTCCAGTCAGTTGATGGTAGCAAATTGTGACAGCGCGTTACTGCTTCTTTTCTGTTTTCGATTGCTTTGCCCGCAACAGCTTCGCCATGTACGCGGCCGTCTCGTCGGCGATCACATTGTAACCCGCCAGGTTGGGATGACGGTCACTATACCAGCCGGGCAGATCACCGAGAATCGGGTCCAGCTCGTTTGCCATCACTACCACACTGCCACCGATCACGAACGGCTTCACCAGTGCATGATATTTTTCCGGAACCTTCGACAGCGGATAACGTCGATAGGTCAGCATGTTCTGCCCCTTCTTCAGCTCCTCTGCATAGCGGGGATAGATGTCGAAGACCTCCAGGTTCTCTTTTTTCGCGACGTCAAATACCAGGTCGTTGATCGTTTCACTGTCCGCTTCATTCGCAAATGGAATCACGGTCATCGGAATCAGTAACGCATTGGGATGATCTTCTCGCAACCGCGCCAGCAACTGATGAAAGTCCCTGGGAAAATTCTCCGTGAAATTCTCACGTCGTGCCCGATCATTCAAACCATAACGAATGAAGATATAATCCAAACCAGGCAGCTTGGCGGCAGCGCGATCGTAGCGTTTTGAATCAAACAAGCGCTTGATATATTCGCCACTCAAACTCGAATTGATCACATGACAGGCCGGCAGATCACCTTCCGCAGCCAGCAGTTGTTCCAGCACCTGTTCCAGATGCGGACCTTTGGGCTTCAGCTTTCGAGGAATACTTCCCTCCGTCGTACTGTCACCGAGTAGCAGGATCTGTACCTTCCCCTCATGCTCCGCATTCACGGCTACGGGAACAGCCAGAATCGAGATCACAGTCATTAAAACAAATAGAGGAAGCCGTCGTAACATCATCAGAGAAGTCCTGTAGGTAAGTTGATAGAAGCAGGTGGGGTCGTAATCGGTAAGCAGCTGAACTGGTCAGCCTCGTCTTCATTATGGGGTACTCACGCAGCAAGTGCAATTTACAAACCGTTTGATTTGAGCAGTCTGTATCCACGTTTACTGCAATATCGCGCGGGCGAAGTGCAACGAGTCTAATAGATATCCCGCCCGAAAACCAGCTGTCGGACGAGCACTGCTCAAACGACGTTTCTGCAAAAATTGAACTTGACCGCTTCGCGGCGCTGGCGATAAGCGTTGTTTTCTGTCGCGCGCGTGCCCAGTTTACAGTGCACTGAAACACGCGGCAGTTGTTCTTGATCTTCACTGCAAAACCGCCTGATTTTTCCAGATCTTCACTGCCTGAAACAACACCCGTTCCTGATGTATGCCTGCGGGTCGCCGCACATCGCAGAACTTCGTCCCAAAACCGCCCTGGCATCGCACCAGATCGGGCCCATATCAACACAGTTCGCCACCCCGTTTGCTTGTGAACCCTGTTGACAGCGTCGTGCCCTTCGCGAAGATCAGATGCACTTGGGATGCAATCCTTCATCCCGATCACCAGACTCTCATATTCAGAGAAAGCATTATGAAACATGACCGACTCTCCTCCCTCACCGCGCGTGCGTACTTCCAGACAGAGATCAGAACAGATCGTGCGACTGATTAAAAAAATGATTGGTCGTGGCTCCTATCTCTCGGAAATCAAAACCGCCATCGCCGACGAATTCCAGATCAGCCGTCGTTCTGTCGAACGTTACCTCACCCGTGCCCGCCGCGAAATGCTGAAAGAAGTCGAGCAGAGCCTGGAACAGCACCGCGCCGATTCCCTCTACTTCTATCGCTCCGTGATCGACAGCCCGAAAGCCACCGAACGGGACCGACTCCGCGCCCGCGAACGTATCGACCGCCTGCTGGGTCTCGACACCAAAGCGACTTCCCGCAAAAAAGCCTGGCTCCGCAAGCTCACCCCGGAAGTCATCCGCAACATGTCCAGCGAAGAACTCGAAGCAACCCGCCAGCGCGTCATCAGAGAACGCGAACAGTCACCCGACGAATATTACTGAAAGACACCCACAGAACCAGCTGAAAACCCCGCACCACTGAAGATGGAACGCGGGTTTAATCATGTGTCACTGATTAACTGTAAAACATTCGAAATCAGCCGCAGCACGTTAGCCGCGGTTCGGGCAATTCAATTACTACCACGAAAAACACGAAACCGCACGAAAATCAAAAATAAGGGGTGGTACCGAATGAAATTCGGTACGAGCGCAGCGAGCAGGAGGTCGCAGCTCACTCATTCAAAACTGATCCCGTTTCCCACCTGATCGAAATCAAACACCGGCTATCAATAAAAATACCAGATTCAAACTGGATGAAGATAGTTTCACACACAACCTCCTGTTGTCTCCGACAACCCCGGATTACATCCGCAGCCACCCCTGGTTGTGACTCCCACCGTTCAGATGTTTTCGTGTCCGTTCGTGTTTTTCGGGGTTAAAAAAGAATGCTCGAAACACATTCAATGCAATAACATATGATCAATTCAAAAAAAAAGGGTGATACCGGATGCAATCCGGTACGAGCGCAGCGAGCAGGAGGTCGCAGCTCACTCAACCGAATCTGATAAAGTATTACTACCAGATCAAAACCAGCTGATATCAATAAGAAATTTAAATTCAACAACGATGAAGCAGGTTTCGCTCACAACCTCCGGTTGTCTTCAACAACCCCTGGTTGTAACTTCTCACCGTTCAAAGCCGCGCGAAGTCTGTTCCCGGCGGTGCGGTGATTCCCAGACGAACTTTCTCATCTCGAATCTGAACCACTACGATTTCGATGTCGGGGGATACCTTGATCGTTTCGTTCATGTAGAGAATATTCTGCACCGGCAGCATTTCTCCGACTCCACTGACCACCAGTTGCACCTTATTGAACCGAATCCAGCCCACAGTGATCTGGAAATCATCGATCAGCAGGCTTTCGCCCGTCTTTCGCGAGAGCACCAGCAATTCCGATTCCTTTCGTTTTCATCCACTCGAGCGCAGACTGTTATTTCACATCCTGTTTTACCGGTTCACCCTGCTCTGGTGCTTCAACCGGTTTCCCCGTCCGCTCCTGTCCCGCGACGAAGACCTTGCCGTGATCGATTTCAATCGGCTGCCCCTCTTCCAGCATGCCATAGCTCAGGTCATTCACAGTCAGGGCTTCGTTTTGGATTTTGACCCTCACAGCACCACACTCGAAGATATAGGTGGCATCATCCCCAAACGTGGCGGAAGTACTGGACGTCATCGCACTTCCCGGCTTGACCAAGACATGATGCGATCCCATGTCCGTTTCACTTTCCGCATTTACGCTGACATTAAAGGAGCAGCCTGGCAGCATTGACACCGCGACCAGCAACATCAGCCTCAAACAGAAAATGCGACGCATGGCCACCACCTTATTTAAAACGGTCTCACTGCGAAAAAGAGCACACTTTTTTATTGTAATTCGAAGTACCAGACATCAAAGCGCAATCACTGCGATTCTCAAGAATAGAGTGACAGTTCGCGTTCGATCTGCTGAACCAGTTGCTCAGGAACTTGAGACTGATGTCGGGCCAGCTTTTCTCCAATCTTCGCCCTTTCTTCCGCCGAGGGTCGTGTGAAGACACGGTAGCTTTGCCCGGCGCTGCACCATCTCTGAATCATCGAAGCCGCTACCGCTGCTGTTTCCGGCTCGGAATGCACGACAGCTTCCAGCAGCCAGGGAAAACTCGACCATTTACCTTGAGCCGCAAGCAGCTCACAGGCATGTCGCCGCGCATGAACTGTCTCTGCTTCGAGGACGACTGCCAGCAGATCGGCACTGGGTATCTGTGTGATCCAGGGACGCAATGACCTGCCCGCCGTACGAACTACCCGCGGACTGCTGTCGCCTAGAAAAGGCATCACTTCCGGAATCGCATCACGTTGCAGCAAACGAACCACCGCGCGAATGCCCGCACAACGTCGACTGGGAAATGGATGCACTAACAGGGTGCGCAGAAATTCCAGATCGCTTGCTTCTCCCACCGCCGCCAGCCCTTCAATGGCCGGCAGTGACTCCGGGTGTTTCACAACCGCGTTTCGATAAAATCGCACCGCATGACCGGGATCAATCCGGTTCAGATAATAACAGGCCATTTCCTGGATACTGCGACTCCGATCCAGCAGAGCCGCCTCCCACGTCGTGACGGCATTCGCAGGATCTAACTCCGCCAGTTGCCGATAGGCTTCACTGCGCACCGGCAGAAACGTATCGTTCAACCTGCACTCCAGGTGCATCTGACGATCCTGTAGTGAGAGTTCCTGACACTGTTCCACAGGCAATTCTCTTAGACCACGACAGCATTGATAGCGAATGACGGGATCTTTCGAAAACATGCCATATACTAAAAGCCGTTGATTCGTGTATTTCAGATAGTAGAGAGCATAGCGTACTATGTTGCGTCCCAGTTTCGCATCGACCGTAAGAGCCACAACCTGTCGTTCTAAAAACTGATCCTGTTCTTCTTCCAGCAACCGCTTGACCAGGTCTCCAATCATAGGCCTGTGATCGTATCTGCTCCAGGTCTCCATCTGAAAGATCAGCTCCAGCAACGAAGGGCTGACACGGACAGGCCCTGCCTGCAACCGCCGCCTGACTTCCTTCTGCGCAGCTTCGGCAATCGGTTTCACCCAGTCATTCTGTCTGATCACCAGACAGGGTAGAGCTTCATTGGTGTCGATGTCTGTCAGCAGTCGTACTGCTTCCTGCCGCACATAACCATTTTTGTGAAACGAAAGCAGACTCAAAACCGCAGCGTACTCCCGTTGATCCGGACTCCCGGCGATTGCAGATACGTCGACGGGTTGAATCCGCGACCGCTTTTGAATTCGATCGCTGGCATTCCACCACAAGGACTGTTCTTCCAACGCCAGCAGATCCCTGGCGGAAATCTGCTCCAGCAGTGCAGCAACGGTCTCCCGCGCAGCGGCCCTCGCGTCCCGATCAACGCTGGTCAGAAAATGAGCCACATACGGCAGTACCGCCGGTTCGTTCAATTCCCCCAGCTTCCGCAGTAATCCAGAGACATCCCTGCACCCCAGAATCTGGCGAAACCACGACTGCCTGCGCTCACTCGCAGCGAGCTGATTCACAATTTCCCAGGCAGCCGTAGACAGTTTCATTAAAGATTCCAGCATGATTAAAATGAGACGGTATCTAGCAGGTAAACTACTGGAGAAACGATAAGCAGATCAGGTCTTTCTAAATGGACAACAGAAACGATAAATGAGTTCGTCTTTTCTCACACGTGACATGACTCCCCGATCACAACGCCATGCTAAGGAATCGGTCCCCAGATTTTGACCAGCAGCGTGAACATCGCGGGATCGTGCTGCTTCAGTTCGGCCCGAACGAAGGGGTAGAAATCGTTGACGCCAAAATACGCTTCGGTCGATTCGGCGAAATATTCTTTGTGGTTGTTCAAACCGTAATGTCGGACTTTGATTCCCGTGTGACAGAGCACACTCTCGTAGATGCCTGCCTGCTTCGCCGCATCAAAGGTCGCGACAATCTCTGCCTGGTCGAAACTCAAGACCTGATCGTGATAGGCGTGCGCCAGCTCATGCAGAACCACATACGGATGCTGCGCCCACATGTTGCGATTGAGCAACTGCCGGGCGACGGGAATATGTACGTGCTGCGCCAGGCGTGGATCGTAGCCGTGCGCCTCCAGCCAGCCGCGACTGGGATGGTACTGCATTTTATCCAGCTCCGCATGCTGCAGATCCAGCCAGATAGGAAACTTCTGCAACGCCGCCACCCGTTCCGGCGGTACAATGTATTTCACCCGCTGCAGATGATTGGCGAGTGCATCCAGCGATTTGCGCCCCAGCTCGGCATGTTCCTCAGAAAATAACTGCGGGTCCACATCCACCGTCCAGCCTTCAATCTGCTTTTCCACCGGATCGGGAAACGTTTTTTTTTCTTCCATCGAGAAAGAACTGCGCAGCGGGATCAGCGAAGTACAGAGCAGAAAACAGACAATGAGCATACGTGGCAACATGAGAGACCTCTGGGAGAACACGAACCATTCTAAAGAAACACAATCAGCGGCTGACATCATATCAAACCGGGCGACAGATCCCACTGGTATTTACCTTCAGAACAGCTAGACTGTGTCCAGTTTTACTGTAGCGTCTCCAGGGCCATTTGGACAGAGTATACTAGATTGTGAGACACTATGGTTAAATGTGATACGCTCTAGAATAAAATACAAAATCATTTCCTTTCTTCACTTCCAGGTAATGACTCATGAATACAGAATCACAATCAGCCTGGAAACGCTGCCTGCCCTGGCTGGTCCCCTTACCGCGTAAGATGTTTGATAAACCACAAACGGGGAAACAGATGCTCGTTTATTATCTCTGGCGGGTGTCCGCATTTTATGTATTCCTGCTGATTCTGTTGATGCTTGCTCAACGCTGGCTCATCTATCAACCCACGCGGGTCTCCTCTTTATCAATCGATCAGGCCAATGCTCCCTTCGGCGTGATACATGAAATTTCCACCACAACGGAAGACGGTCTCGATCTGAAAGGCTGGCATTTTCTGGCAGGCCAGGTCGCCTGTACTGACAAAGCCGCCTGCGATGCGGAACTGGACAAGGGACGTCCTGTCGTGATTCTCCTGCACGGTAACGGCGGAAACCGTCTGCACCGCATTGAAGACTGTCGCCTGCTGGCCAGTCTGAATCTGCATGTCTTCGCTTTCGACTACCGGGGTTACGCCGAAAACCCGGGCAGCCCCAGCCAGACCGGCTTGCTCAAAGACGCCCGCGCGATCTGGAAGTACGCCGTCCGCGATCGCAAAATTGATCCTTCGCACATCATTCTGTTTGGAGAATCGCTGGGCGGCGGCGTTGCCACTCTGCTGGCCAGCGAACTCTGCGAGCAGAATACACCGCCGGCAGGGCTGATTCTCCGCTCCACCTTCAGCTCCCTGGTCGATGCCGCCTCCAGTCACTTTCCCTGGATTCCCGTCAGCCTGTTATTGTGGGACCGGTACCCCAATCAGCGGCTCATCGGAAACATCACCTGTCCCATCCTGATGGTTCACGGGACGGCAGATCGCATCGTCCCGTTTGAACTGGGCGAAAAGTTATTCGCTGCCGCACCCGAAAATTCCGCGTCCGGCATTCCCAAACGCTTCCTAAAAATTGAACTCGGTACCCATAACGGCCTCTTGTACGAAGCCCGCGGAAAGATGAGAGACGCGTATCACGAGTTCACCAGCCAGCTCGCTCCACCTGACCTGGCAGCACAGTAAGCCATTCTGCAGTTACTGTTTCAACATATGCCAGTCTGACCGCGTTTGCTGCGAAAGTCGCTCGGGGTGACACCCGTCAGCTTTCGAAACGTGCGCGTGAAATAAGCCGGCGAAGAAAAACCGAGCGTACGACTGATCTGGTCGATGGTCATCGACGGGTTACCCAGCATCCGCTTGGACTGCCAGATTTTCAATTCGTTGAAATACGCCATGATCCCGCAGCCATACGTTTTGCGGAATACGGTTTTTGCCAGTGTAGGGCTCACGTGCAGTTCACGGGCCACTTCTGGAATCGTCAGGCGATCATTCACCCGATTCAACAGCAACCGCCGAATCTGTAATGCGACGTCATCTTCAGAATCCAACTCTACCGCGGGAGCCAGATGCTCCAGGACCAGCGAAAGAAAAACCAGCAGACGACTGGTCAGCTGAATCTTGCGATGCGCGTGTTCGGCAACCAGCTGGTCTGCCATCCGCCAGAACGCATGCTGCAGATCAGGATTACCCGCCGAGCTGATACGATGCACGCCGGTCACCAGTGTCTCTAATTCCCGGCACGCTTCGGCGATTCCTGATTCTTCCGGCCAGTCTCCCAGCCGCTCCAGATCGATCAGGAATGCGACCGTTGATGCGGTATGCGGGCCTTCATTCGACCAATGATGATCCACACCCGGACCGATCATACAGAAATCGCCCGCGTCCAGATGATAATCTCCGTCGGGTGTCTTCAACGTTAACGGCCCCTGCAGACTCCCATGCATGGCCATCACCGCGTGATTATGCTTCTGGGTGGTCGTACCCGCGGGAAAATGTCCCGAGGTAAATCGTGCGAATGGACCAGGGGTCTGATGGTAGTAAGCCAGATAACTCCAGCTCTGCCTGAGTGATTCCAGCCGCTGCGGACGTGCGGAAGGTAAGTAATAGGAAAGGTCCGCCTTCTCATAATCCAGGCTGGTGTCACGCTGGAGGAAAGGCTGCATTCGAGGCTTATCACTGATGGAAGTTTTAGAGTGCATACGAGAGCCCGGCTTGATTTGATCGATCTTGGGATGCGAACGCGTTTCATTACCTGGCAGGACTTGTTCCAGCCGTGTATTCCGATTTCACAGCAAGAGCAGGGGACCTGATTATAACCTACATGGAACACCCCTCAACAGGTTAATTATCACAATAAAGCTAACAAAACCATAAACGACTGTCCTCAAATAAGATAGACCAATCTTTTTTGATTGTTCAAACATGTCCGATAGTGAAATCTTTCTGTCTGATAAGACATGTTCAATGACTGATCTCAGTGTAAAGTGGAATGACTACTGAAGTTTTTCACGTTTCCTGCAGGCGTCCTGCCGCCTTGATTGTGATGTTGACTCAAAGTCAATTTCATCCCTCCTGCATGGGCCCCTGACAGGCCCGGTGTTCATCAAACCTGTTACTACACGAGTTTGCCCGTCGGCTGCTTGTAATTCTGCGCTCTACGATAACCTGAATGTTCATTTTTTAACCAGCTGATTTGGTTTATAAATTTTAGAAAAGGACGTGGTCTCGTGAAACGAAAAGCATTTACCCTGATCGAATTACTGGTGGTGATTGCCATCATAGCCATCCTCATTGCCTTACTACTGCCGGCAGTCCAACAGGCGCGTGAAGCTGCCCGTCGCAGTGCCTGCAAAAACAATCTGAAACAAGTTGGACTGGCGTTTCATAATTACCATGACGCTTTCCGTACGTTTCCCATCGGTGCCCAGGTCCCCATTTATCAGGCCAACTGGCGCGTATCGATTCTGCCTTACATGGATCAGGCCAACCTCTACAACAGCCTGACACAGACTCCGGCGAACGGACGTGGCTACAACACTTACAACGGCTGGACCGGTGATGGTGGATACGGAACCGGCGCCGGCTCGAATGAAGCCTTGAATAACGCACTGGTCACTCCCTTTAAATGTCCCTCCAGTGTTACAGATCCGTTTTTTGCCGGAACCGCCAACGGTATTTCTCCCGGTCAGTCTAATGGAGACCTGGGTATGACGATGGACTACGTAGGCATCGCAGGCGCTTACACGGCAGCCGCACCCTTCAACACCAATGCCGTCGACAACACGTATTATGGTGTGATGGCACAAAACGGAATGCTGCAGATCGGCAAATCGGTTCTGATGCGTGACTGTACCGACGGAACTTCCAACACCATCATGGTCGGTGAAGATTCCGGCCTGATCGCCAATGTCGACTACCGTAAAAATCTTTCAGGCGGCTGGTCGGGGCATCGCGGTGTCTCCACCAGTGGCGGATCGGGCTATGGCGGAGGAGGTGTTGTCACCATTCGATATTCACCCAATCCCAAAACCAAACCCGCATACACGGGCGCAGGATTCAACAACGGTCCGCTCACATCATTCCACGTCGGGGGCGTACATGCACTGCTGGCTGATGGAGCCGTCCGCTTCCTCTCGGATAATATCGACTTCAACACCCTGCTGGCGCTGGGCGCCATTCAGGACGGAAAAGTACTCGGCGAATTTTAATTCCCGATGAATTTACGAATGGAAACACACAGCCGGTCAACTGCTGGCTGTGTGTACTCCAGAACCTGACGCTCATATTCAATGTGATGTCTGATCACAAAAAACCGGGAGACTTCCGCATGCTGACTTTAATACCTGCTTCCTTCAGAACTTTTCTCCAACTCCGTAACAGTGCCCTCTGCTGTCTCGCGGTGCTGACAGTAACACTGTTGACCGGCTGTGGTGGCACAACGGTGGCCTCCAAACCAATGGGAACCGTCAGCGGAACCGTCACCCTCAAAGGTCAGCCACTGAGCAATTGCCGCGTGAATTTTATTTCCGAGCAACTGGGCGCCAGTGCCGGCGGCGATCTGACGGAAGAGGGCTCTTTCACTCTGGACGGACCGATTCCCGCGGGTTCCTACAGTGTATTTATCTCTATGCCCAGTGAATTCACTCCCGCCCAGGCACAGAGCAATAAAGGACTGTCACAGGTTCCGAAAAAATATCTTGGTTCTTCCACAACCGATCTCAAAGCAGATGTTTCTGAAGGTGAAAGCAGCCACGACTTCGATTTGAAATAACCAACTCCCGCAGCCTGGAGATCAGAGATTTCTCTTTCTCCCCAATATTCTCAAAGAACGGGTCCCGCTCAGTGAACGCTCCAGTTAAACTGGAGAGAACTGGAGTCGCTTTTCCCGTCTCTGACTGATCTGATTTAGATTGACTACTACCCGTTTCAGAAAACAGGACACCATGCACCGCATTCACAAAATCGCTCGCCCCCTTGTATCCCGCTCGTTCAACAGACTGACCGTTACACTGCTGCTGTTGACTCTGACCAGCCTGCTCACCCCGGCACTCGCAGCTGCCGGCGATTTGATGGCGGGCGCCGCCAAGGTGGACATCACCAATCGCAATGTGCCCGTCAATGATCCCCTGTATGTGAAAGCACTGGTCATCAAGGACGGCGACAATACTGCTGCCATCGTAACCGTTGATGCTGTCGCGATTGGCGAGATCGGTTCCATCACCAACGAATACCTGGGCAACGTACGGACCCAGATCGAACGCGATCTGAAAATCAAACCCAAAAACATCATGATCAACGCCAGTCACTGTCACGGCATCGTCTGTGCCGACGTTGAAGAACGCACCATCCAAGCCATCAAGGACGCTGCGAAAAACCTGGTTCCCGTCAACGTCGGTGTCGGCACCGGTCACGAAGACCGCGTGATGGAAAACCGGCGGCTGTTCCTCAAAAACGGTAAAGAAGCCGACGTCCGCCACGCGTACTCACTCCCCCCCGATGAAGAAGTCGCGAAAATCGGTCCCATCGATCCCGAGATCGGCATTCTGAAACTCGAAAAGAAAAATGGCGACACACTCGCCGTCGTGTACAACTTCGCCGTGCATCCGATTCAAGGCGTTCCCAGCAAAGGCAACACCGCCGACATGAGTGGCTTCGCTTCACAGGTGATCGAAGACAACCTCAGTGATGGCACGATCGCTTTGTTCGTGCAGGGTTGTGGCGGCGATATCAACCCCGCGCAATACAAAGACGTCGACAATCCCCGCGACGCCGAAACCCTGGGCAACCAGTTGGGGCTCAGCGCGCTCAAAGCAATCCGCAAGATCAAATGCACCGACAACAGTGACCTGACCGTCTTGAATGAAACATTGACGCTTCCCCGATCCAACAATGCCACGCGGATTGAGTCACTCAAAAAAGAACAGGAACAGCTGCTGAATTCACTGCAGGGAACCAGCTTGAATCTCAAAACGTTTCTGCCTCTGATCGTCAAATACAAACTCTACGACGAACACCCTTCGTACTATTCACACCGTTATCTGCTGGAAAAGAAACTGGGCCGCGACGGTCTGGCCAAGCTCGACGCAGAGAACCGCGCGAACATGGAACGCTACATCAACAACGTCTACAAGATGGAAAAGATGACCCGCAACAAAGCCAACCTGGCGCTGCTTAATAAACATCAGTCCCGTAACCAGGCCGCCGGCAAAACCCTCGATGCGGAAATCTTCGCCATCAAAGTCGGCGACTTCCGCATGATCACCTTCCCCGCGGAGCTGACCGTCAACATCGGTCTGAACATCAAGAAAAAGTCCCCGTTCGAAAACACGTTCGTCGCCGGCTACACCAACGGCTACAACTATTATGCCCCGACTGCCGAGCAACTGAAAAACGTCGGCGGTGCCCAGGAAGACAGCGACTGCATGCTGGCCCCCGAATGGCAGGCTCTCTTTGAAGCCAAAGCCCAGGAAATGATCAAACAGTTGAAGTGACTGGTTGCCGCTTTCGAAATTCCCTTCGCAGGGGTCGCCCGATGTGGCGACCCGCAGAGTGGAGGCGTTTGCTGGTTGCCCTATGAAGTTTTATCGGGTCCCTTTCGCTCTAAATAACAAACGAACCTCAACAGACGGGTGGGCACATGGGCCCCGCGCCTACTGTTAGATGTTTCGAGAGTATTGTACCTTGTTATGCCAGCACCGTCGGTCAAGCCGAGCGGTGGCACACGGACGGCTGATAACATTTGGGAGTCACACCAAATACAGGAAATGGTACCGTGTGCCACGGTCCGGCTCGTCCGGCCGTGCCGAGCAAGTATTGGAAGCCTGTTTCTGAACAGAACGCGGTAGCCGCAACCTCCCGCTCGCTGCGCTCGGCCCGAATTTTATTCGGGCCTACCCATTTTTTTCTTTCGCGTGGTTTCGTGTTTTTCGTGGTAGAAAAATCGTGATGGATTTTTATTGCCCTTTCTCAAAATAATTAGACAAAGATTCAGATACCTGATTTCTACCAGTCAGATCAGACAGACGTAAATTTACATTGATGCGGAGTGCCGAAGCGTGCCAGTTCCAGACAGAATTCTTATTGTTTTGACATTCTGGTCTCTGGCTTTCATGCCGTCTCTGATTCTGTCTGCGCGCGAACAGCATTCAGAAGTCCCCGAAAAACCACCACTGTCAGAAAGCGAATTTCGCACTCAATATGCGCACGCGATGAAAAAATTCAAAGACGCGTACCGGAACATCGAATGCCGGGCTGAATGCCAGTCCCTGTTTGATGACCCGAACGATCCTTCCACTAAAAAACGATATGACTTTTCGGCACATGTGCTTGCGAAGGGAAAATCGATTGTAGCCGAACAGAATTACGCGGCAGAGACTCCCCTTGGGGGAATTTATTCCAATGAGATTGTCTGCGCCACGCCAGACTATGCGTTCGAGCTTGATAAAACCAGACCAGGCAATCCCTACCTGTTAACTTCGGTTACCCACATCTCAACCGAACATCTCAGAACGCGATTGAGAATCATCATGGGTCATTACAAGGATACGTATCTGTATGCCGCAGGTTCCCTGGACGGTTGCTTATTTGAAGAGATAATTCAGAAGCCATCTTTTAGTGTCACAAAGCTTGAACGAGTTCCCCCACAAAAGGAAGAGGCAGAGCAGTTGGTCGCGCTGGACTTTAAGGTGACTGAAGATCCCTGGGCCATTTCCAGCGGTCATATCGTGTTTGCCCCTGACAGGAACTGGGCCGTGCTGGAATTTCAGTACCGCTGTGATTATTCGGACACCGATTATTCAACTTACACAGGCAGGAATACTTATGCTTCTACACAGAAACACGAGATCCCTGTACCTGAAAAATGCGAACACGAACAGACTCATTATCATGCAGACATGTTACCGATCAGCGAAACGTTTTCTGCAAAACTAAGCAGCATTTCATTTGGCACCGTGGATGATTCTGTTTTTCTGTTATCAAACTACGGCTTACCCGACACCCCACTCACGGCTCCACGCCCTGCGACGAACAATTTGATGCAGTGGTTCCTGATCGGCAATGCGATTCTGCTGGCACTGATTGTCTTGTGGGTTGGATTGCAGCGTTTTCGTTCCCGTTCGAAACAGTGAGGGGAAACCTGCAGATGCCATTTAGTATCGCGTTTTCAGCACTCATGTTTTTTTTGATCGCAGTTCTGCCTGTGATAAACGTGCCCGGTACGGCTTCAGGCCAGACCAATAACACCGCGATGCCCACAGACCGCTTTCTTTCAGAATACAAGGCCGCGATTACCAGACAGAAACAGAGTGTTCAGAATGTCCAATGCCATGCAGAATGCCACTACGAATATCACAACTACATCAACGGTGTCTCAAAAGACTACTTTTTAACTTCCCACTTGATGGTCAAAGAAGACTCGAATGTCATCATCGAACAGTATGCAACCAATACACCTTACGAAGGCACTGAGCGGGATCTCGTGTTATGTACGACGCCTCAATATGCATTCTCACTCAGTAGAGTAGAATCAGACAAGCCATATCTTTTAAAGCTCATTTCGCACGATTCCACTCAAATCGAAGGAATGCAGCCGACAGACAAATTGGATATGTTTCTGGCAGGTGGCAATTTACTCTTCTTTAATCCATTCCGACTCCCGCTTGATACGCCCCGTTTCAAGATTGTGCAGCTGGAACAATTTTTACCGGTAGAAAAGGGCAGTTCTGAGTTGATCGCACTCGATTTTATTCTGAACGATGACGCCGCTCTGTTTAAAGAAGGTCATATTCTGTTCGCACCAGATCTGAACTGGGCAGTACTGGAATATGAATACCGCACCAATCCCGCAGACTCTGATCACACCCTCTATACCGGCAGGAACACATTCACTCCACTGCAAAACAATGGCATCCCCATGCTCATCACAGGCGAACATAGTGTCGTGCATACTATTAAGAATCAAAAACAAAGCGACTGGAACTATTCTGTCCGGCTGACAGATTTTTCATTTGGCACCGTGGATGATTCCGTATTCCGTTTATCAAACTACGGCTTACCCGACACCCCACTCACGGCTCCACGCCCTGCGACGAACAATTTGATGCAGTGGTTCCTGATCGGTAACGGCATTCTGCTGGCGCTGATCGTCTTGTGGGTTGGATTGCAGCGTTTTCGTTCCCGTAGATTCCTGGAGGGTCAGTCTGCAGATGTCCGTTAACAAAGTAAATTCTACCCTCATGCTTTACACATTGGTGGGATTGACCGTGGCGATCTTTTCAAAGACGGCCTTGGCTCAAACCAACGGCAATGCGAAAAATCGGAGCATCATATCAGAAAGCGAATTCCGAAACCAATACGCAAGTGCTGTGAAAAAGTTCAAAAGCGGCTACCAAAACGTCGAGTGCCATTTTGACTGTTTCTACAATGAATATAAGTTTCAGGCACACCTACTTGCTAAGGATGACTCGGTAGTCGGCATCATGAATTACGCGAAAGCAACTCCTTTGCAGGGACAATACTGCAGCAAATTTTTTTGTATTACACCGAACTATGTATTCAACCTCGATAAAACAAATTCGGGTGCGCCGTACCTGCTGAGCAGTATCAGCCACGATAAGAAACAGATCGTTCGTGCTCGAGCTGTCACGTCGAGAGATCTGGATATTTACCTGTTTGCAGCCAGTTCCATGTTCGAGGTTTCTGTGGAAACGATGCTCGAAATGCCATCGTTCAAAATCGAGAAAATCGAACGACATGCACCCACTGAAGACGAAGCAGAAGAGGTCGTCTCGCTTGATTTTACAATGAACGACGACACATGGATTCTGACAAAAGGTCATCTCGTATTCGCGCCCTACTTGAATTGGGCTGTACTTGAATACAACTGCCGCTGCAATTTCACAAACAATAATTTCGTGATTTACTCTGGCATCAACAACTTCACGCCATTACAAAAGAATGGTGTTCCGATTCTCAAATACGCGGAACATAAGGAGATTCATTACGAAGATGAAAAGATACTTTCCCCCGCTTCGAAATATTCAGTTAAGCTCCTAAACTTTTCATTCGGTACCGTGGACGACTCTGATTTTCTGTTATCAAACTACGGCTTACCCGACACCCCACTCACGGCTCCACGCCCCGCGACAAATAATTTGATGCAGTGGTTCCTGATCGGTAACGGCATTCTGCTGGCGCTGATCGTCCTTTACGTTATCATTCAACGCTTCCGCACTGCTCATACTCAGGAGAACCTGTCATGAAGCGGCTCTCTTTCAGACTGAAATCATTCCTGGCAGCTTACTTTACTGTGGTCCTGATAATTGGGGTAATTTTTTATGGCACCTCCCTGTTCGGGGCCCCGCAGATTGTGGCACCGCTCTGTGAATTCAAAGAGATCCCAGCCGGCGAGACAGCACGACAGAAGATCTCTGTCCAGAACACGACCAGTCAACCACTCCAGCTGATCGGTGCGATGGTTCCCTGCACGCTTTGTGGCTGCGCCTCTACGGAAGGGCTGCCTGTGACAATCCCGCCCGGTCAGAGTGAAAGCTTCTTCGTATTATTCAAAGCAACAACAGCAGGCCAATTCAAAACAGAAATCGAACTGTATACCGACAACCCCGAACAGACCATCGTTCGACTACATGTCCGCGGGACAGTGAAACAGGACGCAAAAGACCAACCAGTGAAGTGATGTGGTTCCGACTTTCGAAATTCACTTCGTAGGGGTCGACCCATGTGTCGACCCGCAGGGTGAACAGTGTTTGCTGTTTACACCACGAAGTTTTTTCCTGGTCCCGTTCACTGCGAATAACAAATGAACCTCAACAGGCGGGCGGACACATGGGTCCCGCCCTTAACGTTTGGTGTCTCACGAGTGTAGTACCTGGTTATGCCAGCACCGTCGGTCAAGCCGAGCGGTGGCACACGGACGGCTGATACAATCGGGAGTCACAACAAATACAGGGAACCTTTCCGTGTGCCACGGTCCGGCTCGTCCGGCCGTGCCCGGGCAAGTATTGGAAGCCTGTCTCTGAATACAACACGATAGCCGCAACCTCCCGCTCGCTGCGCTCGACCCGAAATATATTCGGGTCCACCCATTTGTTACTTTCGTGTGGTTTCGTGTTTTTTCGTGGTAGAAAAAACCATCACGACGAAGCCTACTTCTTCTTAATTGTCAACCACAGGTAAGGCAGTTCGAGATCCGCTTTGGGACGGGCGGTTTTGCGTTTGGGGCTGATGCCTTTGATGACAGCGGTCGGCGCGTGGACCTGCGTCTTGTCTTTCAGGCTCACGCCTTTGATTTCCAGCGGGCCTTGAAATACCACGTCCGCCTTGGCTTCCAGCTTCAGCTTGACCGATTTCTCGGTCTTCTCTTTCAGCTTGGAAACCACAGGCTCACACGTCACCCCTGCGGGTAACCCAGCCACGCTAATTTCAATGTCATCGTTGAACCGCGGACTCTGGCGATCAACTTTGACTTCGATTTCCAGCGGCTTGTCGCCGGCGGTCAGCGTGTATTGCTCTTCGGTGGTCTGCAACGAGAAGTCGGCTTCGGTAGGCTGGATCGACAACAGGTACACATAACGAAAGCCGCCATATTGAAATCGATCGGTCACTTCCAGGCGATATTCTCCGTCCGCAGGAATCCCATAATCGAGTTGGGCGTCATAATAATTCCGGCGGGCATCATCCACTTCTTTCAGCAGTTTGCCTTTCGCATCAAACAGCTTGATGTAAGCATCCAGGGGATAACCCAGCATATATGTGTCGACTTTGAACGTCAGCTTGTCCCCTTTTTTCGCTGCGAAACGGTAGGAATCGATCTCTTTCCGCTCAGCGATTTTGCCGGTAACCGTCGCCGGTAACGTCAACAGTTGGCCCTTCTCAGCCTGACTCTCTTTGGTTTCAAGAATAACCGGAGTCTTACTCAACGGGATCGTCAACAAGTTTCCCAGTTGCGGGTGGCTGAGCAGCGCCTGCGTTTTCGAGTCAGTCATCGCGGGTAACAGCGTTTTTAAATCATCAGGCAGATTCCAGCCTTCCAATGCCACCGGTGCCGCGGCAGCAGGATGCCAGGCGAGTGGCAGACTATGGTCGACGAACGGTCCTGTCGTCAGCGTCAAACGGTAAATGTAAGAAGCAGCGCCCGCAAAACGAATCGTGCTGTTGGGATCCGCAGGAAATGCGAACGTGCGCACGTAATAGGTTCCGTCTTCCGGCGCGGTAAAGACAATCCGCGGATCAAACCAGAGGGTATCTTCCATCTGCTCCAGCACGGTGCCTCGATGATTGAGAATCTGCAGCAGGCCATCCATGGGTGAACCCAGCTGTTCGTTCGCAGTCTGCGATGCAATCAGGGTCTGACCCCTTTTTAATTTTACCTGGTAGATGTCAACATCACCACTTTTGGCCAGCACGCCATTGATGGTCACGCCTGGCAGTTCGCATTTGTGGGCATGTTCCAGGTCGTCATTGGGCTCCGTTTCGGCCTGTTCGGGAAGAGTACCCACCAGGAACGGTCGGATTTCAGAAGCCCCTTCCGCATTGTGAAAACGCAGCCAGTACAAACCGGGCTTGGCAGCGGCATCGATCTGGACGGTGAATTGTTTTTCCTTACCATTAGCGGGTTTCTCCGGGATCGTAATCGTCAACCCGGGAGCCGAAGTCCAGACGGAAACCGGTGCAGTGCCCAGTGTTTTATTAACGCTGACTTCGACCTTCTGTCCCACCTGACCGCCTGCGGGGTTCAGATAATTCACGCTGGGAGGCGCGGCCTTCACTTCTGAAAACAGACCATGAACCAATGCCATCGAAACAACAGCGGGCAGAATCCGAGCGGTAGACAACATCGGTAATCTCATTCTCAGTCAGAAGGTGGCAGTTTATGCAAACAGTTCCGGAATCGGTGTCGGGTCGCTGACCAGATGCGACGGACGACCTTCCGGTGTGTAGAGCATTTTGTCAGGGTCGATGCCCATCTTTGTATAGATGGTCGAGACAAAGTTTTCCGGCGAAAGCACGCGTTCAACAGCGGAGTAACCGGCTTTGTCGGTCGCTCCGAGAGCGAGTCCGCCGGGTGTTCCGCCGCCGGCCATCAGGACGGACATCGCGTTGGACCAGTGATCACGACCGCCGCCGGGATTGATTTTCGGTGTACGACCGAATTCACCCAGTGCCAGTACCATGGTCGTATCCAGCAGACCGCGTTCGTCCAGGTCTTCGATCAGAGTCGCGATGGTGTTTTCAAAGGAAGGCATGCGACCACGGAACGTCTTGAACAGACTGCCGTGATTGTCCCAGCCCCCTTCGTACAAGGTGACGAATGGCACGCCGGCTTCGGTCAGACGACGAGCCAGCAGGGCACGTTGACCGAATGAGTTTCGACCGTATTTATCGCGTAACTCGTCAGACTCGCGATCAATTTCAAAGGCCTTCTGTGCTTCGGTGGAAGCGACCAGGCTATAGCCCTGCTCATAGTATTCATCCAGGCTGAGCACCGGATCGCCGGCGACTTCGTCCCGGATGCGCTTCAGCTGATCGACCTGCTGACGCAGATCGCGGCGAGTTTGATAGCGGGTGTCGGTGAGACCACTGGGAAGAGACAGGTCCCGCACGCGGAAGTTGGATGAATTCGGATTGTCCGACATCACAAACGGGGCGTACTTGGCTCCCAGGAAGTTCGGTCCGCCGGAACGTGACATGCGGGGCATGGAGAAATAGGCGGGCAGATTGTTGGTTGTTGGTTTCTGATGTGCAACCACGGAGCCCATGCTGGGATGGAAGCTTACAAACGCGCCACAGCCGACTGGAATTCGCGGTGGAGCACCGGTCATCATGTAATGGTTACCAGCCCCGTGGTTCCCCTGGTTATGGCGGATGGATCGGATGACCGAGCATTTATCGAAGATCGACGCCAGACGCGTCATATGCTGCGAAAACTGGACGCCGGGCACCTTCGTGGAAATCGGGTTGAATTCGCCGCGAACTTCAATCGGTGCTTCCGGTTTGGGATCGAAGGATTCATAGTGCGAAGGACCACCGTCCATCCAGATCAGGATTACGCTCTTCGCGGTGGCTTTCGGACCCGGAGCAGCGGTGCCTTTAGCCTGGGACTGCAGGCGAAGTAAGTCTACCATTCCCAGACCGGTCATGGCACCGAGGCCTAGCTGCAGGCAATTTCGTCGTGTGATTCCATTGCAATTCTTTGAAACATTCATCATTTCTGATCCTGTTGGTAGTGATGTCAAATAATGATTCCTGGTGGAGCAGGGGAGCTTTAGTTTTTGAAAAGGTATTCCGGTGTATTGAGCAGTGCCCACATCAGGTCTTCAATAACCTGCTGTCGGTCAGCCCCTTCCTTTTCAAACAGGGAGCGCCCCAGTCGTTTTTCTTCCAGACTCGGATATCTCGCATAAGCGGTCAGATAAATCTCTTCTACGATCTGATCGGGCGTCATTTTACTCTTGGCCCATGCGGCACTGTTACCTTTACCGGATTGAATCCGGGCATACAGGTCACGTGAATTCATCATATGCAGGACCTGCACGACAGTAGTATCAGCCGTGCGTTCGCAGGGCGGATCCTGGTTGGGATCGGGACGGCCGAAGGAGTCGAGGAAGACCGAACTCACGCGATGCGTCCAGATCTGTTTAGCCGTTGAATCCTCGGGCATGGCTGAAAATGAGTCGGGCACGCCGATCATTTCGCTGACGCTGTCCAGCAGAACTTCTGCACGCAGACGCTGACGATAATGTCGCGAATAATTTCGCGTATCACTCACGTTGGTTTCGTTGGGTAAGGCACTCAGTGCGTAAACATGAGATGTCACAATCGTCTTGATGTATTTCTTTAAATCGAATTTCTGTTCCCGGAAATGTTTGCCCAGCGCTTTGATCAGCGGCTTGTTGGACGGAGGATTGCTTTCTCGGAAGTCGTCAATCGGTTCGACAATACCGCGTCCCATCAGATCGGCCCAGACGCGGTTGGCATTCACTTCGGCGAAGAAATGATTTTGGGGTGAAATAATCCAGTCTGCCAGTATTTCGCGTGGATCCTGATTTTCTTTAATCTCAGGCACTTCTCCAAACAGGGGGCGGGGTGGCAGGACTTCGTTGGTCAGCGGATGACGCACGCTGCCGGAATTCGCTGTGAAAATCAGCTCTTCTGAACCGGAAATCGGGGCCGAGATCCCGCGGCCTTTACGGCCGATTTTGGCGAAGTAGGCCGCGAAACTGTAGAAATCTTCCTGACCCCAGACTTCGTTGGGGTGGTGATGACACTGGGCACAGCTCAGTCGAATTCCCAGAAAGAGCTGACTGACAATTGTAGTGAGCTCTTCGGGTTTGCGACGATCACGGAACATGGTCACCGCACCGTTGTGCCACGTGCCACCTTGGGCGGTCAGCAATTCATGCGTGAACTGATCGAGGGGTTTGTTCTGGTGAAACGACTGGCGAATCCAGGCATCATAACTCAAGACGGTCTTGATCCCCACATGATACGGATTGGGTCGCAGGAGATCAGCCCACTTGTTGGCCCAGTGATCGCCGAACTCGGGCTGTTCCAGCAGATAATCGACCAGCCGTTCCCGTTTGTTGGGAGAAGGATCCTGCAGAAATGCCCGGGCTTCTTCCGCTGTCGGGGTTCGACCGATGACATCGATGGAAACGCGACGCAGATAAGTGGCATCGTCAATGGGTTCAGAAGGTTTCAGTCCGTATTTCTTCAATTTGTCCCAGACCAGACCATCAATGAAATTATTGCGAGGCAGCCTGGCGTAGAAGCTGTCCGGGACTGTATTATCAGAAGGAATGGTGACGCTCAGGGAAGCGAATTTTCCCATGTAGCGGGCCATGATCGAGGCTTCACCCATCAGCGAACCCGCGGTCACCAGTCCGTGCTCATCGACGGAAACATACACACTTTCGCTCGACATGTATTCGGCGAGGTCCGTCACATCGCGGGTGGACCCATCATTATAATACGCGGTCACCACCATCTGCTGTTTTGTTTCAGGCTGCATGATCCGCTCGGTCGGTTCCGCCGAGATCTTCACAAGCTTCGGTGCCTCAGCAACAGAACGTGTGGCACCTTCCGCAATCCACTGTTCGATGATGTTGTAGTATTTGCTGTCTTCCGGCAGCTTTTTACCACCGCCGTGCGGAATCTTGCCGGCTCCTTTGAGCAGCACCAGGCTCTGATCGGGAGCCAGGGGTGAAGCACGGCGACCCCGTGATTCCTTCGTTAATGCACCGTAATCAAATTCAGGATCGAAGGCGAACATCGACAATTGAAATCCACCCTGACCGCGTTGTTTTCCATGACACGCACCACTGTTGCAACTGAATCGGGAAAACAGCGGATGCACATCGCGTTCAAAATCAAGCAACGGCTGCTTATCGAAATCTTTGACTTCGACGGGCACTTTGATTTTTACAGCGCCATCGGTGACCGTTACTGTCGCCGTTCCGTTCGAGACGGGTTCGATCACGCCGGCGGCATTCACCTGAATCACAGCGGGTTGATCTGACTGAAACTGCACTTCGCGTGTCAGGTCGATGCTTTGTTTATTATTGACGCCTGTCACCAGTAACTGCTGTCGTGCGCGTTGACCCGTCAGTTGTACTTTTTCAGGATAGACCTTCAGACTTTGCTGCGAATTCTCAGCGGCCCGCACAGAAACGGCGGAACACAGCAGCAGACAAGCCAGACAATGATAGAGAAGAGATTTCATCTCGTTGTTCTATCCCAATTCAAAAGGTAGGAGACGCAATGCGGTTTTGGCGGTAATCAGTGCTACGAGGAAAGTATAGGCAGGGCTGCAGGCACATTTAAAAGCAACTCGTGAGCACTCATCGTTGCGCTTCCTCGTGCCTGCAAGTATATATTGTCTCTTATATTTCCTAATCGTCAACTATCATTTAACAACTTTATTTATGAAACACGTCTTAGGATACCTTCTCTGAGTGGCAAAAACTACCCCATATCACAGAAAACGGACCGCTTGTACACGCATCCATGGCTTGAGATCGACGATTATCCGGCTTACACCATCTTTTCCAGCTCTGATTTTACGTAACCGATGCGGTCGGTGATGGCATAATTTTCATTCCAGGGCTGAGGGAACAGAATCGCCTGCCCGCCATGCTCCCGGAACAGGTCGACGTTCTTATGCTGATCGTCAATCAACACGACATCTGGTTTTGCCAGCAGATATTTCTGCGTACCGATCATAAAGTCCATGAACAGGGGTTCCTGAAAATGCTGTCTGAGCCATTCGACTTTCGCAGAAGCACAGGCGGCACTGCGACTGGGGGATGTGCTGATCGTAATGGGAGCCGTCTGTTTCAGCAGAGCCAGCAGTTCCTCCAGCCAGGGGTAGGGAGGAAACTCCGACCAGAAGCGTCCGCCAACAGAATCGACGGGTTTCCAGAATTCATCTTTTGTCATTCCCAGTACGCCCGCGTAGTTGCGTTCACCGGGAGGCCACTGTTCCAGCAGATGCCCCTGATCATGTAACTCCAGAATGGCACCCATGAAATCGGAAATCACGCCATCCATGTCCAGTAAAATATGTCGTACAGCCATGCTGATTTTTCACTCCGGGAAGAAACTTTGATGATAAAACGGTATGATTACCCTTTGAGCATATAATAAACTGAAACTGACAACCATCGTCTTACTGACCGTTTTTATTACTGGTGAACTGAATGACCAACTGGATTCCGCTGGGAAATGCATATGAAATTTCTCCCGGCTCGCGTAAAGCCTATACCGTCCAAGGAACCGAGATCGCCGTGTTCCATGTTGCAGAGGGAGATCAGCCGGGCACCTTTTACGCCATCGACAATTCCTGCCCGCATCAGGGCGCGTCCCTGATTGAAGGCGAAGGTTGTGGCACGGAAGTGACCTGTCCCCTGCATGACTGGAACTTCGATGTCGCGACTGGTGAGTGTCACGACTTTCCTGACTTTAGCCTGACCCGCTTTGAACTCAAAGTAGAGACAGGCGTGTTAATGGTAAATGGTGATGCCTTTGGTGAACCGGGACCACCGCAGAATCTGTTTCTGGTTCGCTACGGTGCCATGGGCTGGGTCGATCACTTTTCTGCAGAGCCGGAAGACGACTATCCGCACCGGACTGCCGTCCTGATTGAAACCAGTCGCGGAGAAGAAGTCGGCGAGATACTTTCGGCTGCAGGCCAGATGGAAAAACCACCGACTGCCGCCGGTACCATTATCCGCGAATTCACCCCCGCTGACCAGTCGACATTATCCAGCCAGGAAGATGTGACAGCGCGCGTCTTTCAGGAGTGCCAGACCCTGATTCAGGAACGGGGCATGCCGACCGAAATCATCGACTGCGAACAACTGTTTGATCAGCAGACCGTCGTGCTGTATTATCTGGGAAGCCGCATGCCGGCGCTGGAAATCCTGGCACAGGAACTCAATGCCAACTACGCGTGGCGGATCGTGTTTCATCCGGTTGATGAAGCGCCTGCTGCCTCCGGCTGTTCCAGTGGCGGTTGTGGCTGTGATGATAAGTAAACTACCTGCCTGAAAACTCCCCCCGCAATTTGTTCCAACACAGAAAACGGAAGACATCATGAGCACCCCCATCAATCGCCGCTCTTTTCTGGGTACTTCACTGGCAGCGACCAGCCTGGGCCTGGCAGCTGCCGACTCTGTCACCGCCGCCGATCAGGAATCAGCAAAACCCTCAACAAAACCGAAGCCGATTCAGAACGAAGTCATTCTGCACGCCCGCCAGGTCGCACTTGATATTCTCAAGCCCAGTCAGAAACAGCTGGAACATGGCCTGGAACTGCATGCAGAGTCGCTCGTCTTCGATTCGTACGGCTTTGCACCCCGCGCTGCCGTCGATGGGGAGCGCCTGGCGGAAGCCATTAACAACCATGCGTCGACCGCGGAGATCCAGGACCTGCGGGAAGACATGTCGATGACCCGCTGTGTAACCGATCCCGCCGAGCAACGTGAATTCAAAGAAGCCTTCGATGCTTCCGGCGTAACCTGTATTTTTCAAAACGCGGGCGAAGAAGGGCAGGACCCCATGCGGCTGATGAAGCGACTGGCCCGCTTCACTTTTACCACCGACATGCTCTCCGACTTTGTTTTTAAAGCAGTCACACCGGAAGAGATCGTGCAGGCCAAACTGGAAGGCCGCCACTGTCTGTACCTGACAGGAAACGGCGTCCCTTTAACGCAACAGTGGGAAACCACCACCGACGAAATGAAATACATGCGGATCTTTTTCCAGTTGGGCATTCGCATGATGCACATGACTTACAACCGTCGCAACATGCTGGGCGACGGCTGTGCGGAACCGGCCAACGCGGGTCTGAGTGACTTCGGTCGGACCGTCGTGGCGGAAATGAATCGACTGGGCATCATTCCCGATGTCGCACACTCGGGCTGGCAGACCAGCCTGGAAACGGCACAGGTCTCGAAAAAACCGGTCGTCGCCAGTCATTCGACCTGCGCCTCCCTCCACAAACATATCCGCAGTAAACCCGATGAAGTCATCAAGGCCATTGTCGAGACGAATGGTCTGATCGGCATCTGCTGTATTCCCCGCTACCTGGGCGGTAAAGGGGATATCAGTGCGCTGCTGGATCATGTTGATTATGTGGTCAAGAACTTCGGGATCGACTATGTCGCCATTGGAACTGACGTGTCTTATACCTCGCGCAATAATTCGCTGGAGCGTAAAAAAGTGCCCCGCGCCCCGCGGTCGCGGACTGCCTGGCGCAGCCTGTGGCCCGACGATCCGTTTGTGGAGACTCCCGAAATGCGAACCAGCGTCTCCTGGACCAACTGGCCTCTGTTTACGGTTGGCCTCGTCCAGCGTGGCTACTCTGATGCCGATATACAGAAAATTATTGGCGGTAACGTCTTACGTGTCTGTCAGGAGTCTCTGACTTGAACCCTGTTTTGCTGCTTCACCCTGCAACGGATCAACCACGATGCGAGTTTTAATAACAGGTGCCGCCGGTTATGTCGGTCGCTATTTCGCCGCGCACTGGCAATCGACGGAAGACCTGGAACTGGTGCTGGCAGACATTCATCCTCTTGCCGATGATCCACGGTTTATCACTCTTGATCTCACAGACGCCAAACAAACCCGCGCGGCGCTGGAAAACATCGATGCTGTCATTCATCTGGCAAAACAGGCTGACGAAGGCCCGATGGAAGGAGATGAGTTAAACGGAAAACGTTTTGACGTGAACGTGAAAGGCACGTTTAACCTGCTGGAAGCAGCCCGTGCTGCCGGCGTGAAACGCTTTATCTTTACCAGTACGGTGATGACGGTACTGGGATACACAGCACCGCAATGGGTGGAATCGGATGCACCACCTCTGCCCGTGGGTTCGTATGCACTCACAAAACAGCTCTGTGAAGTCATGTGCCAGCATTATGCACGCGCGTATGACATGTCGATTATCTGCCTGCGGATCCCCAAGCCGATCGACCTGGAACACCCTCTCTGGAAAACGCACCCGCTGCGCCCTCAATGGGTGCCTTTTCCTGACCTGCTGCAGGCGTACCAGAAAGCACTGACCGCCGAGATCTCGGGCTGCGAAGTCATTACCATTGTCGGCGAAAGCTCAAAACGCCGCTGGGATCTCAGCAAAGCAGAAAAACTGCTGGGCTATCGACCGACCCTCATTCCGGAAGAACTGGGCTACGCCATGGGAACCGAAGATCAGCCTATTCCGACCGAAGACCATTATGCCTGAACCAGAACCTTCTGGTTATTGTTCTACGCGACAGTAGGGCAGGCTCTTCTCGAGCTTGGCAATTCCCTCTTCAGTGATTTCAGTACCATCGATATACAGCGTGCCCAGATTTTTCATCTTCTTGAGAGACGTGATGCACTTGTCACTGACATCCGTATTCCGCAGATTCATATCCACGATATTTTCGAGGACTTTGATCTCGGAAATACCGGCATTGGTGATCTGCGTATCGTTCAGTTCCAGCCACTCCATATCTTTCATTTTGATCAGATACTTCAACCCGTCGTCCGTGATTTGCGTATTTCGCAGCCACAGTCGCTGCAGGCGGGTCAAGCCTTTAATCTGCTTGAGACCTTCATCGGTAATCTGAGTATCGCGCAGGAGCAGGACACGCAGTTTTTTCAGCGTCTTCAGATGAGCCAGTGCATCATCTGTGATCTGTGTTTCAGACAGCCCCAGCGTTTCCAGACTCTTTAAACCGGATAGATGAGCCAGACCGTCTGCTGTAATTTCGAGCCCTGTCAGAAACAGTTCTTTCAGGCTGTCCAGACTTTTCAGATGCTTCAAGCCGGCGTCTGTCACTTTAGTCCGCGACAGATTCAGGATTTCAAGATTTGACAGCTTCTTGAATTCTGCCAGGCCGGAGTCAGATACGGGAATCCCATGCAGCGTGATCTCACGCAGACTCTTTAAAGACTTGAGATGCACCATCCCGTCATCAGTCACTTTGGAACCGGACAGGTCCAGTTTTCGCAACTTGGACAGGCGTCCCAGATAAACCAGTCCTGCATCCACCAGCTTGGAACCGGAAAACGAAACCTGCGAAATGTTGCCGTTGTAATCCATCTTCAAATTTGCACTGATTTCTTTCAGTGACTTGATATCCGTTTCCAGCGTTGATTCCTGGGGAACTTCTTCCTCTGAACCGGTGGCAGCTTTACTCATATTGTTCGCCTGTTTCGAATTGGTATTTCTGACTCAAATCAGGCTACTTTCACTTTGAACCACTATTCATCAGTGCAGTTTTTCCCGATTTTGTTTCTAACACTCGCCAATTCTAATATACACATAATCCCAAAACTTCGCATGTGAACGGACGATTTTTCTTCGGGAATACTGGTCTGATAGTGCGCGGAAAAGCACGACCTGGCGACATCGAACGTGTACAGGCATCACAACGGGTGTAGAACCGCCTTGATTCCCGTGAAATGCGGGCGGCTTTGGAGACGGTCTGCCTGCGCCTGCTACTTGACCTGCTTGCCAAACAGCAGAAGTTCATCAAAATTGCCGGTATCATCGAATGAGCCAATACCCACACGTCCGGTCAGGAAAGTTTTGTCCGTGGCGGTCATCACGGGCTCATCCATATCATCAAAATAAATCTTGATCGAACCGGATTTCTTATCCCGTACCACGCGGGCATGATGCCATTCATCGTCCCAGTCCGTACCGGCTGTGGTTTTTGTAGAGATCTTCGTCCGGGGCTTGTCGTTGACGATAAAAATCTGGTTGGCATGATCGTCCATTTTTTTGCCGAAGTGCACATAATAAAAATGGGCATCATCCTGGTATCCGAAAAACAGGCACAAGTCGCGATGTCCATAATCGGGAATCGTGGACTGCAGTTTGACATCGAAAATAAAATCACTGACATCAAAGTTTTTCAGCAACGCGCGATTGTAAGGCGAACGCACGGGGGGCTCGAATTTGCTTCTTTTTTTCGTCAGGCTGAAGACATGATTGTCTCCCTGGTGAATCATCTTCCAGGCTTTGTCATCGGTCGGCTCCCAGTGGTCGGCTTTGCCCGATTCAAAGTTCTCATGAAACAGCAGAGGCAACCCCTGCATCTTCTGGGGAACCTGGTCCGGCTCATACGTTTTCAGCGGCGCAGGTTCTTTCGCCGACAGAGCAGGATGACTGGCAGAAGAAATCAGCATCAGACCCGTAATCAGGCTGGCGATGGTCAGAATACGTAACATGGATTGGCTCCCGTTCTTGAAATAAGCGCTGGCGCAGGACTTTGTGTATTGCCAGAGATGCACTGCGAAAAAGGACTGCGTTTCGATGAAACTTCAGTTCCTGGGGCGCATCACAATTTAACCGTAGCATCTCCCGATCTATTTTACCCGGTCCAAATGGGCTTGGAGACGCGATAATAAAACTGGACATAGCCTATCAGACAGGATTGCCCATCTTTTTTCAAGCATCAGGGGTAACCTGGGCAGGAGGCCGCGGACCGGGCTCACCATTTCGCCCCCGCAGAGGCCGGTTACCCGGACGGCCACCGGGGCCATTAAAGCGACGCTCTTTCATGTCCTGCATACGTTCCTTTACGCCTCCCCGGCGAGGGCCGTCAAACTGATTTTTCAGATCACTTTCAGGGATGAAATCACCAATCAGCTGCTGCACCTCACGAGAACGCTGATGAATCGACTGCCGGACCTTTTCGGGTAACTGAGTCTGCAGGTATCTGTATTTAAGCTTTTCCTGCATCTCATCAGGCGGATAACGCATCAGGTGATCTTTCGATTTGCTATCCAATGACTCGAAAAACTGCTGTAACTTATCTTCAGGCGGCTGAATGGCATCCAGCTCCTGCTTCACAGACATCATCAGCTGATGGACCAGCCCCTTGGCTAAGAAGAATGTGACCATCATGCGTTTCCGGTCGGAATCAGCTGAGCGTAGCTTGCCCCTGAAACCACGGGCATCTTCATTCTCCCGCAACGGATTCTTTTTGTCATCCAGCAGCTCAAAGATCTGATCAACGGTTTCCGGGGGAGGCCAGGCTGATCCATTTTTGTCTTCATCCTGTTTTTTAAAGCGGACGGCAGTCTGTAATACTGCCAATGAGCGTGCAAATTCTGAAAGTTTCTGTTTTGATTGCGGATATTCTACGGGTACCGGCAAACTGCGTTCGATGATGCCGATCACTTCCTGGAATTTCTCAGGATCAGAATGCTGCCCCCAGAAGATGAAAGCCAATGGAGGTCTTCTTAAATCCAGATCCATAATTTTGGCGAGCTCATATAAATTCCTGCCACTTCTGCGGCGGTCGGGGGATGCCTGTCGCGAACGGTATTTACGGATCAACTCCATTCGCTCCTGCGTCGTTTCGGCTTTTCGCAAATCTTCCTGTTCCCAGGGAGAGAGAGTTTTGACCCACTCGTCATAAGCGTGCATCACGCGATTGAGTTCCGGCTGACTGCGGGTGGCTTCATGCAGTTTGCGCAGACGCTGCTGTTCTTCAGGGGACAGCTTCTGGAATTTTTCGTAGTTGCGTTTTAACTGCGCCCGTTCGGCGGGAGTCATCGCTTCGATCTTTTTGCGATTCTCCTGTTCCGATTCATTTTCCGAATCGGCAGCTCCCAGCAGTACCACCACACAGACCACCAGCCCGCAAGCCAGACCAGCAGCGCGCAGCAGCAGTGACCACAGCTCTGACTTGCGTCCTGACACCTGTGAATAATTCCCCTCAGCGTTTTTGCTGTTGTGCGATTTCATCGAACGTTCCTGACTTTTTTAATTCTTCCAGAAACTCCAGACTTTGTACTTCTGAATAAGTATCCAGATTTTCGATAAACGAAAACTCTTCCAGCAGCGGGTCGGCTTCATCGGGAACCCATTGGTTGGTGAGCAGGTAACCGACCATCACGGAGCAGGCCAGTCCTGCTGTCCAGGCTGCAGCGATCGCGGCTCGACGCAACTGCTGCTTTGATTTGTTGCTCAGGAATCCAGAGCGATTCTGTTCTGCTTCCGCCAGCGCTTCCAGTTGCACGGTCTTGATCGTGGAAAGCGTTTTGTCGGTGAATTCCTGAGAGGCTTTTGCGATCGGCAGTTTATCCAGAAGTTCCCAGGTCCGCTCCAGCCCGTCAACGTGTGTGCGTGTTGCTTCGTCTGTCGACAGCGACTGTTCGACTTCGATCGCTTCCTGCTCGGTCACTTCACCATCGAGATAAGCGACCAGCTTTTCGAGTTCCTGATTATTCAATTCTTTTTTCATCGTAGGACTCTAATACGCAGACCTGTTTGAATTACCCATTAATATGTTTTTCCAGTTGAACACGCAGATTTTCGCGCGCCCGCGATAACAATGATTTGACTGCCGCCTCCGAGAGCTTCATCGCAGCGCCGATGTCGGCGTAACTCATGCCTTCAAATTTATGTAACAGAACCGCCATCTGCTGCCGTTCGTTGAGGGTCTCTAAAGCCTGACGCACTACAGCCTGCGTCTCTTTTAATCCTGCCTGACGCGTCGGCATCATTCCCGATTTTTCCACCAGTAACTGCTCTTCGGGACGGATTCCCAGGGGCCCGGAATCCTGAGGACTGAGGGTCACTTCTTTGCGTCGGCCTTTATTCCGTCGCGAGTTGCTGGCCAGATTATTGGCAATCCGAAACAGCCATGTGGAAAACTTCGCCTTGGGTTCATACTTGGCGCGGGACCGATAAATCCGCAAAAATACTTCCTGGGCCAGGTCTTCCGCTGCTTCCTGATTTCCCAGCAGATGACAGAAAATACCAACAATCCGGTCCTGGTAGTTGGCTACCAACTCGGTGAACGCACCTTCATCCCCATCCCGGGCGCGCAACATCAACTGCACGTCAGGGTCGCGTAAGTAGGGTGAGTTCACGATTTCCGTTGTAACCACGACTGACTGCTGACTCCCATCTCTCGGGGTAATTGACCCACATGTACTAAACACGCGGCATCGTAAAAAGTTTCTCACAGAGTTTGGGAGAAACCCGCTTTTTGTCTGTTTCCAAGCAGGATTGTAACCGTTATCGTCGCTAAACTTACAAGTTAACACAAGTAGCCGCCAATAGAAAATCCATTCCTGAACCGCATTCGCTCCTGTTAATTTCGTTGAACAGGTAGTCCGCAGATTTGTCACGGGTATGATAGAAGCAGTCGACTTGATACTCCTTCTGATTCAATTTCCTGCTTCCTGCTGACAAAAGGGCCCTCTGAGGAAGTTTTCATGACTTTAAACACACTGCCTTTGAGTTATTGCACCAACGTGCATCCCGGGTTAACGGTCGCAGAAATCCTGCGCAAACTCGACGAATTCACGCTGCCGATTCAACAGCAGTTAGGTGCCCCCCTGGCCGCCGGTTTGTGGCTGGCGGAACCAGTGATCGAAGAAATTCTCTCAACCGCTGACGGAATCGAACGCTTCGCCGAGGAAATTCAAAAACGCGACCTGACCTGCTATACGCTGAATGCTTTTCCTTATGGAAACTTTCACAGCGAGCGCGTCAAAGAAAATGTCTATCTCCCCGACTGGTCTCAGCCGGAACGACTGGAATACACCCAAGGCTGCGCCCGCGTCCTGGCTGCCTTACTGCCGGAAGGCGTGGAAGGCAGCATCTCGACGGTGCCCCTCGGGTTTAAAAAATTTGAACACGCGCCCGATTTCAGCAAAGTCTGTATTGAACAACTGATCGAACTGGCGACCTTTCTCAAACAGCTGAAAGAAGAAACCGGCCGCACCATCCGCCTGGCGATCGAGCCCGAACCGTTCTGCGTCATCGAATTTACACACGAACTGATTGTCTTCTTCGAGCGACTCTACGAACGTGCCGCCGAAAAGCAGGTGCTGGGAACCGTGCGGGAATACCTGGGGGCCTGCTACGATGTCTGTCATCAGGCGGTGGAATTTGAAGACATCCCCGGTTCGATCAGACAGATCACGCATGCGGAAATCCGCATCAATAAAATTCATATTTCCAACGCCATCGAACTCGATCGCCCCGGCGAGAATGAAGCCGGTCGGGAATTACTGGCACAGTATGCCGAACCCCGCTATCTGCATCAGACAATCGGCAGCCTGCAGAATGGCGACCTGTATCGCATCGTCGATCTCAGTCGCGACTTTCTGCTCGATCCGGACCCCCGTCTGAAAGAAACCGAAAAGCTGCGGGTCCACTTTCACGTTCCCGTCGATGCGCAATCACTGGGTCCGCTGGGAACAACATACCGCGAGTTGCGTCAGGCGCTGGCCACGGTCAAAGAACTGGATTATGCACCGCATCTGGAAGTCGAAACCTATACCTGGGAAGTCCTGCCCGGAGATCAGAAGCCCACGCTGGTCGAAGGATTAACGCGCGAACTGCAGGCCGCCCACACTCTTTTGAATACACTTTAAGTGATGTGATTCAACCATGCGTGAACTATTACTCGAACTGGAAAAAGCAGTCCAGCAGCAGCGCCCTGTCTGTTATACCTGCCTGGTCGAAACCCGCGGCTCAACTCCCCAGAAACCAGGCGCCGCCATGCTCATCTACAGCGATGGTTCGCAGGCTGGCACACTCGGAGGCGGCTGTGTGGAAGCGGAAGTCAAACACCGTGCGTTAAGACTGATTGACGCGGAATCCCCGGAGATCATGACGTTTCAGCTCGATAACGACTACGGCTGGGATGACGGACTGATCTGTGGCGGCCGCATGAAGGTGCTCGTTGATCCCGTCAGATCCGAACAGGACCTGCCCTATTATCGCAGCATGTTACAACTGCTGGAAACGGACCAGGGTTGCACGGAAGCGATTATCATTCCCCCCGAATCTGCAGCAGCGGAGAGTCAACCCGATCGATTTCTGATTGACGCTGAATCAAATATCATCGCATTCCGCGGCTCGCAACAGCCCCCGGCACAGCTGTTTGACGGATTAAAACCCATAAAAAACCGACCACGGCCTTACGTCAGCCAGGGCATTGCCTATCTGACTTTTCATCAGACCTGCCAGCTTGTGATTGTCGGCTGTGGTCACATCGGTCAGAAGGTCGCCGAACTGGCCAGCGATGTCGATTTCGATATTATCGCCGTCGATGATCGCGAAGAATACTGCAACGCCGATCGCTTCCCGACGGCAAAGCAGCTGATTGTCGGCTCGTTTGACACGGCCCTCACCAGACTGTCTGTCACTCCGGACACATTTATCATCATCGTTACCCGCGGGCACAATCACGACGAAGAGGCCCTGGGGCACCTCGCCGTCACAGACGCACGCTACATCGGCATGATTGGCAGTAAGCGCAAAGTGAAGCTGATTTTTGAAGACCTGCTGCGACTGGGAACGCCGCGGGAAGCACTCGCGAAGGTGCACGCGCCACTCGGCTTTGATATCGGTTCACAGACGGTACCTGAGATCGCAATGAGTATCGTTGCCGAGCTGATTGCCTACCGTAACCTGGATGCCCTGCCGGAAGGCTACCAGAGACCAAGCCTGATGGACGACATTAAAACGCCGCATCCCGCCGGTTAACTTTCGTCAGCAGAGCAGGGGGGTAAGATTACTCTTCCCAGTCTTCGGGATCTTCGTATTCCCGGTCCTCGGCAGAGCGGACTTCGTTGGTCTTGGCATCCCCGCGACGGAACACGGCGACCACATCTTCAATCGGGACCACGAACAGCACATTGTCGGGCTCAAAATCCACGGGGATGGCATCGCTGGGGTTGAACAGCACTTTGTCGTATTTCTTGACCGGAAAATCATCATCCCGGGCAATCTGCACGCTGATTTCCACCACGCGTCCGGTAATGTTTGGAATCTCGGCCTTATCGGGAAGGACAATCCCCCCCTTGGTCGTCTGGCGACTTTCGTCTTTACGAATGAGAATTCGCATTCCCAGAGGTTCAACCCAGTCTGACACTAAAAATCTCCCCGCTTATTCAGTTCTAATCAGTTCAATGAACGCGTTACCGTTCCGACAATATGACAGGCTGCCATCAGTCCAGTCTGTGGAAAGGCTAAAATAACCTGTTTGTTCTATGGAATACAATCATAGTCCATGACTCCCCTGAAAAGAACCCCGAAAATGCCGACTGATTTTCCGTTTACGTACGATTTGACGCAGAAACTGCCGGTGGCCTTGCCGCTGCAGTGCCTGGAAATGCTGTTCGGGAATTCCCCTCAATATGAATTCTTTGAATAATTCAGACGTTTTTCAGTGCATTTTCAGACGCGCCAGGTTCTTCTATAGTTGATAAAATAACTTGTACATCTATAAAGAGAGTGCAGAGATTTTGTAATCAACTGGCAAACGGATCCATTTGGATCCAGGTTTTTTAATGACAACAGGAGACTGACATGGACAAGCAGACAATGATCGCAAACCTCAATGAGGACCTGGCGAGTGAACTCGCTGCCATCATTCAATATACCACGTACGCTGCCAAAGCGACCGGCCCCTATCGACCGCAGCTGACGCAGTTCTTTCTGGCGGAAGTCCCCGATGAACTGGGACATGCTCAATTTCTGGCGAATAAAATCGTCGCCCTCGGCGGAGAACCTGTCACGGTTGCCGGTAAAGTGACCGCAGCACACACCAATCATGAGATGCTGGAAGCAATCCTGGTAGCCGAAAAAGAAGCGACCGCCGGGTATACCCAACGCGCCAAAGAAGCCGAAGAACTTGGCGACAAAGGTTTGGCCGTTCAACTGGAAGATATGGTCCGCGATGAAAGCGGGCACGCCGAAGAAGTCGAACGCATCCTCCGGGACTGGCCACTATAAGCATAAGCCGTCTAACGGCTCTCAAGACAGGTCAGTCAGATTCTTTTTCTGACTGACCTGTTTAGGGTCTTAACTGGATGTCCCAAAGAAGAAGGGCATCAGTTGATGGCCTTTCGGCAGCAGCAGATTACTGGCGCCAGCCGTGATTTCATCATAACTGCCGGCCTGGTCCGGGCGGACATTCTTGCCACAAATGGCGAAAGGCACATATCCATGGCTGTGAGTTTTGGTGCGTAGAAACGTGGGATGATCGGGGCAGACCAGGATCCGGTAATCACCCTGAGATTTCAGGTAGCCATGTACCGGGCCCACGATGTGCTCGTCGATATTCTCCAGGGCTTTGACCTTTTCTTCCACTTCCCCTTCATGGGATGCTTCGTCGGTCGCCTCGACATGCACGACGACAAAATCCGTATTCTTCAATGTCTCAATCGCAGCCCGTCCTTTGGCAGCATAATCGGTATCGATATACCCGGTAGCTCCTTCGACTTCAATCACATCCCAGCCCAGCAGGCGTCCCAGCCCCCGCAGCAGATCGACGGCGGTGATCACAGCCCCCGTTTTGTTAAACTGCTCCAGAAACGGTTTCAACGCCGGTCGACTTCCCTGACCCCAGAGCCAGATCTGAGTTGCCGGCGGCTGACCGTCAGTTCGCTTCTGGTTCTCTGCCGATTTCGTAAACAGTTTTTTACTCCGCTCCATCAGATCCAGCAGCAGTTCACTGCCTCTGCCGGACGGCAGATCGTGTTCGATCGGCTGGTCGGTTAAATCATGGGGAGGCGTTGTCGAAGTGCCTGTATCGAATGGCCGATCATCGGCATCTTTCGCGCGGTAAATGAGCAGGTTCCGATAGCTGACCCCCTGGTGAAATTCCCACTGGGGTTCCTCCGCCGTCGCTTCCTGCAGGAGGGCCACCAGCTCTGCACCGACATCATTGGGGAGCTGTGATGCGGTAAAGCTGGCCATGTTCCCATCAGCAATCGTTACGAAATTACAACGGATCGCCCAGTCATGGGGTCCCAGTTCAATCCCCTGTGCCGCCGCTTCCAGCGGTGCGCGACCCGTGTGATACACCAGCGGGTCGTATCCAAACAGACTCATCGTCCCCACATCACTGCCGGAAGGCATGGAAGCGGGAACCGTATCTGTACGTCCCAGAATTCCTTCTGCGACCACGGCATCCATGTGGGGGACATTGGCTGACTGCAGAGGAGTTTTACCCCCCAGTGCATCCTGCGGTTCGTCCGCACAACCATCGGGAATCACGAGCACATATTTCATATCAGGGTACTTACTGTCAGGCAGGATCTGGGAGAACTGGAAAAGAGAACTGTTTTGTCCTCAATATCCTGAATTTTCGTCTTTCCTGCAAGTAATCAGAGTCAGGAAATGTCGAGACAACCCTTGATCGCAGCCTGTGCAGCACATCGAGAACGCATCACATTTAACCACAGCGTCTCGCGATCTGTTATCCTCGGTCCAGACGGACCTGGAGACGCTGCAGTGGAACTGGAAACCGTCCAGGAACATGAAGACCCTTATTGAGGAGCAGGATCCTCTCCGACAAATTCCTGTGGTGGCGTCATTTCAGCAGTGATGACCTTCCATGAATCGCCCATTTCACGAAACTGATTGAAATTTTTCGGCGTGTAGGAAAATTCCAGTTCAGGCGTTTTCATCAAGGCCTGTCCCTTTTCAAAATAGGAGTGCATGGCGGCATCCAGTGCGCCGGTCATCAGCAGGGTGCGCTCACAGGGGTAGGGTTCTTCCTTGTGCACAAACAGATGTTGAATCGCATGTGAAAATGCCCGGAACAGGTTTCGGTTACCCCAGGGCCCCGGGAAGAACGTGGTCGCTTTCGGCTGCGCTTCACCTTTGACCTGGCAGGCAAAGTTCCAGCGGACGCCGTTCGCACCGATTTTCAGCATCGTGGCGCGAAATCCATCCTTGTATTCCAGCAGGATCCCATGCGGTTCTGCTGCCCCTTCCGCGCCGATCGGATCGAACAGACCCCGCTTTTTCTTGCCCAGTTCCGCCTGCATGGCTGCTTCTGCCAGCTGCATGGACCAGCGTCCCTGGCGGCCGGCTTTGATCAGATCATCGCCTTTCAGAAACTGAACCGTTGAAATCCCCGTTTCGCCTCCTTTACGGAATTCGACCATCGACTGCAGGACTTCAAGTCCGTGGATATCGTATTTCTCAATCGGTCCTCCATGAATCGAGACCGCGTCTTCCAGTTCCGTGCCAGAGGGAATTTCCAGCGGAATCGTGCGTTGTGCCAGCGGAACCGAACTGCCGACCATCATCGGGAATTCGTACTTCCGCGAAGTGTCATACATTTCCCGGGCCCAGTCCCAGCGATAAGAAAAATGTTTGTCACTGAAGACCGGGACAAAGCGTTTTGATTTCTCCATAACCGCCACGATTTCATCAAAGAACCGTTTGCGCGGGTACCTGGTCTGTCCGAATTTGGTATCAGGATAATCGCCGTGCTCACCAATCGAAAGCACTGCGTCTACCGCCAGTTCATCACCGCCGAGAGTCAACGCGTCTCCGATTGTCTTATAAAAGGGGATCTCATATTTTTTGGCAATCCCCCGGGAGAGATCCCGGTCCGTAAACTGATCGCCGTAGAAAGAGACGACATCGCACTGTGGTTGCTGAAGCTTACCGTTAAACAGGTACGGCCCTAAAAACGGATGCAGAATATGAAAGGCATGCGACAGATAAAAACACTGTGTGTAGATGGCAGCGACTTGCGGACGTTTGTTTTCCTCGGCGGCATGCAACGCCTGTTGCTGCCAGTTCAGGCCGGCAGTACCAGCAAAAGCGGCAGCACTCAGCTTTAACATTTCACGCCGGGAAAGAGAGGACAGGGACTGGTGAGAAAAGGTATCCGTCATGAGGTTGACTCCAGTGGTGGGCTAATTGAGGCGAGACTCAGTTTCCATCGTATCAAATCATATTGATCTCTTCACCAGTTTTTTTCGGAAGCTCTACTATTTCTCTTAGATTTTTCCAGTCATCCTCAGGGACCGGGAATAAAAAAACTGCGATGCAAAGCACAGGCTTCGCATCGCAGTGAGATCATCAATCTTCTCGTGTCTCAGGAATTATCGCATTTTCGCACAGATGGCTTCTGCCATCTCCTGAGTTCCGACGGCGGTTGGATCGTTACGATCATCTTTCAGGTCGTAGGTCACGTCTTTACCTTCTTCAATCACGTCAGCAACTGCCTTGTCCAGCTTCGCAGCCGCTTCGTGTTCGCCGAGGTAATCCAGCATCATCTTACCGGACAGGATCAGGGCAACCGGATTCACTTTATTCTGCCCTTTGTATTTAGGAGCAGAACCGTGGGTCGCTTCGAAGATCGCGGCTTCGGTTCCGATGTTCGAACCAGGGGCAACCCCCAGGCCACCCACCAGGCCGGCACACAGGTCACTCAGAATGTCACCGTACAGGTTGGAGGTCACGAGCACGTCGTACAATTCCGGTTTTTGCACCAGCTGCATGCACATGTTGTCAATCAGACGCTCATTATACTCGATGCTGCCACCACAGTCGGTCGCAATGCCTGCCAGCTTCGGATCGGCTTCGACGCCTTCTGACAGTTCATCCCATTCAAATTTAGCGCCGTAGGCTTTCGCGACAGCCCGTGTTTCATCATACCACAGACCATCAGTGAACTTCATGATGTTTGCTTTGCAGATCGAAGTCACAGACTGGCGTTTGTTGTCGACTGCATATTTGAAAGCGTAGTTACAGATATCGCGAGTACCCTGGTAAGACATTGGCTTGATACTGACGCCGGTCTCATCAAGGGGAGTATTGATCTTTTTACCCGTCGCGAATTCGTTGATCTTTTTGATCAATTCCGCTGTTTTTTCCTGACCCGCCTGAAACTCAACGCCGGCATACAGGTCTTCTGTGTTTTCTCGTACCACGACCAGATCGACATTGGAGTCGGCAAAGTAGGTCCGCACACCTTTGTAGGTTTTACAGGGGCGGATGCAGGCATACAGGCCCAGTTCCTGTCGCAGGAACACGTTCACACTGCGGAAGCCTTTTCCGATGGGTGTGGTGATCGGTGCTTTCAAGGCGATTTTGTTGGCCCGGATCGAATCCATCACACGATCTGGAACGCCACCTTCAGCTTCAATGACTTCGATTCCACATTCCTGAACATCCCAGTCGATTTTCACGCCAGTGGCATCAACACATTTTCTGGTTGCCTCGGCGATTTCCGGTCCAACTCCATCACCCGGAATTAGTGTGACTTTATACATCGTTTCCTCTAATACTTCTGACAAAAAGGGAATGCGACCAGGTTCTCAAGTGTTATGAATACCACGCTACGAGCCTGCTGACTCTTGAAACCAAAGGCCATACTGGTTGATACTGATTACTTAGCTCACAGACAAGCAGTGACCGTATCAAAACGGAAATCGCTTTTCAACTATACGCGATAGCCCGCGCCTACTTTTCACATCAATCAGGGATTCTCATGATCCAGCGTATTTTCAGGAATTACCTGCTCCGACACCAGAACAGAGCCAACCAGATCCTGCACCTGATTGGTGTCCCGCTCACTTTTGGGGGACTGATCGGATTTGGCATCGCGGGAAACTGGATTTATGCGGGAATGGCATTTTTTGCTGGATATGCCTTACAGTTTCTGGGTCACGCCATCGAGCGGAATGATGCGGGCGAACTCATTTTGATCAAGAAACTACTTGGGAAACCCTACACGGAATTCGGACCTGAGACTCAAATTCAACAGAATTTTGACCATTCGTCAAAAAAGTCAAGTTGTAACGATTAAATCGCCGATACCGAATGTAGTGATTCTACCAACTAGACTCCCTGCCCTGCGCTCTTGCGACTATTTTGCGACAAGGTTGTCTTACAGCAGTTGGTAATTTCTCCCTGAAAGTACTATCGATTATGAACTTAAGTGATTATGAACATACACTTTATGCCCATAATCGTCGTTCATGTCTTGAAGGATAAAAACATGAACCTTCGCCAGAAGTTACACCAGTTTTTCTGTGGATGCCTGATTACCAGTCAGCTTGTTGGCTGTCACGGTCTGGGTACCGATACCGATCTTCATTATCTCGGGGACAAAGAGCTCCAGTATTATGAGGATGTCGCCACTAAAATTGAATACCCGGCGGTCTATGAAGAGACACCGGAAGAGATCACATTTTCAGGGAAACCACGGACGCTGACGGATCGTTCGCAGGATGAAATCTGGGATTTACCCCTGATGGACGCAATTCATCTGGGGCTGGCCAACAGTGAGGTCATCCGTGTTTCCGGTACGCTGGGAACCAACGGCAACGCACTGTTAAATAATCCGGATGGCACCCCTTCGATTTATGACCCTTCCATCCAGGAAACCAACGTGCTGTTGGGTGGATCGCGTGGTGTCGAGGCGGCATTGTCGGCATTTGATACTACATTTACTGCGAACATGCTCTGGGGCCGCTCCGAACAGGTGCAGAACAGCCCGTTCTTTGGTGGTATTCCCGGCGGTACACTCACACAGGAAACCGGACAATTTCAGTCTGGTCTGTCCAAAACATTCGCGAACGGCGGCCAGTTTGCCCTGTCTCATAACTGGAACTACACAGGCAGTAACGCCACCAGCCAGCTGTTTCCTTCTACCTATGCCGGAAACGCGGGACTCTCTTATCGCCAACCGTTCCTGGCAGGAGCCGGCGTTGATTACACCCGCATTGCCGGTCCGATTGGTTCCGGATTCACCGGAATTACCGGGGTCAGCCAGGGGGTCGTGATTGCCCGCATCAACAATGACCTGGTACTGGCAGATTTCGAGCGAAACGTACGGAACCTCATTTCTGATATTGAAGAAAGTTACTGGCAACTTTACCTGGCATACCGCCTGTATGATACACAGGTGGTCGCCCGGAACTCTGCACTTCGCAGCTGGCGGGAAGCCCATGCAAAACTGGAAGCCGGCGGTACCAGAAACTTCAAACCCGCTGATGAGGCACAGGCGAAAGACCGTCTGTTTGAAACACAGTCACTGGTTCAGTCAACTCGCAGCGATATCTACACAGCAGAGAGCCGCTTTCGACGGCTGGTTGGTCTGCCGGTGAATGATGGAAAAATCATTCGACCGATCGATGACCCGATTGCAGCAGAATTCACTCCTGACTGGAGTATGTGTCTGACTGAAGCCCTCGTACATCGCGTCGAATTACGTAAACAGAAATGGAACATTAAAAGTCTGGAATTCCAGAGAATGGCTGCCACCAGTCTGACCAAGCCACGGTTGGACCTGGTTTCCAGCTACCAGGTGAATGGCTTCGGCGATCGTCTGTTGAGCCAGAAAAACACCGATGGCGTCACTTCACAGGGTCTGCATAGTGCTTATGGAACCCTGATGGATAATGACCAGGACAGCTGGACTGTTGGCTGGGAATTCAGTATGCCCCTTGGTTTCCGCTCGGCACATGCCCAGGTGGAAAACCTCGAATTCCGCCTCTCGAAAGCACGAGCCGTGCTCAAAGCACAGGAAATGGATGTCAGCCAGGAACTGGCGATCACCTTTCAGGACCTGACCAAAAACTATGCGACGGCACAGTCCAACTTTAACCGCTGGCGTGCGGCCCGCAGACGTGTGGAACTGTTTGACGCCGAAGTTCAGGCAGGAACGACAACACTCGATACACTGTTACGTGCCCAGTCCTCACTGGCTGCCGCCGAAACCGAATACTACCGCTCACTGGTGGCCTACAACGTGGCGATCAAGAACCTCCACAAATGGAAAGGCACACTGCTGCAACATAACAATGTGCATCTCATGGAAGGTGAATGGTCTCCGGTTGCCTATCAACAGGCTGTGCGACGTGCCTGGGCCAGAACACACGGAGTCGACGCTCATAAACTGCGAAGCAAACCGGAACCATTTGTTTCGGATGGCTACATCGGAGAAGTGGGTGTCATGCCTGCAGCCGAAGGTCAATCGTTCTCCTCAGGACAGGAAGGGATGACACCGGATATCCTGCCAGTTCCGGAACCGGGAATGACCCCGGAATATGCTCCCCCGGCACCTGCCACGTCAGGCGAACCGGAAGCACGTCTGCAACTCAACGAAGATACTCAAAGTCGAAACCCGTTTGTCCAGTCCGACATCGAGAACGCGGTGAAAATCGCGCTCGAGTCGGAACCACCGGCGCCTCAGCCCAGGATTAAACAGGTTTCTTCCACACAGCAAGAGCTGCCGATTGCTGACACTGAGAAAAACCTTGAGGTTGAGTTCATGCCCGCCACCAGTTTTGTAGAGTGAGCACTGACTGTGTTCCGTGTTGCTATAGCGTCTCCAGGAACAATTGAAGCGAGTATAGCAGATTGGGAGACGTTACCGCCAAAAGCGATGCATCCTGAAACAACAAATGCACGCATTGCCCTGATTGCACAGCTTCCGCTGACTGCGAATTTGGTCCTTCAATTTTTTGAAAAGACCTTTACGAATTTCAGTATGCATTTCCATAAACAGGTGCTAGTTTTAAACATAACTTTCGTTTGATTCATCGCTGACGCTTGTTTCACACAAAAATACCAGTATCGATGTCCATCTCCATCGATTGTTGTTTCCTGATGTTGAGCTGTCTTTGCGCTGACGATACTTCCATTTTGTCAGACCTGCGCAGACAGTTCACACTGAGTTTTCGGGATTGAACACCCGCCACTGACCAGGCCTGTGGAAAGCATACAAAAGATAATCAATGGTGGCTGGACGAATTCCTCGTCTTCTAAGACTGATTGCGCTGTTACAGTCGGGACGTGTTTACAACTCTGCACAACTTGCCAGCGAATGTGAAGTCAGTCGCAGGACCGTCTTTCGCGACCTGAAAACGCTTCAGGAATCGGGGATCTACGTTCTGTACGATGATGAGAAACAGGGATATCAGCTTCCCTGGAGAACCATTGTCCCGTTTAAAGACCTCACCTTCGAAGAAGTCCTTGCCCTGTTTGTGCTCAGCCAGGATCTCGACAAAACCATCGTGGGGTTGCCACTGGATGGCATTGCACATACCGCGTCCGCCAAAATTCTCAGCAGTTTACCCGACGCATTGCGCGAGCAAGTGATTGAAGCGGCTCAGTCCATATCTATCTGGCTCACACCCTGCAATCCGTCGCTGCGGAACGAATTGCACTATAAAACCATTCTGAAAGCAGTCACATCAAAACAAAACGTGCGGATTCAATATGTCTGCCCGAACGAGCAAAAAACAGCCTCTACCATGCTGAGCCCGTACCATATGCTCTATTCGAATCGCCAGTGGTATGTAGTAGGACGCTCCTCCGTCGATCGGGGGATCAAAGTATTTCCGATTCAGAAAATGATCAAATCTGAACTGCTCGACGAAAAATTCAAAAAACCCTCCCGCTTTAAGCTCGACCGCTATCTCGACCATTCCTGGGATCCTGTGCGGCAGTCATCCAGAACCGTTTCTGTGAAAATTCGCTTTGAAAGCCAGGCTGCTCAGACTGTCTCACAGATCATCTGGGACAAGTCACAGGAAATCCGTAAGCTCAAAGGGGGTGCCATCGAATTCCGGGCACGCGTTGGTGACCTGGAACAGATGACTGACTGGCTGCTGAGTTTCGGGAACCAGGCGGAAGTGATCTCCCCCCCCTCACTGCGAAAACTGATCAAAACCCGTATTTCTGAAATGTCACAGATTTACAGTAAGAAATCGAGCCGGAACTGATTTCAAAATCAAGGCGAACTTCTTTGTCAATCAGCTGTCTAAACTCACACATCACCCACAAACAGCTCTCACAGATTTTGATAAAGATCGCGCATGTACACTCACATCGACTTCACAGCCGATTATTCTGTGAAACCTCTCAAAATCCCGCATCAAACTACTGACCTGCCTCACCATTAGGTTTACTATTTCAGGGTAGGAAATCCGTACCTCAACGCAGGAAATCTGCTAATTTCCGCTTGAAGAGCGCCCGAGAACGTGTGTCTGACCGCAGCCATTGCGTATGATGTTACCAGTCACACAGATTCAAAACTCCCCGTGGAGGGAACCAGATCCCGTCCCGGGAATATCCCGTTATCCAGACCAGAGCAATCACCGGTTTCAGAAACGAATCCGCAAATGGCTCTGCTATCAGTTAAGACCCCGTTTTACGGGTAGTAAGAAGTGGAGATTCTCTCCACAGACAGACAAAAGATTAAATTGAAGTGAGGAAAGACAAAATCATGTCAGATGGAATTCAATTCGCGGCACGGACAACCGTCGAGCAGGTGGAAGAAGGAAATGAACTGGCCCCCAAATTTGATCAAGACGGTTTAATTCCTGTCGTAACGACCGACTTTACGTCGGGTGAACTGCTCATGCATGCTTATATGAATGAGGAAGCACTCAAAAAAACCATCGAACTGGGCGAAGCCGTTTACTGGAGCCGCAGCCGACAGGTACTCTGGCACAAAGGTGCCACCAGCGGGCTCGTACAGAAAGTCAAAGCTCTGCTGATTGACGACGACCAGGATACCATCTGGTTAAGGGTCGATGTCATGGGAGGCGGAGCCAGCTGCCACGTAGGCTATCGTTCCTGTTTCTACCGCCGCGTGCCCGTGGGTGAAGAGACGAAAGAAAAAGGCCTGGCACTGGAGTTCACCGAAACAGAAAAAGTATTCGACCCCAAAGATGTCTACGGAGACGCTCCCAATCCGACCAAACTGTAAACTGTACCACGAACACAGGTGACCTATGAGCCAATTCAGTCGACGTGACTTTCTCGCTGCCTCCCTGGCTGCGACAGGCACTGCATTTTCCCTTGATGAGTGGGCCTGCGCGAATCAGGCAGACACAACCCGCAATCCGAATCTGCATATCGCGGCCTTCCGGTTTGATGTTTCTCCTCCCAAAGGGCATTCCCTCTGCGGCGGCTGGATCAAACCGGTCGTAGGATATGACGATTCACTGGAAGCCATCGGCTACGTTCTGCTGGGAGCCGGCAAACCGATTGTCGTCTGCGCCGTCGACTGGACCGGGCTGCTGAATGACGCTCATATCGCCTGGCGCACTGCGCTGGCTGAAGCTGCCGGTACCACCATTGATCGGGTGGCCGTTCAGTGTGTGCATCAGCATAACGCGCCGTTCGCCTGCCTGAACGCCGAACAGATCATCCTGGAACAAGGTGACCTGCCGCACATCGTCGAGCTCGACTTCTTCAATGAATGTCTGGACAAAGCCCGTAAAGCAGTCACCGCGGCCCTTCCCAAAGCAGAGCCCGTAACGCATGTTGCACACAGCCAGGGGAAAGTCGACAAGGTCGCCTCCAACCGTCGGATTGACCGCGACAAAAACGGGAAAATTGTCCGCATGCGAGGTAGCAGTTGCAAAGACGAGACCCTGCGAAGCATGACCGAAGGGACTATCGATCCATTCCTGAAAACGATCGCCTTTTACAACAAAGACAAAAAACTGGTCTCCTGTCATTACTATTCGACGCATCCCATGAGCTATTACGGCGACGGACGCGTCAGCAGTGACTTCACCGGTATCGCCCGTAAACAGCGTCAGCAGGAAGAACCAGGCTGCACACACATTTATTTCACAGGCTGTGCCGGGAATGTATCAGCCGGCAAGTACAACGATGGCACCAAACCCCTGCGGGGGATTCTGGCAAAGCGCATCTATGATGGCATTATCGCTTCCGAAAAAGGGCTCAAACCGGAACCGGTCGGACAGCTGACCTGGAAAACACATGACATTTTACCTCCCGTTCGCAGCACTTTCAGCGTAGAAGAATTGACGAAGACAATTTCCAACAAAGACAACAGCGTTGTGAATCGCAATCGACCCTCCTACACGCTGGCCTGGTTACAACGGGTCGAGAAGAAAATTCCGATTACACTCAGTTCTCTGCAGATGAATGATATCAAAACGCTGCACCTGCCGGCGGAGAGCTTTATCGAGTACCAGTTGCGTGCACAGAGCATTCAGCCTGATCAGTTTATCGCAACAGCCGCTTATGGAGATGGCGGACCCTGGTACATTCCCGTCGCGGAAGAATATCCCGCAGGTGGCTACGAAGTCAGTGTGGCCTTCTGCGATCCCGGTATTGACGCCGTGATGACGCAGGGCATGAAATCTCTGCTGGACAGTTAATAATATCAATCAGCGTATTACGAATTACGTTTATTACGAGGTCGAAATAATATCATGGGTATGACAATCATGCGGCGGATCAAGTTTAATGCGGGTCACCGCTTATTCCGCCATGAAGGGAAATGCCAGTTTTTTCATGGTCACAATTATGTGGCCGACTTTTATGTCACCGGTCCCGATACAGACGCGGTCGGACGCATTATCGATTTTGCGCACCTCAAAAGCCTGCTCAAAGGCTGGATCGATGAAAACTGGGATCACGGCTTCCTGCTAAATATCGAGGACGAGAACGGCTTGAACGCGATCCGCATGGTCGAGCCCACCAAGTACTTCGTACTGCCCTACAATCCCACGGCGGAAAACATGGCCCGCTACCTGTTGGATGAAGTCTGCCCGAACCTGCTCAACGACCTGGGCGTCCAGGCTGTCAAAGTCGTCATCTGGGAAACCGAAGAATCGTGTGCGGAAGCAACCATCGATCAGAAAGACAAATCCGAACACAGTCTGCTGGATGCGTTTCAGACCGATTCTTTTCCGACCGGCCTGCACTGGTAAGCCTCGCGGAATCCAGTCGACAACAAACTCAACAAAAAAGCTCTGGACTGATCTGGTCCAGAGCTTTTTTATTTATCGTTTTTTCGCTTCGCAGCTTAGTCTTCTGCAACGTAAGGCAGCAGACCGATGAAGCGAGCTCGCAGCACGGCTTTACGCACAGCACGCTGATACAGGGCTGAGGTGCCTGTGCGACGACGAGGCAGAATACGTCCTTCGCGATCCAGGAGAGAACGCAGTGTTCTCAGATCCTTGTAATCGACATAGACGGGACGTGGAATGTTACCATCCGGGCAGAACCGACATTTGAGCTTCTTTTTCAGACGAGCTCGTTTTTTCCGCCGTTTGACAATCTCTTTACGTGATAAACCGACTGACATTCTGTTTTCCTTTTTCATGCGCCGTAAACTAGGGACACCCGAAAGCCGGGGCGACGCTGATTTCCTGTTGCTGGCTGGAATCGAAGATCACACTCTTCGACCTCGTGGGAACGATCAGCTTACCAGCTTGATTTCTTCATGCCGGGAATCAGGCCATCTAAAGCCATATCCCGCAGAGCGATACGCGAAATCTGGAACTTGCGATAGTTGCCACGGGGACGTCCGGTCAGCTGACACAGACGGCGGAGACGGGTTTTGCTGGAACTACGGGGCAGTTTAGCAAGCCCTTCGTAATCACCTTTTGCAACCAGTTCTGCCCGTACAGCGGCGTACTTTTCAACCAGTTTTGCGTTTCGTTTCTGTTTTTCAATCTTCGATTTGGAAGCCATTTATATACCTTCTGCGACAAATTCCAAAATAGGGAACGACAGTTATACTGCCCGCCACGCCAGATCGTCAACTTGGCGGGCTGTTTTCAAAGCAAAATCAACTAAAAAAACGCAAACTTCAACGCGAACCCCTGCTCGCAGGCAGCGACAAAGTGTACATGCGCGCTATTTTTTCTCTTTGGGGGGCTGCGGTCGAAAATACTTCATGGATTCCACCACCACCGTGCGACGGGTCGCGATGCGTACCAGCAGCGACAGAAAATAGTTACCCCAGCCGGATACCGTGTACTGCCGCTTCTTCTCCAGCGCCTTCAGACCGGTTTTGACCACCTGGTCAACGGTCTGATAACGATGTTTCTTCAACCAGCCTTCCACACCGGCGACATCAAAAAACTCGGTCTGCGTCGTTCCCGGGCAAAGGGCCGTTACCGTCACACCTTTATCGCGGGCTTCGGCCCAGAGGCCTTCTGTGAAATGCAGCACATAGCTTTTACTGGCCGCATAAGCTGACATGTAGGCAACCGGTTGAAACGCAGCAACCGAGGCGATGTTGATAATCCCCCCGTGCTCCCGTTCCATCATCTCGGGCAGATAAAAATAAGTCAGGTCTGTCAGGGCACCAATATTCAGTCGGGCCATCTGCATCACCCGTTCCCGATCCGTCGCTGCGATATCAGAAACCACACTGAAACCCGCATTGTTAATCAGCAACTCAACCTGCACGCCCCGCGCTTTGACTTCGTCATACAGTCGGGCAGGGGCCTCCTGCTCGGAAAGATCCAGCACAACCACTTCGGTTTTTGTGCCATGCCGGGTCAGCAGTTCTGCAGCCAGTTCTTCCAGTTTCTCTTTACGTCGGGCCGTCAGCACAAGATGCATTCCCCGGGCAGCCAGCCGGTGCGCAAACTCCAGGCCGATTCCGGATGAAGCACCCGTAATCAGAGCCCATCGATCAGAATATTCATCTATCACTGCTGACTCTCCAGAAGTATCCTGTTTGGAGACTGAGATTTCCATTTTGAAAAGAGGTCGGGAAGAAGTGCTGCCCGCGTCCTCGGAGATCGTAATTCAATTTCCCTCTGTTGAAAACCCCGTAACCACTGATAATAAACTTACTTTGATCGATTTTTCACCCTTTTTTCATTGCTCAATCAAGTCAGAATCAGAATTCGAGGAGAAAAATGACCCCTGTCGACAGACTCAGCCGCGACGAAGTACGCAGTGTTGACCAGCGCACCATCGAGGAATTCGGCTTACCCGGCGTCGCCCTCATGGAGAACGCCGGCCGTGGCGTGTTCGAACTGCTTACCTCTCTGAAAGCAACGGGACCCGTGAAAATCTGTGTTGGCAAAGGCAATAACGGCGGCGACGGCTTTGTCATCGCCCGTCATCTCGATAACGCCGGCATGCCTGTCGAAATCTATCTGCTGGCGGATCCCTCAGAACTCAAAGGGGACGCCGCCATCAATTTTCACGTGGCGCGACGCATGGAAATCGACATGCACATTGATCCCGACCTGGATCAGCCGGACGCATTCTGTGAATTCCTCAATTCAGCCGACTGGATTGTCGATGCCCTGTTGGGGACCGGCGTGCAAGGCACAATTCGCGAACCCTACGCCACCGCGATTTCAATCATCAATCAGGCACCGGGTTTCAAGCTGGCGGTCGACCTGCCTTCAGGCCTCGATTGCGATACCGGACTACCACTGGGCGAATGTATTCACGCCCATCAGACCGCGACCTTCGTCGCCGAAAAACAAGGTTTCGCCAATCCCGATTCCCGGCAGTACACGGGGACCATCCATGTTCTGCCAATCGGTGCACCACGCAAAATCGTGCAGGATCTCCTGCAAAAACAGGATTCCGGCGAAAATTGATCCGTTTTCCGCTTTGTGTAAAATCAATGCAAACTCAAAAAATAGCCCGTTTCAGTAAAACGGGGGTTCTCAAAACCTCTTCTCACGCTGTATATTAGGTAGCAGACGGTGCACGCGATTTCCGGAATCTACAATCACTGTTGGCTTTCTCATGTCATTCCCTGTGAACGGAAACAGGGCAAGGTTCGTCTCCATGGACAAAAATTTCTGGTATCTGAAGAACTGCGATCTCTTTGAACGCTTGAGTCAGGATCAGATTGCGCATGTCGAACGTAATTCCTCGGTTCGGAATTTTGCACGCGGAAATATGGTTTACCTCCCCACAGAAAGCAGCGATTCGGTTTATCTGCTCCTGTCCGGCAGAATCAAACTCTATCATCTGACAACCGAAGGAAAACAGGCCCTGCTGGCGTTGATCGAACCCGGCGAACTCTTCGGCGAGCTGGCCATCCTGGGTGGTGGTGAACGCGAAGAATATGCAGAAGCCATGCTCAAAGCCTCGATTCTCCGCATCCCGGGGCAGATCATTCAGGATCTTATGGAACATCACGCGACCGTCTCGCTGGGCGTGACCAAGCTGATGGGCTTAAGGCGACAACGGATCGAACAGCGCCTTAAATCGCTACTGTTTCGCTCAAACCGCGATCGTCTCACTCATTTACTGCTCGAGTTAGCAGAAAAATATGGACGCTTCACCAATGAAGGAATTCTGATCAACATCAAGCTCTCGCATCAGGAACTGGCCAGCATCATCGGCAGCACGCGGGAAACCGTGACCGTGCTGCTGGGCGAACTTCAGGACGAACGCAGCATCGACATCCAGAAGCGACACATTATCTTACGGAAAGCCCGGTACCTGGCACATTCGATTGATTTTAAACTGACACCCGCCTTCCAGTCGAAACCAGATCAGTCGGGTGAATTCGTCTTAAGAGGAGCCGAAGCCTGAAATAAATCCCGCCATTCTCCCCACAGTCAGCTGAAATGCAGGGAAACTGTATGCTATCTCACAGATCATACGGGCACTGGCTACGATAATAAAAGCAGGGGAAAAGTCCCACAAAAGAAAGAAAGCAGAATTCCTGCTGATGTAGCAGGAGGTTTGAACATGAACAAAAACAACCCAACTCCATCCTCAATCGATACCGAAACAGAATGGCGCGACTGCGCACCAGGTGACCTGTGTCAGTTTGTGTCAGCGATGAAAAAACGTAAGCAGATCAGCCACCTGATCACCGGTGCCGAGATCCTGACGGTCTGCCTGGTCGTCGGCCTGATTGGATTCGTCGGCATGTATCAGATTTCGGGCTCCGCGGGCTCCTCCGGCGATCAGATTGCCGGCAAAAAAATGCCCGGAGGCATTAACTGCCAGCAGGCCCTTGACTATGCGAATGACTATCTCGCACATCAGCTCGACCAGCATACCGAGCAACAGATGCAGGTTCATCTCGCCCATTGTCCCAAATGCCAGAAAAAGGTTGATGAAATTGAAGCTAATATGCACAATAACCCGGCCCAGCTCAAAGCCGCCCGGCAAAAGCAGGCGGACTGGGAAGCGTATGTGCTGGCTTTGAATGACTGATACTCTGTAAAGACTCGCTGATCACCTGTCTGGCACTCTGAGCGATACTGTCTGATTCCCTGAAAGGATTGAGGGGATGTCTGAAGAAGAACAACAACCCGTCAACGACGATACCAGTTCCAACGAAGACGACTTTCTGGCCGCCTTCGCTGCGAGCAGTCAGGTCGATGAAGAGATCGACGCCGATTACGAACGGACGCTGGAAGCCATCGAAGCCGTTGAACGGGATCTGGAACTGCCAGACGAACCGGCGGCCGAAGAAACCGTCGAGCAGCCGAAAAGCAGCAGTACATCGGTAAAGCGCGAAGTCCGCATTCCTCCACGTCACATCATCGAAGCCGCCCTGTTTGTCGGCGGCAAACCACTGACGACCAAAAAGCTCTGCTCACTGCTCAACGATGAGTATTCTTCTTCCTATGTCGATGATTTACTGGATGACCTTAACCGCCAGTACATCGAAGAGGCGCGACCGTATGAGATCCGCATGGAAGAAGGGGGCTACCGCCTCATCCTCAGGCATGACTTCGAACGCATTCGCAACCGCGTGTATGGCTTCGGTCCCAAAGAAGTCAAGCTCTCACAGGATGCCCTCGAAGTCCTCGCGCTCGTCGCCTATCAGCAGCCGATCAGTAAAGAGCAGATTATCGAAGCAGGCAAAGACAAAGCCAACGGCATCCTCCGCCAGCTGCTCAGACGCGAACTGATCGCCATCGAACGCAATGAAGATAAAAAAGCGGAAGTCAAATACATCACCACCGCCCGCTTCCTGCAGGTCTTCGGCTTAGGCAACATCGAAGAGCTGCCCTACATCGAATCGTTGAGTCACAAGTAAATCCTCAGACTCGATACTGGCCCATGATCACAATATCCTGATAGACCCCGTCCAGGCATCTCGCGAACCGCTTCACGCCTTCCACCTGGTAACCGTGTTTGCGATACAGGTTCAGCGCGACTTCGTTATCGGCAAACACTTCCAGCTCCAGCCGTTTCAATCCCTGTTCCCAGGCATGTGCCATCGCGCGTTCCAGCAGTTGATTACCGATTCCCTGGCCTCGAAATTCAGGGAGGACTCCCATGCCCAGTCGCGCCACATGTCTGACGGAATCGCGCACGTGAGGAATGAGTCGGCCCAGCCCACGATCTGCTGCTCGATCACGGCCACGTATTGGGCATGATTCTGTTCGACGTTATGTCTGACGTACGCCTCCATGTTCTCCAGGGAAGGGGGCTCGACGGTCAGCAGATATTTCTTTTCCGCTGCCACGCGTTGCAGCGCTGCGCGAAATCCAGCGAGATCATCTAATTCAATTTGTCTGACTCTGAAGCCCATGATTCGGGACTCGTCAAAGGAAGTAACACATTTGAAGTACGGTCTTGTCTTCTACAATCCCTACGTGAAGACGGTTACAAACACGTAAATCAATGACACGCTCCCGAGGGAACGTGTTCGGTTCAGCCTGTCAGAAGCTCAAGCAGATTTGCTGCCCCGACCCTTAAACACGGAGATCAGTAAAAAGACAACGCCGGCGATAATCCACTTCACCATACCCCGGTATTTACGGAAACCGCCTCCTTCGACTGTACCTGTCGGGGGCTTAGGGTTACTGGCCATCACCGATTCGGCCCAGTCTTTGCCAGCGTTTTGCGTCCAGCTGAGTTCATCCTGAGGCGCATAGCAATAGAGAAACAGAACTTTGCCGTCTGTATCCAGAAAGGTCGTCGTACAACAGACCACATCATCCAAGTTCTCTCCCGCCGCGGACACGTTGTAAGTCACGAACATGGAGAATGCCATTGCATTCGGGACATCGTAATGTGGGTCGAGGGGCACCACCTGCGAAACCTTCATCGCAAAATCCATATCGAACTCTTTACTGATTCCCTGATTCAATTTATCAAACAGATCGGGCAACTGCTTTTTCAACGTCTCTGTAATTTTCCTGTTTTCCTGGATCGCTGCTTCTTTCAGTTTTGCAAAATCCCCGGTACCCAGCTCTGCGGTTTTCAGTTTTTTATTCACCTTCAGCATGAAGGTCCTGTCGAGGGGCGGCATTTGTCCCGCTTTCGCTGCGGCGACAGCTGATTCGGGAATATAATAGGCCAGCAGATCGTTGGCAGGATCGGCCAGATTGCGCGCCAGGCGATAAACGTCCCCCATGTCAGGAGTCACCCGCGCATAGCCTGCCGGAGCCGGGACTTCAATTTTTTTATCACCGATTGTGAAACTGTCTGCTGAAACGGTGGAATGAAAACAACACAGCAGCATGATACCTGTCAGCAGAAATTTCATCGGAGTCCTTTTTCTGTTCCTGAACCTTCATCGAATAGAGACATCCGAATATCATGCCATAATGTTCCCGATGACTCCAATGAAAAATGTGTAAATTCAATCAGATCAACAAATCCACAGAGCAAACTCTGTGACTCAAAATTGTCACTCTCTTCCCTTTGAAACACCAGTCCACAGACGGTAACCGGCCCAGACCGCAATCCCCAGCCAGGCAAGCGACCACAGTCCCAGTGAACGGTACATCGCCATCCTGCCTTCCATCCCGCCAACATTGCGCGGCAGAAAGATTTCGCCCACAATCAGACTCGCAAAGCCGAGCAGGGCACACAAGGAGAACACAATAAGAAATATCCAGTATTGTTTACGGGTAATGGGAAACTGTTTCACGTTGGTACCTCTACTATGATTTTTGATTTCTGTTAAATGCAACATCAATCCAGACGTAATTCCACTGCCTGCAGACCGCCGCAGCTGAGTCGTTTTGTTTTCCCTTTCTCCAGAAATGTCCGGATTTCGACTGCCTCGGTTTTGGTGAGCTGGGTGCCTGTCTCTTGTGTTCCTTTCAGCTGAGAGACGCGTTCGGTCCAACGCAGTTTGAGTAGCGTCCGGTACTTTCCATTCTCCGCCGGTTTGATTGTCCCCTTGACCCAGACGCCAAACTTCAGCTCCTGTTCCCCTTGAAATCCTGGCTCCAGACCGCCGGAAAAAGAACGGATCTTTCCCTGGGGGTTCACTTGCACGTCACAGTCCAACAGCCGTTTCACCTTCCCGGACTGAGTCTGCTCCAGTAGTTTGATCGTAAAGATCTGTTTTTCTTTTGAATCATCTGCAGCCGGTGTATTTACAACGGTGAAACCGGTGATCAGCAGACACATCAGAAACGTTACTTTTTTCAACATCAGAGACTCCTTTCTGATTTTCCATCAAGGCATTAAAGCGGTCGGAAAAATCTGGGGTTTTCCCGTTTACAAAAGCTCAGACACGTTCTGGCTGATTTTTCGTGTATGATTCTTCATTAATCCCCCGCACCTGGTCGCGCCAGGGAATCCAGTGATAGGCATTGTCTCTGGTAAAATACGAGCGAATGATCTCGGCGGTCACGTCATCAGCCAGCGTATTGATTATTCTCTGTACGCGAATCAGTTCGTAACCAATCACCAGCAGAACAATCAGGCCTCCGCCGCTGGCTCCGATCAGACATCCCATGATCAGAAACGGCCAGTTGATTAACGCAGGATACAGATCCATTTTTTTCATTGCTGTTGGACTCGATTCAAAAGTTCTTACTTGAAAGGAGCGACTGTGAGCTGCCTGATTCCCTCAATCATCCTGTAACAGCACCGGACACAAATCATCATAGATCTTCGGCGGCACCAGTCCCTTCCGTATCGCAGCCAGTTCTTCACCCGTAAACCAGGTCACCTTAAACGTCGCGCCATCCGACTCAATCCCTTCTGCCAGCAAAGCAGCTTTCACAGAATCAGAGATGCGGCACTGATAATGATACATGATTTCATGTTCGGGAACCCCATTAAATTCGAAAATCGACTCATGAAAATTGAGGAACTCAAGCGTCTGATCTTTCAGCCCCAGCTCTTCAAACAGCTCCCGCGCAGCGGCATCCTGCAGCCTTTCTCTAAATTCGACGCCTCCGCCGACGGGAATATAAAACTGGAATTTCCTGCTGGGATCAAACCCCTCAGAGAGCAACACCTGCCCCTGGTGGATCAGTGATATAATGACTTTGGTGCGAATCTGCATTTCTCTCTCCCTCATTATCCCTTTCACAATCAACTGTATAGACGGCACTGTGAAAATCGGGTCACCGCGACTGCTCAAACTGAACTTGACCCCGTCGCGCCACTGGCGATAAGCGTTGATCTGGGTCGCGCGCGTGCCCAGTTTACAGTGCACCGAAACACGGGCCACTTGTTTGTATTCTTCACTACAAATGGGCCTGTTTTTTCCAGATTTGCACTGCCTGAAATGACACCGGTTCGTGATGTGATCCTGCGGGTCGCCCCACATCGCAGGCTTTCGTCCCGGCACCACCTCAGCACCGCCAAACATCGGCCCCCTATCAACGCCCATCGCCACATTTTATTGTTCATTCCCGTTGACCTCCCCACGCCTTTCCACAAAATAGTCACAATGCAACAAGCCACAGACCACTGAACCACAGATCGAACACCAGAATGAACTCCACAACAATAACAAACTTTCAATATCCTCTCCCCCGTGCGGGTGCCTCTGTCGGCTTGCCCGACAGTGCTGGTATTAACGTCTCCATACACGTTTTCCAAAGCATTATAAAAGAAACGCCCCAGTCCCCGCAGATGAAAATCCCGAACCACTCGAAGATTAAAAAGGAGGTTCAAAAAGCTGTCATCGATATTCACCATAGAACATTCCCGATGAGCCATTGAACCCTTGCCTCCGGCTTTCCGATCCCGTTCACAAAAACCGCGGCTAACGTGAAAGTAAAAAAGGGTAACCCCGGATGCAATCCGGGGTGAGCGCAGCGAACAGGAAACTGACAGAACAAGCGCACAATTCAGAACAACACATCCGACCTGCCTTGCCGATAGGGGCTGTCCCATGTGTCAGCCCGCCTGGCGACGATCAACACGGCATAGCGGACAATGGGAACAGCTGAGACACCCCAATCAGAAATTTCGACCACGAAAACCCAAAACCAGCCATAAGAAAAAAGGGTAACCCCGAATGAAATTCGGGCCGAGCGCAGCGAGCAGGAGGTCGCAGCTATCACGTACTATCCATAATCGGGCTTCCTATACCCATTCGGCACGGCCGGACAAGCCGGTCCGTGGCACACGAAAACCCCTCTATTAGTTGCAATATCCCCTATCGGATCAGACGTGCGTGTGCCAACGTCGGCTTGTCCGACGGTGCTGATACAAACCCCGAGAAACCTCCCGAAACGGGTTGCCCCGAACCTGTTTTTGGTTCCTGGAACCTTTATTTTAATCAAGAAATATTTCAACTCAACCAATCTAGTGGGTAACACCGAATGAAATTCGGTGTTGTCGGAGACAACAGGAAGTTGTAGTGTGAACATTGTCTGTTGATCAGTTTAGCCTTACTCTGCCTGGAGCAGGTAGGAAACATGGCTCTGATTCGAACGTGTCAGCCATGACCTCCTGCTCGCTGCGCTCGGCCCGAATTATATTCGGGCCCACCCTGAATTTTGGGGGATTCGATCCTGTTGAAATGATTCTGCGTTTCTTTCAGACGCCGAACACTTCTTCCAGCGCGGCCCGCATCACTTTGGGATCGGGGTCCACGCCGGTCCAGAGCTGGAAGCCGATCACGCCCTGGTTAACCAGCATGCCCAGGCCGTCGAGCGTCGGACAGCCGATTTTCGCTGCTTCGCGGAGCAGGTGGGTTTCGGGAGGATTGGGGATCACGTCTGAGACGATCATGTTCGACTTGAGTGAACTGAAATCGAGTGGGAAGACCGCGTCCACATCGGGATACAGGCCAATCGACGTGGCGTTGATCACGACATCGACATCATCGGCCAATGTATAATTACCGTCCCAGAGTTCGAAGCGGGTGCGCACTTCGGTTTTTTCATTGAGCAGCCTGACCAGCGCTTCGCCGCGCTCGGCACTGCGATTGACGATGGTAATTTCTGCGGCTCCCGCGAGCGCCGTCTCCACACCAATGGCCCGGGCTGCACCGCCGGCACCAAACATCACGATCTTCTTCCCCTGCGGATCGGTTACTTCTTTTAATGACTGCACGAAACCTTTGCCGTCCGTATTATCACCCAGCAGGTGATCGCCCTGGCGGACAATACAGTTGACGGCTCCCATCATCGCCGCCGCATCGCTGATGCCGTCCAGGTATTGAATGACTTCGACTTTATGGGGAATCGTCAGATTCGCACCGCGAAAGCCCATTGCCCGCAACCCTTCAACCGCCGACTCCAGATTTTCAGGCGCGACCTCAATCGTCAGATACCGCCATTCCAGACCACAGGCTTTGTAAGCCGCCTCGATCATGCACTGGGTCGGGTTCTCTGCCACCGGCTGCCCGAAAACGCACGTCAGTTCCTGTTTGAAATTCAACGGCTTTGTCATGATGTCATCAGTTCCTGAATTTGGGTTGAGCAAAAACGCCTTCGCGCTGAATGGTTCGGCACAGAGATTCCATCATACGCGTCCCCGTTTCAAGTCACAACTTTAGCCGATCCCCGGATTCCCTGATTGCAGCGGGTCCACTTCCCGCGTAAACTGAAAATCTGAAACACGACGCTCTGATCAGTAACATTTTGACACCTGTCCGAAAGAACTTGACGTTTGAAAAAACGAATTCTCATCACGCTGGCAGTACTCCTGGTTCTATTGCCTGTTTGCCTCTTCCTGTTTGTCGGCTGGAACGTGAGATCCAATGCGCGTGTCACCCTCAGTCGCGCACAACGCTTCCTGGCAGAAGGGAAGCCGGATGCCACATTAAATGAACTCGAGTGGCTCCGCTGGTTCGAACCCGATCAGCCACGCGCACAACTTCTGGCTGGTGAATGTTACTTCGTGAAAAAAGATTATCCGGCGGCGATTGAGTCGCTCTCTCAACTGAACGAAACGTTTCCCGATTACCGACGGTCCTCCTTTGCGCTGGCACGCAGTTATGAAAACACCGCTAAGCTGGCCGAGGCCGAACGCACTTTAAAAGCACATCTGGCTGCGTTTCCGGATTCACAGGAAGCAGTCACACAGTTGCAGTGGATCTATTTCAACCAGATTCGTCTGCGAGAGTTGGAAAACCTGCTGGAGCGCAGCCTGGAGACCTGCCCGAACCAGTTCCTCCAGTTGTATCATCTGCTGAATACCGAACATAAAAACCCGATTGCGCAGGAATCGATCAAACTGCTGAACCGCATTAATGAGAAAGAACCGGGACAACCTTCCATCATGCGGGCCCTCGCTTACTGTCACTGGAAGCTGGGAGAGATCGACCAGGCAAAATCCTATCTCGAAGCGGCCCGACAGGCGGAACCCCAAAACGTGGAAACTCTGCTGGTCGCCTTTGAATTTTATCTTGAACTGGGAGAACTGGAAGCGGTTCAGCAACTTGTGACCGAATTAGAAAACCAGCCCGAGGATTTTCAGCAACAGCTCCAGCAGGATGACCGCTGGCTGTGGCTGCAGAGTCGCCTGGAGCAACAGCAGGGAGAAACATCTGCCGCGCTCGAATCTATCCAGGCAGCCTCCCGTCTGCATCCGGGAGAGATTAAATATTTGCAGGAGGAAGCCATGCTGCTGCAGGCGCTGGGCAAAAAAGCAGAGGCGGCGGAGAAATTTCAACGCGTCAAGCAGCTGGCCGCCAGTCATCGGGAGCTGTATAAAATCGTCTCCAGCGGTGCACTGGAATCACCGGACGTTGAAATGGCACAAGAGATTGCCAATCACCTGGAAATATTGGGCAAACAGAAGCAGGCAGCAGCCTGGAAAAATCTGGTGTACCAGTTTCAAAGCAGGCAACCCACGCCGACGCGCTGATTCACGCTGGCAGCCTCTTTGACTACGTCGCAATATTCTCCTGGGTCTCCGGAAAACCGAGGGCATCGAATATCCGTTTGCAGGCCTGTGAACGATTCAAGACATAAAAGTGGATCCCGGGCACACCCTCTTTGATCAACTGCTCGCACTGGCGGATCGCATATTCCACCCCAATCTCAAACTGGGCCTCCAGATCATCCTGCGCCGCTTCCAGTTGGCCTACCAGATCGGCGGGGAACTCGGAGCTGCACATCGACATGATCCGCTGGATCCGCCGATACTCGGTGATCGGCATAATTCCGGGAACGATCGGTCGGTCGATTCCCGCTTTCAGGCATCGCTCACGGAATTGATAAAAGTGTTCGTTGTTAAAGAACAGTTGTGTATAAATCGCGTCGGCGCCGGCATCGACTTTCCGTTTCAGGTTCGTCAGATCGACCTCGGCATCCGAGGCTTCCGGGTGACATTCGGGATAGCCGGCAACGCCGATACCCATATCTGGGAAATGTTTACGAATCAGCGATACCAGCTCATTGGCATATTTCAGGCCCCCATCCGCGGGAACAAACGTTTCCTGGCCGGCAGGAGGGTCACCCCTCAGAGCCATGATGTTGGTGATGCCCGCATCGACGGCATTCTGCAGCCATTCGACCAGTTCCTCCCGGGTCGAATTCACACAGGTAAAATGAGCGGTCGCTGTATTATGTAACTGATTCTGAATCAGCGCACATAATTCGATGGTTCGTTTACTGGTAGACCCCCCGGCGCCATAAGTACAGGAAACAAAAGCGGGTTGATAACGAACCAGCTCTTCCAGCGTTTTAAACAGCTCTGCATCCCCGCTTTCATTGCGTGGGGGGAAGATTTCCACAGAGAGGCCAAACGTTCCACCTTGGTATAATTCACTGATGCGCATTAGGTTTTCTTGTCTTCAGAGGGTTTAAATTCGCCTGTCAGGATCTAAAATGAGAGAGATTCCAGCTAGCGTAGTGTATAAATTATGTGTTTTGCAGGTCAACAAACCTGTATTTTCTATTGCCAGCCCGGTTCGTATTGCCTATCTTGCAGTCAGGGTAGACCACGTTGATTTCAGACTCGGATGATGGCAGTTTATGCTTCCTGAACTAGATGAAGCAACAGTGATAATCACCTTTCCCTGACTCAGAGATGAATGACCTCAGATTGAAGACTCTGTAGAAACACAGAATCAGCTCCGTTCCATTCAATTATATAATAGTCGATGATGCTGTTTCTGGTCAGTGTGATTTTTTCCGCTCAAGTAAAACAGCTTTAAAACGATGATTCAAGTCGATTGCTGCTTGAATTGAATTTAGATACTCCCCTTTTCTATTGAACCAACAAGGATTGAGAATGTCGACCGAAACCAACTCACTGCCGTATAAAGTAAAGGATTACAGCGCAGAAGAATTCCAGAAGCTCGCTGCCTGGGGTCGTAAGGAAATTGAACTGGCTGAAACGGAAATGCCAGGTCTGATGTCGTTCCGGAAAAAATACGGTAAAGATCAACCCCTGAAAGGGGCACGGATCGCGGGTTGCCTGCACATGACCATTCAGACGGCAGTCCTCATCGAAACTCTGACCGCTCTGGGCGCAGAAGTCCGCTGGTCCAGCTGTAACATCTTCTCCACCCAGGATCACGCTGCTGCTGCCATCGCAGCGACAGGCGTGCCCGTCTTCGCCTGGAAAGGCATGAACGACGAAGAGTTTGACTGGTGTATCGAACAGACTCTGTTCTGGCCCGACGGACAGGGTCTGAACATGATTCTCGACGACGGCGGCGACCTGACCGTCATGGTTCACGAGAAGTACCCGGAACTGCTGAAAGAAATCAAAGGTCTGACCGAAGAAACGACCACTGGCGTTCACCGTCTGCACCAGATGCACGAACAGGGAAAACTGGGCGTGCCTGCGATCAATGTGAATGATTCGGTCACAAAGAGTAAATTCGACAACCTGTATGGCTGCCGTGAATCACTGGCCGATGGCATCAAGCGTGCCACCGACATCATGATCGCCGGTAAAGTCGTTGTTGTCTGTGGCTATGGTGATGTCGGTAAAGGCTGTGCCGACGCCATGAAAGGTCTGGGAGCCCGCGTTCTGGTCACAGAAATCGATCCCATCTGTGCCCTGCAGGCTGCGATGGAAGGTTATGAAGTCACCACGATGGAAGACGCTGCCAGCCGTGGCGATATCTTCGTCACTGCCACCGGCTGCTGCGATGTGATCTGTGGCGAACACCTTGATAAGATGAAGAACGAAGCCATCATCTGCAACATCGGCCACTTCGATTCCGAAATTCAGGTCGCCTACCTGAAAAACCGGAAAGACATCGAACAGATCGAAATCAAACCACAGGTTGACAAGTTCGTTTACCCCGATGGCAAAGCTCTGATCGTCCTCGCAGAAGGCCGACTGGTTAACCTTGGTTGTGCCACCGGACACCCTTCATTCGTCATGTCTAACAGCTTCAGTAACCAGGTCATCGGCCAGATTGAACTTTGGAATGAATCTGATAAATACGAAATCGGCGTCTACATGCTGCCTAAGCATCTGGACGAAGAAGTCGCCCGTCTCCACCTGGACAAACTGGGTGTGAAACTGTCTAAACTGAGCGACAAGCAGGCTGAATACCTCGGCATTCCCGTCGAAGGTCCTTACAAACCTGAATACTATCGCTATTAACGGCGATCGTCTGCTGAAATTAGAAACTTGAAACACCCTCCGGATGACGCATTATCGTGGTCCGGAGGGTTTGTTTGTTATGCAGGGAAAACTCTGATTGTCTCTTTGCAGCTGAGTTTTTATAATCGCAGAAACTGACTGGAGTTAAGCCAGATCCTGCAATAAATTTTCCCATCGAACAGAGAAAGACTGCTTCATGACACGCATCACTTCACGCCGTGACTTTCTGAAACAAACATCTGCATTCACTGCCGGGCTCGCCTTTTCCAGCTGGGCCGGTTCCGCTCTGGCGACCACTGCAGTCAACCAGCCTCTGTTTGACATTTCACTGGCCCAATGGTCTCTGCATCGCGCATTGCGTGGCGGGAAACTGGATAACCTCGACTTTGCAAAAGTCACCAAAGAAGAATTCGGCATCGAAGCAGTCGAATATGTGAACCAGTTCTTCAAAGACAAAGCCAACGATGAAAAATATCTGGCTGAGATGAACAAGCGGGCCGCGGCTGTCGGCGTGAAAAATGTGTTGATCATGATTGACGGAGAAGGGGCGCTTGGCGATCCTGATGCAAAGAAGCGAACTCTCGCGATTGAAAATCATCACAAGTGGGTGACCGCTGCCAAAACACTCGGCTGCCACTCCATTCGGGTGAATGCCCGCAGCAATGGCAGCTTTGAAGAGCAGCAGAAACTGGCCGCCGATGGCCTGCGTCGACTCACCGAGTTTGCCATGCAGTACGGCATCAATGTGCTGGTGGAGAATCATGGTGGTCTCTCCTCCAATGGTGCCTGGCTGGCGGGCGTGATGAAAATGGTCAACCTGCCCGAATGTGGAACGCTGCCCGACTTCGGAAATTTCGTGCTCGACCGTAAAACCGGCGAAGAATACGATCGCTATAAAGGGGTCAAAGAACTGATGCCTTATGCCAAAGCCGTCAGTGCCAAGACCCATGATTTCAATAAAGACGGAAATGAAATCAACACGGACTACATGAAGATGATGCAGATCGTCCTCGACGCCGGCTACCACGGTTATGTGGGAATTGAATATGAAGGCAAAAAACTCGATGAGTACGCCGGCATTAAAGCCAGCAAAAAACTGCTGCTCAAGGTCCGGGAAGAACTGACCCCGGAAGAGACTGCCGATCCCTGCTGCTCTCAGGAAAATTACTACGTCCCCCGACGTGGTCTGTTCCGTCGTGGTTTGTTCCGCAGATAAACGCCTGACCGTTTATGAAATAAAAAACGCCCCCTGGTCCAGTAGATCAGGGGGCGTTTTGTGTATCTCGATTTCTTTATGAAGCCCGATGGACTTTGGAGACGTCACGATCGGAAAGAATTTCGCGTGCGACATCCGTTACAAAGTTATCTGCTCCCAGCCACTTTTCTTTTTTCGGAGCAGGGGCCCCGACATTCATTCCCACACCCGGATTCCATAAAGCGGGCAGGGTATGTTTGATGGCCGACATATAAGTCGTGAAAACAGGATATTTCGTATCGGGATTATCCGCCTGGTAATTATCCATCTTTTCCACAAGCTTGTTATGAGCAATTTTGGGATGACGATGGTGAGGACCATGCACGAAAATATCAAAGTTAATGTAAGTACAGATTCGGGTAATCAGATTCGATCCGATCACGGTACGAGTACCCAGCAGGGGATCATAACTCTGCATCCCCAGGTGTTCGGTATATTTACGGAAGGTCTGAATCACACTGGCAATCCAGTGAGGAATCACCCAGGCCATCAGGAAAGGAATCCAGACGGAAAACCAGGTAACGGCACCCAGAATGGCTGCCCAGACGACGGCCATCACTGCGTATTCAATCCGCATGGTTTTGATCACCTTGGGATTTTTAACCGGTGTTTTCCTGCTGAAGCAGAGGCGGCTGTAAACGAAGGGGGAAGTCACGAATCCCAGCGGGAGTTCCAGCCAGCAGAAAATGCGACGAAACGTCAGGGATGTCGTGGGGTCCGAATAGGGCCACAATTCCCAGTCGCCTGGTTTATTCAAGTAGGCATGATGACGGATATGGGCTTCACGGTAGGCAGTATATGAGACGAACAGCATCGTGCCGATAGCACGACCCAGCCAGATACTTACCCAGGGCTTGCCACAAATACCCTGATGCGATGTTTCATGAAAACAACTCGACCAGCAGAACATGCTGTAAGCGGCAACCAGCGTGCAGCCGATCACAAACGGCCAGGCGGTTGTCGGCCACTGAAAAGCCAGTGCCATGATGGCCGCTGAACCAAACAGGGAATGTAAAAAACGGGGAGTTGTCGACTTTGTCTCGAGATCAGAAATCTCTTTGGCGGTAAAATGGGTCACCGACATGGCACGTACCTCCTGGTTGTGCTCAAACTTTCAAAACGGATCGTTAAAATACGTATCGGAAAGTTGAGACCAAACACCATCAAGTGAAATGCAACAATTGGCCCAGATCACATTGCGCCCCGGCAGAGTCTGCCTGAACTACCCAATCTTCCCGACTTTATAACCATAAGTCAGAAAAAGAGGTGATGCATAATTGAAACATGCAACAACACAGGTAATTTGCACAATCTATGAAATCTATGTAGTCTGTATCGAATATAGCGACTATACAGAACACATGCGAGCAAATTTAATTCCCGTGGACAAATTGACCCGAAAAATTATTGCTTTGAGGGGGGGAGATAGAGGTAAGAATCAGGAAAGAGTTGTTTTGTCATCAAAATCGTCTTGGATTTGCCGCCCTTCCAGATATCCCATTGCGGGTCGGCATATTTGGAAAAAAACTGATCCAGTCGCTGTTTGAGTTCCTTTCTGGTCTGTTTCGAAGCAGGCTGGTCGATCCGGTTCCTGTGCTCTCGTGAATCTGTGACCAGATGATACAGTTCGTTCGGTGATTCGCGATACCGTTCGATGTACTTCCAGTCCTTTGTACGGATGGCACGTACATTCTCGAATTCGTAGAAGACGACTTCGTCCCAGGGAATCTGTTCTCCTTTGAGAACTGGCGCAAAATTACGCCCTGGCGTTGCGGGCTTCGCAGGTATTTTATCCTGAAGTCCCAGATAATTCAGCAGCGTGGGATACACATCGTAATTAGCCACCATCATATCCTGGCGTGCTCCGGAGACAATTTTTCCCGGCTGTGAAAAGATAAGCGGGATCGTCATGGTCCAGTCGAAAGCGGTCAGCGGTCGTGTGTGATCTCCCATGCCCCAGTAACCACTGTGGCCGCCTGACAATCCCTGGTCTGCTGTGAAAATTACCAGTGTATTTTCACGTAAACCCAGATCTTTGAGCGTCTGCATGATCTGGCCGACCCCATCATCCACGGCAGATACTTCGGCCGCGTATTTGCGAATAATCCCCAGGTCACCAATCCAGTCTCCGTAGTTGAAATTCCAGGGCTGTGCTTTTTCCCGGGGAAACGAAGGGAAAGTCATTTTTTCATATTCAGCTTTGAACCGGTTGCGAATCGGTTCTTTCATCGCCGAACCTAAACCGTAAGGACCATTGTAAGCCAGGAACAGAAAAAAGGGCTTCTCCTGATTCTGTTTGATAAACCTGATTCCATGTTGTGTCCAGAGATCAGTCAGATACGTTGGTTCCTTGCGTATTTTCTCGTTTTCAATGACGTTCTGATCATAAAAACCGGCACTGCCACCATGCGGTTTGGTAATCCAATACGAAAAACCTTCCTGCGGATACAGGTTATCACCCAGATGCCATTTCCCTGATAATCCGCAGACATAACCGGCATCATGCAGTACCTGGGGAATTGACTGAAATTCCTCCAGGGTATTGAACGAATCGGGGCCGGTTTGAATCCGGGTTCTGAGAAAACAATGTACGCCATGCTGGCAGGGCATCAGTCCTGTCAGAAAACTTGCCCTGGTCGGCGAACAGACGGCGTTATTCGCAAACGCACGGGTGAACAGGGTCCCTTCTTTGGCCAGCTGATCGATGTGGGGGGTTTTGATATCCTGATTTCCATAGCAACCCAGGGTCCACTCGCCATGATTGTCTGTCATAATGATCACGACGTTGGGACGCTGCTGATCCGCCGCTGCAAGCTGCTCCGTAAAACTGAAATTCAGTAATAGAATCAGACAGAAACAGCAGACAGTAGAATATAACCGGCACATGATGGCAGCCCTCCAGGATATCAAATGTAACAATGTTGATATCAAGCATGATTCATCCCCATTCGCATTTCAAGCTGTACTCTGATCACGGCAGAGTTTTTAGCGAAAAACGGGGAGGCCAGAGATGTGACCTGAATACAGACTGGAATACATCACATATAACTATCGCGTCTGTCAATCTAATCTACTCGGTTCAAATGGACCTGGAGACGCATTTATAAAACTGCACACAGTCTAATAATGAGGTGGTTTGTCCTGCAGCGGATCGGGACCCTCGTCTTCCACTTCCAGCGCTCCCATACGCGAATCCAGGAGTTTGAGAGACTTTCCCAATGTATCCACGATGGCGTTCTGCTGCAGTACAGCTTCATTCAACTGTTCGACATCGTGTTGCAGGTGCATCAAGACGGATTCTACCTGAGTTAAACGTGCGATGAGTTCTTCCAGACGGGAAGTATTCTCAGTCATAGTGAAAATCGCCTTTCAGGGAAGCTGTTTTTCTTATACAGTTTGTGGGTTAAAATACCATCTGGATTTTATTGACTCGCGTTCGACTTTGAAACAACCTGACAGGTCCGATTCCCCATGAATCCACGATTTCGGTACTCGCTGCTGCTGCTTATAGTTGCCTGCGTCATCATCTTCGGAGATGCTCACGATTCCAAAGCAGCCGAACATCACTTCCAGGTCCGTTTCCTGAAATCGATTCATCCTGAGCCTTTCACGGGCCGCGTTTATCTGATTTTTACCAAATCCGGACGTGAGCCGCGGTTGGGACCTTCCTGGTTCCAACCGGAGTCCTTCATTGCCTGTGATGTGACCAACTGGCAGCCAGGCGAACCGCTCGAGCTGGGACCTGAAACCAAAGGACTACTCTCATATCCCCAGCCATTAGCAGAAATGGATCTGGCCGGATATCGCGCGCAGGCGGTCGCACGCTTTAACAACTCAAATCCCAAAATCGGCACCGCCCCCGGAAACGGATTTAGCCAGACTCATCAGCTGAACGGCGGCCTGGTCGCAAACATCCCCTCCTTCATCATTGATCAACTGGTGCCGGAAAAAACGATTAGCGAAACCCAGTGGATCAAATACTTCCAGATGCGATCTCCTCTTTTGTCTCAGTTTCACGGTCAGGAGACAGGCCTGGAAGCCAGCGTGATCTTGCCGCAAAGTTATTATCAGCAGCCTCAACGAAAATATCCGGTCATCTATTCCATTCCCGGGTTTGGCGGCGATCATCTACGCAGCCTTCCTCAAGCACCGATTGCAGAACGAAATGTCGGCGGCGTTGAATTCATCCGCGTACTTCTCAATCCGCAATGTCGCTGGGGGCATCATGTCTTTGCTGATTCCGCTACCAATGGACCTGTCGGAAAAGCGTTTACCACCGAATTTATACCAGAGCTGGAAAAAGCATTTCGAGCCATCCCCCATTCACGCGCGCGATTTTTAACCGGACACTCTTCCGGCGGATGGTCGTCACTCTGGCTGCAGGTCACCTATCCCACTGTCTTTGGCGGCACCTGGAGCACCGCTCCCGACCCGGTTGATTTTCGCGACTTCCAGCAGATCAACATCTACGAACCGGGGAGCAACGTCTATCGAGATGCGAACAACCAGCCCCGCCCGATCGCCCGCAGAGGAAATCAACCCATCCTCTGGTTCGAACCTTTCGCGAAAATGGAACAGGTGCTCGGGCATGGCGGACAGCTCCGTAGTTTTGAAGCGGTGTTCAGTCCCCGCGGTGCTGACGGAGAACCGCTGAAGCTCTACGACTGGGAAACCGGCACAATCAACGCAGAAGTGGCAGATGCCTGGAAAGCATATGATATTCGCCTGATCCTGGAAGCTAACTGGAAACAGCTGGCACCCGAACTCGCGGGAAAAATTCATGTCTTCATGGGAGACCAGGACACCTTCTACCTGAATGGTGCCACCCAGTTGCTCAAGCAGACGCTGGAACAACTCGATGCCGACGCCGTGGTGGAGATTCACCAGGGGAGAGACCATTCAAATTTATTGAGTCGTGAATTGATGCTGCGCATCCGCGCAGAAATGGTTCAGGCTTTTCTCAAGTACCAGGCTGAAATCCAGCCGGCAGAATAACATGTCTCAACTGCCGATGTAGCGGGCATAGATGGTCTTGGCAACTGCAGGGTCATCGGTACCTTTGATGATCGCCCTGCCGTCACGAAACAGGCTGATTTCATAATCAGGATTTTTCAGATTCAGCCGCAGCAGATAAGGGTTCACGTCAACGCTGCCTGAGTTCTGTAATTTCAGTGCCAGTTCTTCAAACGCAATTTTGCCTTTGTCGGCGGGAGAAACCTGAACCGCATTGCGACCACAAAGACGTGTCGTACGGGACCCCTGTTCTCCGTTCAGCCAGATTCGTTCCCCCTGGTGACAGGCTTTGCAGCCCCCTTTCTCCCTCAGATCGGCAAGACTCATCTGCCGGAACGATCCTTCCCAGACATCGACGACCGTCAGAACCGGTTTGATCTGTTCGACCTGGCCGGAAAGCAGCTTGATCGCATCGACGGCTTCCAGCGACGCAATCACGTTGACGGTTGGACCCAGAATGCCCGCGGTATCACAGGTCTCTGTACTGCCGGGTTCGGGTGCGGAATCAATCAGGCACCGCAGACATGCCGACTTGCCTGGCAGAATCGTCATGGTCTGCCCGGTACTACCGATGCAACCACAGTAAATCCAGGGAATCCCCAGTTCCAGTGAGACATCATTGATCAGGTAACGGACTTCAAAATTATCCGTGCCATCCAGAATCAGATCGACGTTTTCCGCCAGCCTCAGGATGTTGGTATGGTCAATGTCTTCTACGACAGCCTCAATCTGTACTTCACTGTTGATTTTTTTCAGTTTTTCGACAGCCGCGATCGCTTTGGGAAGTTTCGCAGCGACATCGTTCTCATCAAACAGAACCTGTCGCTGCAGGTTACTGATCTCCACGAAATCCCGGTCCACGATTTTGATCTGACCAACACCCGCTCTGACTAGAGTTTCTGCCAGAACGGTCCCCAGCGCACCACAGCCGCATAACAGCACACTGCTCTGCATTAAACGCGTCTGACCTGCTTCGCCCAGTTCTGAAAAAAGCACCTGGCGACTGTAACGTTCTAATTCGGGTTTCATTGCCTGTCTGTCCGTCTGGTTCCAGTGAAGAATATCTGCTGTTATTTTAGCAGGCGGACACTGGGATAACAGGTATCCAGACTCAGAACGGAAAAGATCCTCTATCGCACATGGAAAAAAGGCCTCACCGATACCTTCAGCGAGACCTTTTTTGTGTTACGGATTCCGTGCTGATTCAATCCAGACTGATTTCCTGCAGGACTGAGACAAACTGCGGCTTGATCAGTCGATGAGTCGTATCCGTCCAGCCTTCAGAACTCACTTTCAAAGTGATTCTGGGCTTGATCCAGGTCGCAACCTGGCTGGTTTTTACAAAAGGCTGTTTCTGTTCCAATTGGGGCAGACGTTTCTGCCATTCCAGTCGAATGTCTTCGGGAAGTTCACTGCCTCGGATATAACCTGCATACACCAGCTGCTTGTTATAGGAAGAAGCTAACAGCACTGCGTCAATGGTTCCATTTGGCAGAGCCGAATAGCCGACGAGCAGACAGTCAGACTCCAGGCGTGGCGCCGTTTCAGGTTCTGCCACCGGTTCCGGCTCTGGTTTGGGTTCTTCTTCCGGTGCAGGCATTGCAGCCTGAGCAACGGCAGCGGCTTTTGCTTTGGCAGCTGATGCTGCGGAATCTTCTTCTTCAGTACCACCGGCAAAGTCATTTAAAGCATCTTCGATATTGTCTGCGCCACCTTCACCATCCGCGGATTTGGACTGATCAACGACTGATGACAGCAGATTGACATTGGCTGTTTTTTTAACACCCCAGTCTTTGAACAGAGAATTGAATTCGAAACCGCCGACGATGGCAAACGCACCCACAACCAGCGTCAGCCCCCAGACAGCCAGATCCAGTTTCCAGGCACCTTGAGGAAAACGGCGAATCGCGGGTCGCCAGATTTTGAATGGCGTTACGATGATACTCAGGATACTGAAATCTGCCGAACGGGAGACCGCATTCAGATAAGCGATAAAATGACCGACTAAAAACATCATCAGACCAACCGTCGCCTGGGTGATTGTCCACAGACAGAGTTGACCAGGATCTTCGCAGTAAAAACGCCCGCCCACACTCAAACCGATTGCGGCCACTGTTCCCACACCCAACACCCAACCCCAGGCGGGAATCAGTTCCCAGATATTCTGAGGCTGTGGTTGCTGTTCCAGTGACTGGCCCTGCATGTCAGTCTGACCGACACATTTCCCCAGCTTGGGATAGAAACCACATTGGGGGCACCACGAAGAGAGCCCCCAAGGCTCATACGTACCACATTCCGAGCAGGTTGGCTGCGCCTGTAACTCTTGAAACTGTTGCAGAAGCTGGTCTGTATCTTGTTTTGTATCTGGCATGGCTCAGTGACTTTTTGAAGTTGGCGGAGTATGTAGATCAACACAATTTGTTGCGAGACTCCGTGAACCTTAGCTTACAAAACACCACTTCAACGAACTTTGACTTCGATAAAACACCACAGAGGAATGAAAAACTGCACACCGCACTCCAGACAATCCCTGCAATCCCTACAGGCAGTCTGTAAAAATGATGGTCTATAAAAAAAGCCGACGTACCCAAAGGCACGTCGGCTGAATGTCTGATGCTGTCCGATCAAGTGATCGGTCGATGCAGATCAGTTGACCTTAAGCAGTTCGATGTCGAAGATCAGTACTTCGTTGGGACCGATATCAGGTCCTGAACCACGCTCGCCATAGGCCAGATCGCTGGGAATAAACAGCTGCCATTTATCCCCTTCTTTCATCAGCTGTAATGCTTCTGTCCAGCCACTGATCACGCCACTGACAGGAAATGTAGCGGGCTCGTTGCGTTTGTAAGAGCTGTCGAACTCAGTACCATCGATCAGAGTACCACGATAATGTGTGGTAACACTGTCTTTAGGACCGGGAGTTTTTCCCTTACCCGATTTGATCACCTTGTACTGCAGTCCGCTCTTGGTGGTTTTCACACCTTCTTTTTTCGCATTGGTTTCCAGAAACTTTTTGCCCTTGGCCACATTTTCAGCCTGGGCTTTTTTCATCTTGGCTTCCTGCTGCTGACGCAGTTCCTGCTGGAAAGCAAGCAGCGTGGCGCGGATTTCATCCTCTGTCATCTGGGGTTTCTGCTTGGTCATGGCATCCACGATGCCTTTCGCCAGAACTTGCGGATCCAGATCGAGCTGATCCCGCATCAGGTTCTGACCGAGATTAAAGCCAATTCCATAACTGACTTTCTGTTTCTGGTCTTTGAGACCTGATTTACCGGAAGCTGCTTTTTCGTTTTGTGCATTAGCCGAAGCGGAAAAACCGAACGACGCGATACATAAACAGGCAGCGAGATGCCATTTCGACATAAGAAAAACCTTTCGGTGAACAATGAAAACGAGTTTAAACGGGAGAGACCATACGAGTCGGCGAGATTCGGCTGGCTGCGTTTGCCCCCGAATTAGCGGGTGATGTATTGCATGGCGTCCTCTTGCGCAGAGGATCTTTGACAATTTCAAAGTATCGATTATATGAGACTATCAAGGGAAGTGTCTACAATAAAGCACCCTTCTCCTTGAAAACAGGGCTTTCTCCTGCAGTTTGTCCCGAGAAAACTCGCTGAAGCGCATCCCGTTTCACCATCGCGTCTTTCAATCGATTAGACTCGGTCCAAATGGACCCGGAGACGCTACAGCATAGTGGGACACAGTCCGGAAGCCTCAGCTGACCACTTTCTGAAAACGGGTAACCGCTTCGTTGATATTATCTCTGGTGTTGAAAGCACTTAACCGGAAATAACCTTCCCCGGAAGCACCAAAACCACTGCCGGGAGTCCCCACCAGATGAGCTTTCTGCAGCAGTTCGTCGAAAAATTCCCAACTGGTCGATTCACCGGGTGTTTTCAACCAGACATAAGGAGCATTGACGCCGCCATAAACAGAGATTCCCACCGATTCCAGCCCTTCGCGAAGAAGTCGTGCATTTTCCAGATAGAAGGAAATCAGGCCCTGGATCTGCTCCCGGCCCTGTTCGGAATAGACGGCTTCTGCCCCTTTCTGGATGATATAGGAAACCCCATTGAACTTCGTACAATGACGGCGGTTCCAGAGTGGGTGAATCTCTGCCGGCTCTCCACTGGCAGTCGTCCCCTTCAGTTGTTTGGGAACAACTGTGAACGCACAGCGGGTTCCTGTGAAACCGGCATTTTTGCTGAAGCTGCGAAACTCGATCGCCACTTCTTTAGCACCCTCGATTTCATAGATGGAATGAGGAATCTCTGGATCGGTAATAAATGCTTCGTAGGCAGCATCAAACAGAATGATCGATCCGTTGGCCCGGGCATAATCGACCCACTGTTTCAAGGTTTCTTTTGTCGCCACAGTTCCCGTGGGATTATTGGGATAACAGAGGTAGATCAAGTCGACCGGGGACTCGGGCAGGGGAGCCACAAAATTGTTTTCGGCGGTCACCGGGAGATAGGTCAGACCAGCATAGCGGCCACTTTCATCTGCAGCGCCCGTGCGGCCAGTCATCACATTCGTATCAACATAGACAGGATAAACCGGATCCGTCACAGCGACTTTGTTATTGGCGCCGAAGATGTCCAGAATGTTTCCGGTATCACACTTGGAACCATCAGAGACAAAGATTTCGTCTGCTGAGATATCAACGCCCCGCGATTGAAAATCGTTCTTTGCGATCGCTTCCCGCAGAAATCCATAACCCTGCTCAGGACCATAGCCACGAAAGCTGCCCGCATCACCCATCTCATCAATGGCAGCATGCATGGCTTCACGAATCGCAGCCGGCAGTGGCTCAGTCACATCTCCGATTCCCAGTTTAATGACGGGGGCATTCGGGTTCTCTTCGCAGAATTTATTGACGCGACGTCCGATTTCCGGAAACAGGTAACCCGCTTTGAGCTTGAGATAGTGATCGTTAATAAAAGCCATTTCTCGCCTCGAATCTTGATAAATGCTGAACGTAAGACTGTGTCCCGTTTTACTGTAGCGTCTCCAGAACCATTTGGACCGGGTCTAATTGCCTGGCAGATACTCTGTCTAAATGTGATACGCTCTAATCGCTGGATGACAGCCTGGAATTCGTTTCCATTTCAGAAAGCCGTTGTATTTTGAAACTCGACGAATTGCAACCGACGCACACAGGAGAGACCGCTTTTCATTAAAAAGGTTCTCTGGTTACTTCATTGGAAACGGGCGGGGAGTGGCGTTCAACAGGAATTCCTGAGACAGAGCCTCGATCTGGGATAAGCCGTTATATTCTCTGATTTTACGCTCACCCGACCAGCGATCTGCGGCACTTTCATACAGCAGTCTGATTCGGGGTTGCGACGCATCCCCGGGTGAATCCTGTTCGACTGCTTTGCCAACAGCAATCGCCACTCCCAGTTGAAATCGGGCCTGCGGATACAGGGGTGCCCCCAGATCTGCCAGTGACCAGCGTTCGACGCGCACACGACACCAGCGACTTAAGGGCCGGGGAGAATCTACAAAGGGCTGCAGGTCAGGGGGGAGATCCCACTTTGCTTCTTCGTCAATCAACAGAACCACGCGGTCATGATGGCTCGCATACAATCCCCAACTGGGCCAGTGATCGAAATAACCGGTGGGCTCCAGCAGAGGCGCCAGCAATGCAATCCAGATCAGCGTTTGCACGGCTCGTTCAAGACCGCTATATGTCGGCGGCGACAGTTGCTCTTCAGCTTGTCTGCCCACAGGCTCAACAGACGTCTGATTCTGAAACCAGGTATGAAACAGAATCAGATCCTGAAAAATGAAATACACATTCCAGATCAGAACACCCTTGTAGTGATTTAGCCCGAGGGGCCCAATCGCGAGCATCAGCGTCAGATGCATTCCCACGGCCGCCCATAAAGCGACTTGCCTCGTGCGGCGGAAAAATAACCCGAATGCAATCAGAAATTCTCCGATCGGAAAGGAGGCTGCGATCCAGCTTAAAGTCTGTGGCGACCAGTAAGTCGTTGAAATACCCACTGCTGAAAACAGCCCTTCCGCCAACTGACGCCCCAGTGTCTGAACAAAACTGGCATCACATTTGGAGAGTGCGGAATAAAAATAAATGCTGAGTACAAACAGGCGAAACAATGGAATCGCGCGAGGCGGCTTAAGCACCGTGAGGATCAGCAACCCCAGTGCAAACTGGTAGGCCCAGGGCTGCAGACGATGTTGATCGAAAACAACTTCCAACAGAAATGAGAGCAGAAACAGACAACCGCAAAGCATCTGAAACCGCGGAGCAGATTCGTCCTCGGGTTTCTTCTTAAGCAGTGATGCTACCGACAACACGAAGAGACTGATCAGGGTCAGGACCATGATGGCAAAGGACAGCCAGTCGACAGCTGGCGGTAATTCAGACACCCGTGAAAATAAGGGAACCTGTGGGAAGAGTGTTTGCGGCGTCCAGAGTTTCCAGGTCAGACTCAACAGCACCAATGCAAACAGTGCCATGGTTATCTGGAGAATTCGCAGTTGTAATTTCAGTGGCTCGCGGAACATGAATGGAATTGCCGTTTTTAATTCAGATTATACCGCACGTCCTGAGGTTTCTCTGCGTTCTGACCAATCAACTCTCAAGAAAATGCGAATCTGTCGGATCAATTCCACTCTGTAAATACTGTTCCCGTCGCTGATTGATCATCGGCAACTACTTCGACTTCAGTACCCGGGGCATTCGCTGATTTGCGGAGTACGGTCATTGCCACCACAGGATATTTTCCAAATGATCTGGCAGCAGAAGTAATGGTGCCAGCTTCCTCAGGCCCATCGTCTCCAGCGAACATTACTTTGGCTCCTGCAGGAGGAACCCACGCTCCCTCCAGCCCGATGGATCGAATTTCTTTATTGACGTGCCCTAAAGAGTCAATTCGCGCAATCGGTTCCTGGCCCAGATAACAGCCTTTTTTAAATGAAATCGACTGCGCCGTGCGGCTTGCTTCCTGAGCCAGATTCGCGTCCGACAGATCGACACCATAGATTGGATACAGTGACTCAATTCTGAGTGCGTCAAAAACCTGTTGACCTGCGGGGACAGCGCCTGACTCAATCAGACGGTTCCAGAACTCGCCGATTTTGACATACTGCAGACTGCAGAGATATCCCGGCTGGCCAAACCAGTCAACGCGCCGCACAGTCAGTCTCGCATCGCTGTTTGACACGCTCAATTGGTGAAACTCTTCCAGCCCCTCCACTTCAAGATCAAGCTGCTTGAGAATGTCTGTCGCGTCTGGACCTGAAAGATACAGGCTGCCAAACTCCTGAGTCCGAACAAGCAGGCGGGCATCTTCCAGAATAATATAACGTTCCAGGTGACGGGTAATTTCCTCGGCCTGTCCTGGCGCCGTATCAATCCAGATTGAATCTCCATGATGAAACGCATTGATATGTCCCAGAATTCGACTCTGGACATTTGTTACAAATGCTTCGCATCCCTGATTTGGCTGCAAACCTTTAATATCGTTCGTACAAAAATTATGCAGAAATTTGAGTCGGTCTGTACCTGATAATTCAATCTGATCCCGATTGCTCAAGTCAAAAACCGCTGCCGATTTCCGGGCAGCCTGATACTCTTTTTCAGGAGAGCCAAAATGAGACGCCAGAGGATAGTTTTCCTCTGGATGCTCAAAAACGGCCCCAGATGATTGTTGTTGAACTTGAAACTGACGTAATGACATTTGTTTTCCGAATGGTCGCAATGATTAGGTGGGATTGTAGATCTCTGGTAAAGGCAGGACGTTTCACATCGATATAAGACGAAATTAAGAAGAGTCGTTTACCGCAATAGAAATTCGTCCCATTCATGATGTGAATCACAGCAGTATTCTAGAAGGTCTGCTCTATTTTCCAAGGTCTGGGATGTACTCTTTCAGCAGTAATCGAAGTCTCCATGGAAAACCTCCCTCGGATTGACGGTTTCTGAGACCCATTCAGCCTGTAAATTCAATGTCTTCAGGCTGTTAAAGTCAGTTGACCTTCTCTATCTTAAGCGCATCCACATTGAGAATGCCTGTTCCGCCATTCAAACCCAGCTGAATGACTGCTTCGCGTGTCTGTGGTGGAATGGGAATCGTTTTCTTTTCCTGGTGCCAGCCACGACTTCCGAGCCACGGGCCCAGGTAGGCCTGTCCTATGTTGCGTCGAATCGAATCATAGAAGTGAATGATTAAACCTGGTTTCTGATAGGACTGTTTTCCCTGAACTGTGTTCAGATAACTCAACTGCAGGCTGATTTCGAGTGAATTAACATGTGATCCATCAATGGCCATTCCCTGCAGGATCTGTGAAAGCCGTTCGGGGGTCTCGTTTTCGAACTGCAGATAAGCGGCCCCCTGCGGTGCCTGCGAAGTCATCCGGCTCACCCGTCGCTGATAATGCCAGTTATCGACTTTCTGGTCATTGTTGGCATCGATTTCAAAACTGCCGTTGACGATTTCCGGTTTGAGCGGATCAGGTTTGACTTCCCGCTTCTCTTCCGAACGTCCTGTCATGGGGACAAAGAGTGTCGGAATCAACCGTTTGTGCTTGAGCTCTCCCTTTTCTTTTTGAAACAGATGGAACACCTGCTGATAGCGTTCTCCCAGTGGGATCAGCAGCATTCCGCCCTCTTTTAACTGATCAATTAAAGGCTGAGGAACTTTTTCCGGCGAACACGTCACGATGATTTTGTCAAAGGGTGCTTCTTCCGGCCAGCCCAGATATCCATCACCGATTCGCGTATGCACATTGTCATAATCGAGTTTTTTCAGTCGAACGGCGGCTTTTTTTCCCAGTCCTTCGACAATCTCGATGGTATAAACGTCTTTCACCAGAGCAGAAAGCACCGCCGCCTGAAATCCACTTCCGGTACCAATCTCCAGCACTTTGTCATCCGGCTGAGGATCAATCGTTTCTGTCATATATGCGACCACATAAGGAGGCGAGATCGTCTGCTTATAGCCGATCGGTAACGCCAGATCCTGGTAGGCCAGATGCTTCAGATTCGAACTGACAAATTCATGTCGGGGGACCTGCCTCATCGATGAGAGAACACGCGGGTTCTTGATTCCCTCTCCCTCAATATAGCGGGTCACCATGTCATTCCGCTGATTTCGAAAGTAAGCACTGCTTTGTGAAAAAACAGGGGTGGGAGTCACAAAAAATGAGAAACCGGTTACCAGGTACGCGGTCAGGAATATAAGCTGCCTCATGAGAAACCTCGATGCAGTCTGTGATTGAAATAGATCAATTTAAACAGGAATCAGCAGAAATTATAGCACTTGGGGGGGACTTACGTTAATGGCGATTTTCCGATATCAGTGGTGTTTCAACAGATTGAAACCGGATTCTTTAATTTCTATCCACACAGATCAGGGAATTCGCTATGATTCGCATCTATCAGGATTTAAGTAGAAATATTCAATGGATGGATTCCAGTCAGATGCAAGTGTTTCGAGTTGTGTTCGTCATGAGCCTGGTTTTGTGTACCTTCTCTTTGAAGGGCTGTGGTAGCTCCACCACTTCTGATAATCAGCGACCGGCTCCCGTTCCAGTGGAAAAAAATCAGACCGCTTCGGCGACAGCGTCAACAGAGCAGACGGAAAAGCCGACCGCGTCCGCCGCTGAACCCGCCGATCCCCAGGCAGAAGTCAAAGCCGTATTTGAAACGCTGTTGTCGATTCGCACGGAACCTGATCCCGATGAATGGATGCAGGCTGATAAAAAACTGATCGCATTTGGCAAGACAGCCGTCCCGACTTTAAAAGCAGCCATGTCACACCCCGATCCTGGTGCCAGAGAACTGGCCAGCATGTATCTGGCCAGTCTGGGTCCGGAAGCGAAAGAGGCCGCCCCGGTTCTGGAGACAGCCCTGCAGGACGCATCTCCGTTTACACAGGTCAATGCTGCCTCAACACTCACGCATTTTCCTGAATATCGTGAGAAAGCCATTCCCGTACTGATCAGCCTGACGGAACACCCCGATCCCAATACCCGACTCACTGCCATCTACGCCCTGGGAAATCTGGAATCGCCGTCAGAAGACCGATTGAAGGCTATTAAAACCGCGCTCAACGATTCAGATCCGGAGGTTCAATTAGCGGCCATCAAAGTCATCGGCCAGATGGGAGATCCTGCCAAAGCCACTCTGACAGAATTGCAGACTCTCATCGACGACACTGATACCAGTGAAGTCCTGCGCGAGGCGGCGCTCTCTTCTAAATCTCAGATCGAGCAGAGCCTGAAAAAATAATTCGGTCTCGCCAGCACCTCACAACTGCTCTGCCGACCTGCAGCTACGCTACACTTCCGTTCTGCCTGTAGCAATTTTAACGGTTAAATGCCTGTCCAGACCTCCTGCGCATTCCGAAACATATCGGAGAACAGCCTTTTCCTGAGTTCTTGCGCAATTCTGTTTGACTAACAAATTGCGTGAACTACTTTTACTGGCAGAGAGGGGCAACTGACCCGCTCATCGAACACAGTCAACAATTTCCTCCGCTTCTTATCGAGGCGAGGATTTACAGCGCGGCAAGGAAAGCTGGGAGCTTTGAGGGGACCTTGCCGCGCTCTTTTTTGTCTTGGAACCATCTGGCTTGATGGTGCTGGATACTCAGATCGCGTGTACTGCTTCTGAAATGGTGGATAGCAGGGCCGCAGATCAGCACCCTCAAGCGGTATTACATTGGAAAAGCTCATGGCAACCAGAAAACTGTGGTTGCAGCGATCCTGCCGCAACGGATTTACTCTGATTGAATCGCTGGTCTCTGTGACGATCACTGCGATTGCCGGAGCCGCTCTATTCTCTGCCATCGGTGCGTCCCTGGGCACCTGTTACTCCGCTTTGAATCATAACATCGGAACCGGTCTCGCTGACCAGATGCTGGAAGAACTCGCCGCGGTCCGTTTTCCCCTCGCCAGTGACACCAGGCCCGGGTTTCAAAGTTCCCGGGAATACTTTGATGATCTGGATGACTACGACAGCTGGTCCTCTACACCACCGGAAAACAAACAGGGTTACTCGCTGGGCGGAGAACCTGTCACGATTCTGGAAAGATATCCGATTTCCCGTCCCAGCCTGCTGATACCGGATACCGGATTTTTAAACAGACTGACTCGAGAAGTGCTGGTGGAACGAATCCAGCCCGACAACGACGGCACAGGCTGGGTCGTGACTCAAACGAATACGAATTATCGCAGGGTCACCGTCACGATCAAACTGGCAATGAATGCAGACTCACAAAGTCATGTAATTACGGAGGCAACAAGAATATTCAGTTATGTTCCACTTTCGCCCTGATAACCTGAAGGCTGCTGTGCCTGTGTTTTCAGAGGGTCCGTTCAATTCAAAACGGACTTGCGTACGTTGCTGCGCAGTTCGAAAAGAACATTTTTATCGTGGTTTCACACTCGTCGAGCTGCTGATGTCCATGGCGATCTCTTCGATTCTGATTGTCGCGCTGGCAGGTATTGTCACCGCCACGCAGTCCGCCTGGCAGCATACGCGGGGAATTGAAGATTCCCAGGCGCAGATCAATGCGGCCTTTGATCGAATCAAACTGATGATCTCGCAGGCAGGCGTTTATCATGTCAGTGGGCAATCTCCGCGGGCCGGAATTGCGGTCGTCTCTAATTCCTGGAACAGCATTGATATTCCCAACACACTGGTAGTCTGGTCCGGAGGACGTAACGGCGGTCTCAGCGAACAGGGGACGATCACACGTCTGCCTGAACTGAGTGAAATTCTGATCTATACAGTCGATCCGGCAGACCCACACAACCTGATTGAAATCGCGTTTCCCAATGCCGGTACCACAATTGATTTTAACAGTTCGTCCTTCAACAACACGATCCGCTCCGCCATTCAATCGAGCCAGGCGGAATCTGCGTTGTTGAGCAATCGGATTAAATGCAGTCAGTATGTCCTCGGCGGAAATCCCTGGGGACCAATCGCTGGAAATGTTTTTTTCAGCCTGGTTAAAACTCCCAGCGATTCCAGCTTGAGCAGTGTTTCACCCGGAACGGCTGACTGGATGAATCTTTCCTGGCCTCAGGGGACCGCCAGTGCCAGCAGCGGACTGCGTCAGGTAACCGTTAACTGCGAAGTGCAATTCGAAACTGCAGAACAGACAGAATGGAATGAAATCAATTCCACATCTGCCTTGCCATTTTTTGCATCCGGTTCGAGGTACTATGCATACACACCATAAAGCAAAGCAGCTACGAAGTCAGAAAGCGGGCAATGAAAGTCATCGTCGGCAGTGGCTGACGGTGCGCACTTCGCGCGCGGGGATCTCGATGATCCTGGTGATGTTCGCTTTAAGTATGTCGCTTGTGTTGACCTACTCCTTTATCCAGACCCAGAGCGTACTCACCCAGGTTACCGAAAATGGTTCGAGACGCGATCTGGCAATGAATGCCGCCCGGGCAGGAATGACGGACGCTTTGAATCGTTTGAATTCACTGGAATGGACCGGGGTCAATGACCAGTACCAGCGCACGTTTTTCTCTGACTCGGATGGAGACAGTACTTACTCTATTTCCTTTGAAACAATCGGGGATTCCATTGGTTCCGTTCTGGAACTCAAAGTCCACTCACTGGGTGCCTGGACATCAGCTGCCAACAGCAACATGCGATCCGAATATCTGATCACGGCAAAAATGCGACTGGTTCCCAGGCTGGCAGGCCGCTCAATATTACCGGGTGACGCGGCGGAAGCCACCGATCAAACGGCAAACTCGGGAGACTTCGATCAGATCCGGCAATACGCGTTATTTGCCGAAACAGGTTCCAGTTCACTCATTCTGGATCCCTGCGACCGCATTGATGGCAATATCTGGCTCTACGATAACCTGGTACTGTACGAGGACCCTGCCTGGAGTTCGTCTGTACGGGAAGAGTTCCTGGAAGACGTGGGAAAACGGTTTGTATCCATTCCAGCAGGTTCCAGCAGTCTTTCGGAGGCCACTGTTTCGTATCCCCATCCCATCGCGGGATCTGTGACCTATTATGACTACCCTTCTTCTTCCAGCCGTAGAGATTTGTCAGATCTCAAACTGCACTGGTCGACCACGAATAACCGACTGCGGATTCCCAGTTCTGATTTTTCTGCATTCTCCAGCTATCGACTGTATGAGGGCGGCCCGCTCTATCAGGCAGTTTCACTGAATTCCTCATTATATAATGTGACCTTGAAGCCGACTGCAGCCAACCCTCTGGGCATCTTCTACCGCAGTGGAAGCCTCAATGTTTATGACAATGTTGTCATTCAGGGAACACTGGTCGCAACGTCAAAAATCACATTCCACGGCAAAGGTATCCACGTTACCTCCTTCAACTGGAAAGGCGCTGACGGGGGATCACTGGTTCGCGATGCAGATCGCTGGCCGAGGCTGCCAACTGTCGTAGCCGATGACATTGAATTTATCCGCGAAACACAAACCACACTCGAAGGAGCAGTCGTATGTCAGGGAGACGTCAGCGGTGCCGGCGGCTCCGTCGATTATGCGAACGTTTCTAACATCACCTACACGGGCACTGCCACGGCGACTTCGATCGAACAGCCTTATAGCACAGTGACGCTCCAGGAATACAGGCTGCTCGACCTGATTTCCGCCAATGGAAAATATGCGATCTGGCTCGAAACAACGGGAACCGGGCAAACCGGAGCGACCGGATCCTGGTATCCCATCACCGGTGTGGACAGTGCACACCAGCAGGTAACGGTACGCGGTGAAATTGATATCGCCTCGCCCACCGGCTACGAGATCAAACGGCACAAGCAGGAACTGACACAAATTCGTGGTCCCATTTGTGCTGAAACATTTAATTTTAACCGTCTCGATGAATGGGTGCTCTCCAGCTCGTACTGGTATGACCGTAAACAAAAATGGGACTACGATAATAATCTGCGGCGTTATTTCGGCTATTCGGAACTCGGATTCAGTGAGTGGCTGGAGAACCCTTACAACTTTACGGGTTGGGGCTCGTACTACCAGTCGTATGGACTCAGCCTGGAGCCCACCCTGCATATTCAACATTTGAAAGACCAGGAATATCGCTGGGAACCACCCTTATTTCAGCCTTTTGATGGTGGAGAGACGACTCCGGAGCTCTCCGGGTATCGCTGGTCGCTGATCGACTGGAAAGAGACGCAATAGTTTTATTTGTGAGATCAGATGCAACACCATGATCGAAAATATCGGCACAGCGGCATGTCTCCTTTGGAAAGGAGGAGACCCACAGAAATCCTGCGCGCCGATCGAGACGGTTTCACACTGGTCGAACTGATGATTGTGGTACTTCTGCTTTCCATTCTGGCAACCGTATCACTGGTCTCAACAGACAGCAGTGGTGCGCTGGCCCTGGATGCCACCGCACGCATGCTGGTGGCTGATTTGCATCTTGCACGAAACCACGCCATTAAATTCAATTCCGAATACAAAGTCGATTTTGATCTCAATGCACAAACCTATGAAATACTGCATACCGGCTCCGGGGATTTACCGGTTCCCAAAAACAACCTTGCAGGATCAGCCGCCGATCCAGACCGCTACCTCAAACAGATACAGATCGATTCTCTGAATCTGCCCGGGCAGGCGGTACTCAGGCAGATCAAATTGAAAACATCAGATTCAGCGGTCAGCGACCTTACATTTGGCCCGATGGGCGGCACGGGCCCTGCACGCAACGAAGATACAGTGCTGATGTTAACTACTCAAAAAAACGGAAATACGTTTTACATCCTCATCACCGTTTCCTGGGTCACAGGCCAGGCGTGGGTGGATGAGATTCAGACATTATAACACCAGGCGATTCATTTACTGAAAACGAAACTGAAAACATGATTTCAATCAAACGATCACAATACAGTCCCATCGGTTTACAGCTGGGCCCGAATTCCGTGACCCTCGTTCAACTGACCGGGCCGCGCAATAATCGCGTGGTACATGCAATTGCGCAGGAACAGTTTGACTTTGACGATAAACTGACGCTCGATGAACGTGATGCGAAAATCGCTGGGGAAATCCGTCGAATTCTTTCCGATCATCATTTTAAAGGTCGCCGCGCAATCAGCTGCCTGGGCTCACAGGAACTGTTCATTCAGAATATTCGATTACCACAGCTGCCGACTGAGGAACTCACAAAAGTGGTTGCCTGGGAAGCAGAAGAACGTCTGCCTTATCCCGTGGTCGACGCAGAAATCCGTCATTTGCCCGCCGGTCAGGTGCGACAGGAAGCCAATACCAAACAGGAAGTCATCCTACTGGCCTGCCATAAGGGAATTCTGGAACGTCATCTGAATCTCCTGGAGCAGTCCGGTTTAAATGCCGTTGCCATTGATGTGGAACCTTCGGCAACTCTGAGGTGTTTTCATGGCGGCGCGCGGGGTGCCCATTCGAATTCTGCCAACTGTTATCTGAATTTTGGCGAAGCGGCCACAACCGTCATATTTGCAGATCAGCAAAATGTGCTGTTTCTGAAGTACATCATGCAGGGCAGCAATCACCTCGATCGCGCGGTCGCCGACAATCTGGACCTGCCGCTTTCCGAAGCGATTCGCATGCGAAATATCGTCACCAATTCCACATCACTGGATGCCAGTGATGAACTGCACCGGTCGGTCATCGATTCGATTCGATCACTGCTGGAATCGATCAGCACCGAAATTGAAAACTGTCTGCGCTATTACAAAGTGACCTTCCGCGGGAAAAAACTGAATCAGTTGATCGTCACAGGCAATGAATGCAGTCCCTGGCTGATTGACTTTCTTTCAGAACGATTAAATACCGATTGCGAAATGGGCAACCCCTTTGAAAGCCTGGAACGCTGGCCGATTTCCACATCCATTCTGGAACGTCCCGGCAGATGGACTACGGCGCTGGGCCTGGCCATGAAAGAAAAAACGATTTAGAACCGGAACCCGGTCAACACAACATTACAGACAACCTGATTGAAACAAACGGACGTGTAAATCAGACGATTCGAAAAGACCCCGCTAAGGGCGAGAATATGATACCTGAAATTGATTTTTTACCAGCCAGCTATCGCGAAGTCAGGAGGCGGCAACGAAACCGCATCTGGCGAAGAACGATCGTGTTGATTTTTCTGACACTGGTCACCCTGAGTACGGTGCGCCAGCGCGAAATTCAACATCAGCTGCAGACGAAAAAAGAAGCACTGGAAAAACGGGCACAGTTGATGAACGAGCAACTGGAAGACCCCACACAACTGACTCTCCAGATTCAACAGACCGACATTCGGGCCGATCTGCTGGCAGGCCTGCAACTGGACGAATCGCCGGCGCAGCTGCTGAATATGATCAGCCACGCTTTGCCTCAGTACGTTTCCCTGAATGAATTTCAGTTCACGTTTGAAAAAATTTCTGTCAAAGAAGATACACAGGCTAAAAAAAGTCCACCCCAAAAACCGGAAAACGAACAACCGGAACTGGTGGATCTGAAATACCTGCAGGGGCTGCGCGCCAGGGAAAACCTGGTTGTCAGTCTGCAGGGAATCTCACCAGACCACCTTTCCATTTCCCGATTTATGTCAAATCTGGATCAGATCGGCGTCTTCAGAGAAATCGACCTGATTCAGTCGAATGAAACCATGTTTGAGGGGCAAACCCTGCGGGTGTTTCGACTCAGAATGGTCGTGAATTCACCTGGTATGTATCTCCCGAAAATTGATACGCATTTAACCGCCGGTCTGGATCGCTGGATCACGGCAGGAGGCTTGTTCCATGAATGATAAATTACGTCGCGACAGTTTGATTACCATTATTGGCCTGTCCGTAGTTGTGGCTCTGTTTACCTTTGTCGTTTATTTGCCCGGCCTGAAAAGCAAACAGCGGCTGAACCAGGAAATCGAAGATTATCATCAGAAAATCTCTGCCATTCCAGCCAAGGTGAAGCAGCTGGAGGAACTGCATCAGCAGCTTGATCAACGTATCGCATTCATCAATCGCCTCAGCCAGAGAATTCCTGTCGGCAAAGACACGCACCAGGTACTGCAACGCGTTGCTTTGCTGGCAAAAACGGCTTCGCTCACCGTTTCAGAATTGAATCCGGGCGAGACGGCAGAACATGCCACCTATATCAGGCAGCCTTTTAAATTGAGTATCAGTGGTCACTACTCGGGGCTCCTGCAGTTTCTGAATGAGCTGGACAAAGAAAAACGCGTGTTTACCGTCAATCAGGTCTCACTCATCAAACAAAATGGAGATTCTGCGGGACTTATCAAGGGAACCATAGACCTGTCGGTTTACGCATTACGCGAGAACCAGAGGGATTATTCTGATTTTTCCGAAAATAGGGTTAGCAAGACGTTTCTTTCGGCCGATAAGAGATAAGGGTGCACTCTGATTCAAGTTGCTCTCAGACTGTTCCTCGTGAAAAACAGTTTAGGCCAGTTGATGTAACTTCAGGTCTCTTATGGATTTAAAGTGGTGATTCACGCGTGAAAACTTTCAGTGAACAACTTATACACGATTTAAAAGTAAGCTGGCAGAAGACACTCATATTGAGTCTGTTGCTACTGGTAGGGATCTATTTCTGGATTCCACCACTCTATCGTGCCATTCGAGGAAGCGCGAGTGCGTCGAGCGCTTCGGCCAGGACCACTGTAAAAGAAATTCCTCAACGTCCTCCTGTGAAAACGGAAATGAGTTTTGCACAGAGTGAACCGGCGGACGAACCACGTCATTCCTGGGAAAAATTTGATACGTTAATGCAGACCGATCCGCTCGTGCAGTCGGTGCAGATGGGAGCAATGCAGAAGAATCCGTTTGAGGTCGACCGGGATCAATTCTCGCCTCCCGTTCTGTTTGCTGAAGAGCCCCGAGAACCGGTTCAGGCTCCTAAGAAGAGCACACCCAAGCCTGCACCGGTACTGCCTGAAGATCTGGTTTTGAAAACCACCATCATCGGTAAAACTCGTAAAGCCGCAATCATCAATAACAAACTGTACTACGAAGGCAAATCATTTGAGCACAACGAGTCGACTTACGTTTTGGAGCAGGTCGCTGCACGGAATGTGATCTTGAGCCAGGGGACTCACAAGTTTGAACTGAAAATTCAAAATGACCCTTCCGCTTTTATTAAATATGAACAATAACAGTTCGCATCACTGGCTGATTTAGATTGATTCGAACGATCATGGATGATGGTCGAAACATGAACAGACAATTTTTTTTACCGGCTTTCTGGGCAACTCTCACAGGACTGTCACTGCTGCTGATTGCTGCCATGACAGACGTCAAAACGCCACAGTCTCTGTTTATTTCCCCTCAACACTCAGTGAAGACACCACAGGATGTTCCTGAGAACAGGGTCGCAGATGCGCAGCCAGCAGCGGTTCCGGCACAGCCTGAAGCAACCAGTACGTTGCCTCCGCAATCTCGACCTGTATCAGAACCGGAACTCACTCAAACCACTGAACTACCGCCGCCGGTGGAATCCGCTGTTCTACCAGCGAAAGCGGCATCAAAAAATGTATCGCTCAGAAAAGAGCCTGCACGATCGCGACTGCTGGTAGAACCGGGTATCGAAATTTCTACGATTCCAGATGCCAGTCCCCGTGCGCGATCCATTCAATTCAACGTCGCCAGTGATGACGACCTGGTGGCACCGCAGCCGAAATCATCAAAAATGGAACTCCGCCTGGCCAGTCTGACACAACAGGTCGACCGGCTGACCAGTCTGCAACTGCAGGCACAACAGCAGTCCAACATGGAACTGGCGCAGAATACCAACCGCCTGGAACAGGCGACGCAACTCCTGCAACAGATGCAACAGATGAATCAGCTCCGGGATCTGGAACGGAAACTGGACGGCATGCAGGGCAAAGACCCGGCCGGCCCCGCAGCGACAGAAAAAAATGCGGAACCGCCTGTCACAGAAGCACCTGCAGCAGAGACGGTAGAAACGACAAAGAAAAAACCGGTCTTGAAAATCAGCCCGAACAACGATTCCAGCGAAACATTTTCGCTCCAGATTCAGGATGCCGAAATCATGCAGGTCCTGGACATGCTCGGCGAACTTTCCGGTTTGAATATCCTGACAGGGCAGGGCGTAACCGGTACGATCTCGGCAAATTTGAAAAATGTCACACCGGCCCAGGCATTGGATGCCATCCTGCGTTCGCGCGATCTGACCTCCGAAAAAGAAGGCGAGTTCATCTATGTAATGACCCAGGCTCAGCTTGAGCTTAAAAAGAAATCCAGCCGCAAAGTCATCACCAAGTTATATAGCCCGTTCTATATCAGTGCCAAAGAGCTACAGAACCTGATCACTCCCATTCTGACTGAGAATGTCGGCATCGTTTCACTGACCTCCCCCAGTGAGGTCGGCATCGCACCCGATCCTACCAGTGCAGGTGGCGACTCCTTTGCGCAGACAGATTCGATCCTTGTACGCGATTATCCGGAAATTCTGGAAGAAGTAGACCGTCTGCTGGAAAAGATGGACATCCCTCCGATGCAGGTCGTGATCGAAGCGATGATTCTCAGCGTCGCCCTGAACGACGATATGAAATTTGGCGTCAATTTTGCCATGCTGGGTGGAAATAACAAAAATCTGGTCGTGGATGGAAATGGAAATACACTCAATAATGCCAGTGGTTTCCCTGGTTCAGGTTCTTCTTCCATAGTGCCGCCTACGGGTCAGTTTATAGCAGATGTAGCAGGTCTGAAATATGGTTTCCTGCATGGAGATATCAGTGGTTTTATCGAAGCACTGGAAGATGTGACAGAGACGAATCTGATCGCTTCACCACAACTGCGCGCGTTGAACAAACAGAAAGCCGAGTTGATTATCGGTGACCGTATCAGTTATTCCACAGTGACTCAGAATGGAAACACTTCGATCCAGAATGTAAACTTTCTGGACTCCGGGATTGTATTGAACCTGCGGCCATTCATCACTCCCGATGGTCAGATCCGCATGGAAGTCCATCCCGAACGCAGTTCTGCCACCATCAACCCGAGTACCAATCTGCCCGACCTGCGAACGACCGAGGTTACCACCAACGTCATGGTTCGAGACGGCCATACCGTTGTCATCGGTGGTTTAATCGAAGAACGAACTTCTGATACCCGGAATCAGGTTCCCTTCCTGGGAGCGCTTCCTGTGATTGGCAATGCGTTTCGTCAGCAGCGCGAAATCACGAACCGGACGGAATTGATCGTATTGATTACTCCACGAATCGTGCGTGCAGAAGCCGCGCTGGCCGAAGGTGAAATACTGAAACACGAAGGTGCAGAACGTCTCGAAAACTTCAAGAAGAGTTTCCTGCCCATCAATCAGGTGCGCATCGTACAGTCACATATTGACAGAGCAAAGAAATTCCTGCGAATCGGCAATCTGCCCAAAGCCAGAGAACAGATCAAAATTGCCGTACGACTGGACAAAAACAATATCGAAGCGATTCAGCTGAAAAACTACATCGAACAGGCATTGATCAATCGCAACCGGGGAATGATCGGGTTACCGCCCGTGTCTGGTCCGGAAGTTCATGCTCCCACTCTGGAAGGAGCACCCTGAGCATGCTTCGAGTTCACGACAGGGCCTTTCATTATGTCAGAATGATGTTCTGTGCAGCGGGTCTCGTCTTGAGTGGTTGTCAAACCGTGCCCGTCACCAGCCTGGCATTTCTGCCTGAAGCTGGTTCGATACAGAAAACAGCAGAACCACATGCCGAGGAAGCTGCGCAAAGACAGTCTGCATCTCCCTATAATCAGCAGGCGAATCAACTCATTCAGCAGGCGCTCGAACATTATTCGAATGGGGAATTAAATCGCGCCAAAGTGCTATTGGCCTCCGCACGTGAAATTGATCCTGGTCATATTGGCACTTTCGAAATCGAGGCCCAGCTCTCTTACGACATGGGAGACCGCAATCAGTTTCTGCAATCGCTGCGGGCCATCCGGGCGGCCAGTCCTGATGATTCCGAAAAGCAGAGTGCCATCGGAACCCTGTTCTTTCAGGCAGGTCAGACGCAGGAAGGGATCGCCTGTCTGAATCGCGCCATCGAGTTAAAACCGCATGATGAAAACTATGCGCTCAAACTCGCATCCTTTTACGAACAGGCGGGCAGAACCGAGGAAGCCCAGAAAGTCCTGTTAAAAGCACTGCACACCACGCCGGGAAGTCGACGTTTACCGATTGCCCTGGGTCGGATCTGCGAAGCCAGCCAGCAGTGGAGTCAGGCCAGCGTCTATTACGCCATGGTCGTCAATCATTTCCCCGAGAACCATGTCTGGCGAAAACAGCGGGCACGCTGCCTGTATTATTCCGGTAATTTTACAGCGGCTTTCGAAGAGTTCTCCACCTGTCAGAAAAACGATCCTGAATCGTTGTCGCTCGCGGAAATCATCGCCTTTGGTGACGCTGCCTTACAGATTGGTAACCTGGAAAAAGCTCAATCGCTGTTTGATGGTCTTTCCGTGAAGTATCAGCGCCAGTTAATCCATGTAGAAATATTACGCGGATTGTGCGCAATAAACCGGGGCCAGAGTACCAGTGCAAAAAACATTATTGCTACAGCCCGCAAAAAATGGCCGAACGATGAGACCCTGCTGGAAGTCGCCGCTTTGATTCCGCCAGAACAGCCAACCGTACGGTAACTTCGCCACGTGACCGCATTTACACATATTCAAGTGCCAATCACATTCTCTATTCCGAAATTGGACAATCGGCAGATTGTAACCTAGATTTAAAAAGTGAGTTATCTTCCTGACGGCCCTGTTGGAATCTGTGAAGAATGACTCGTTTTCGGAACTTTTAATGTGAACAACGTTTTTCAGTGGAATTCATTCGACTGAGAAAGAACTGGCAATGAATATATCTGGCAAATACTGGTTTCTGATACTGCTCCTGCTGACAGTGAGTTGTGTAGACAACCTGCTGGTCATCAGCCAGACGGTAAGCCCGGCTTATGCGTTCCTGATCGCTTTTGCCGCATCACTGGCTGGCTGGGCCTGGTTCATGAAAAGCATCAAACACGATCAGCAGCAGATCGCAGCCTGCCTGAGAAACCCGGAACTGGCGCGCCCCGATTTTCAACGTAAGAACTTCTATGGATCTGTTTTCGCTGAAGCGATGCACAAAATGGAAGAATCTGATACGGAGCTTTCCACGACAAACCAGGTCAAAACCATGCTCAAAGCCAGGGTTAATTCGCTGTTAAAAAAAGAAGCCCTGGTCGAATCCGTCCTCGATAACCTGGAAATCGGAATTCTGGTTTTTGACGCGAAACAGGAACTGGAATTTACCAACCAGGCTGCAAATTCATTTCTGCTGGCGGGAACAGATCAGAAACAAACGACGAGTGAATCCGGTCTCTCGCTGGGAAAACCGGTTGTGGAGCAAACAGTCATTCCGGAACTGGCAAAACTGCTGGCGAAAACGATTGAACGCAAAGAAGCCACCTTTCGCAGACGTACCGAATTTGAATTTACCAGCAACGGGATCTCAAACCAGTATCGGGCGATTGCGACGAATCTCACAGATGAGAATCAGGTCGCGCTGGGCACCGTGGTCGTCGTTGAAAATATCGGCGTAGAAGCCGATGAGAAAACGCAACACGCCGAATTCGTCTCCTCCGTCGCACACGAACTCAAAACTCCCATGTCGGGAATCAAAGCCTACATTGAAATGCTGATTGACGGTGATTGTGAACCAGAGGAAGCAGACGAGCTTTATGGATTCATCAATGACCAGATTGATCGATTGACCCGACTGGTCAACAGCATGCTGAACCTGGCCCGCATCGAGAGTGGTGTGGTCGAAATTAAAAGACACGATCATGAACTGAACGACATTCTGAAAACAGCCGCGGATGTGATTTCGCCTACCGCCACCGAAAAGGATATCAAGTTTACCGCAGAACTGAGTGATATGTACCTGCCTGTATTTGTTGACAAAGACATGCTGGGACAGGCGATCATCAACCTGCTCTCCAATGCGGTGAAGTATACACCCAACGGTAGAGAAGTCCGGCTTCGCAGTAGAATGGAAGATACAACTGCCGTGATTGAAGTCCGCGATACCGGACTGGGTATCCCGGAAAATTCATTGCCTCATATTTTTGATCGTTTCTACCGTGTTCCGGAAAATAACCGTTCCGCTGCAGGAACCGGCCTGGGACTGGCCCTGGTTCATTTTATTGTCACCAACGTACACAACGGTTCGATTTCAGTACAATCCCAAGTCGATGAGGGGACCTGCTTTACTGTTACGATCCCACTGGGTCACAAAGAACAGAAGCGAAAAAAGCAACTGGCCCCGCCAGCAAACGCCTGAGTAGAACGTACCGTTCACAGCCCCAATGAAAGAAGTAGTGAGAAAAGGAGTGAGAAAATGAATCACCTGATTTATATTTGTGATGACGACTCGCATATCGTTCGTGCCATCAGCATGAAGCTGAGAAAAGCAGGCTTTGATGTAGAATGTTTTCCCGATGGTTTTGAATGCTGGGAAAAATCCCGGCAACAGGCGCCCCATATGATTATCACAGACCTGCAGATGCCTCGTATGAACGGCCTGGAACTTTGTGAGAAAATTCGAGCATTGGAAACAACCAGATTGATCCCGATTACGTTATTAACCGGGAAAGGTTTTGAATTCGATCATGATGAGTATATGCAGACACTGAAAATCACCAACGTGATGGTAAAACCATTCAGCCCCAAAAAACTGCTGATGCAGGTTCAGGAATCGCTCAATCTGACCAACGATGTAATTGGTTAAGTCGCTCAACGAAACAAACATTCTGAAACTCTTATTTATGCGAAATTATTATACTGCCATCCAGTTCTGGTCTTATTCGCTGCTGGTAGTCTGTCTTTGTCCGCTGGCCGTTTTTCTGGGCTCGTACATGAACTGGCCACTGGGCGTGGCGCCATTGCTGCTGCTTGCACCGCCCACGGTCCTCGCTGCGGTTTCATCACCGCGGATCTGTTACTGGACCATCACGGCCATTTCCGTCGGTTCCTGTTTCGCGGAAACGTACTTCCGCACAGACTCCGTAAACGGAAAAAACAGCTACATACTCAGCATATTAAGCGCTGCCGTTCTGATTGGACTCGTCTTACTGATCGATCTGTACATAGGCAAGTTAAGAAGAAAGCTTTCTCAAATTCATCAGCAGAACGATGATCTGGTACGTCAATTGTACGAATCTCAGAAAGAGTCATTCACGCATCAGCAGAAGACCGTAGACGCCGATGAAACAAAAAACAGACAACTCGCGGAATCCAGGGATACTTCTACAGGAGAAGTCGGCGTCAATTATCCGCTGCTTCTGCTGACACTTCAGGATATTGGTCGACGTATCTCTACAAATCAGTCCAATGAATCTCTGATTCCCACGGTCATCAGCACGGCGAAAGCTTCGCTGCAGTGTGAGTACTGCCAGGTATATCTATGGGACAGTAAATCACGCTCTCTGAAAAATGCGCTGCCGGCCCGTGCCCGCGATCAGTTGAATTATCGTCCGGTTCCCAACAGCGGTGTGGCTGCCTGGGTGATTGAACATCGTCAGATTGTCATGCGAAACGATGCCGAACAGGATTATCGACTCAAACGGATTCTGGATGAAGATCCCAATATGCCCGATGCCATCGCGCCCCTCACCGTTGGTTCCGACCTGATTGGTCTGATGGTGATTGATAAAGTGGATGTGGAATCACCCACGATAGGGCGGCTTCTGTATATTCTTTCCAATATCTATGCCCTGGGTATCAAGAATTCCCAGTTGTTTAAACGCATTGAAGAAATGGCCAGCCGCGATGGTCTGACTGGTTTGTTCAATCATGCCACCTTCCAGGAAAAACTGCACGAGCTGGTTACACAGGCGGATGCCCAGTCTAGTCAGCTCAGTATCATCATGAGCGACATTGACCACTTCAAATCATTCAACGACACCTACGGCCATCAGGCTGGTGATTTTGTGTTGAAGGAAGTGGCACGGATCTGGAAAACCGTCATGCCGGAAAAAGCAATTATTGCCCGCTACGGCGGAGAAGAATTCATCGGAGTTCTGCTGGATCATGAATATTCACAAGCCATGCAGATTGCCGAAGACCTGCGTGAAACTCTGGTAAACTGCCCGATCCTGTTTGAAGGACAACAGTTGCAGGTTACTGCCAGCTTCGGCGTCACCGAATTCAAATATCCTGCCACAACGACAAATGAACTGGTTCGGATTGCCGATGAGAATTTATACAAAGCCAAAGAAAGCGGTCGAAATCAGGTTGTCGGACTCGATCCTAATTCCACCAGAAAACCCAGTATTTAGATACGAAATCATGCAGATCACAACCGAAATTTTTGGAAATGTCATGGTGGCTCATACGCCGGACGAATTGACGGATGATACTTCCACCGAATTCGTCAATGCCCTGACTGCTGCCATCAATGAACAACATTTTCAGGTCGTGCTGCAGATGGACCACAGTGAAACCCTGGATAGTGCGGGCCTGGAAGCTCTGCTGGATATTCAGGATCTGACCCGCGAACAGGGTGGAAATCTCAAGATCAGTGGCCTGGAAGATCCAGGCAAGAAGATTCTGGAAATCACACGCATTGATCAGCGAATCGATCTGTTCGATTCCGTGATCGATGCGGTCTCCAGTTTTCAATAATAAATTGATGCGTAAATTATGAATACCAACTCACTGCTCCAACCGAAAATGCGACTCGGTGATCTGCTCGTTTACAAAGAGTATATCACTCTGGAACAGTTAGAGTCCGCGCTGGAAGCACAGTCACAGGGAGACGGCAGTCAGCTGCTGGGCGAACTGCTGGTCAATAATGAATATTGTACCGAGGATCAGGTACTGGAATGCCTGGCGCTCGAGTACCGGATTCCCTACGTGCAGCTCGACAGCCGCATGTTCGATTCGAAGATTTTTGATATCCTGCCCCGCGATTTTGTCGAAAAACATACCGTTCTGCCGCTGTTTAAAGTCCGAAATGTTCTGACCGTTGCCGTCGCTGAACCAACGAACGTCTTCCTGGTAGATCAACTCAGAGACCTGACCAAAACGGAAATTCAAATCGTTGCGGCAAGTGCCCGCGAGATTCGGCGGATGGTGCAAACCTATATGCCGAATACGAATGTCTTTGTTATCGACGATATCATTGACGATGCGAACGGCACGAATGTCGAGCTGATTGAAGAGTCGATCGATGACATCGGCTTTGATGCCGAGTTTGCCGGCCAGAGCCCGATCATCAAACTGGTGAATTACATCATCTACAACGCCGTTCGAGAAGGCGCCAGTGATATTCACATTGAACCGACCGAACAGCAACTGCGGGTCCGCTACCGTGTGGATGGGGTGTTACAGCAGGCACTGGAACCACCAGTGCACCTGGCACCCGCGGTTTCTTCCCGTATCAAGATTATGGCCAGCCTCGATATCAGTGAACGTCGACTTCCCCAGGATGGTCGAATTCACGTCTTGATGGAAGGCCGCCCGATTGACCTGCGCGTCAGTACCCTGCCGATGCCCACCGGTGAAAAAGTGGTGATCCGTATTCTGGATAACCGCAGCGTGAATATTTCACTGGAACAACTCGGTTTCAGTTCCGAAGTTCTGGAACATTTTACCGAACAGCTTGATAAACCCAACGGTATTATTCTGGTGACCGGTCCCACGGGTAGTGGTAAGAGTACCACTCTCTATGCAGCGCTGAACGCCGTCAGTTCCATTGAAAAAAATGTGTGTACGGTCGAAGATCCGATCGAATATCAGCTGCCGATGATCAACCAGTTTCAGGTCAACGAAAAGATTGGGCTCTCTTTTGCTTCCATTCTGAGAAGTCTGCTGCGACAGGACCCCGATGTCATCATGGTCGGCGAAATTCGCGATCAGGAAACCGGCAAGATTGCGATCCAGGCTGCTCTGACAGGCCACCTGGTCTTCAGTACGCTGCATACCAATGATGCCATTTCAGCTGTGACACGACTGATTAATATGGGGGTTGATGATTACCTCATTGGCGCCGCCCTGAATATGGCGCTCGCCCAGCGACTGTGTCGCAAATTATGCCCGAAATGCAAAACACCTTATGAATTGCCCAAGGCGATGCAGCTGGCTGTGGAACGTATCGGGCTGGATGTAGAAGAGTTTTATCGAGGTAAAGGCTGTAAACGCTGTCGCAATACCGGTTTTTCCGGCCGGATCGGCGTCCACGAAATTCTGACGATCGATGATCCACTGCGGGAAATCATCACCACGAATCCCACCGTGGCGGCAGTCAAAGAGTATGCCCAGAATAATGGCATGATTCCACTACGGTATGATGCGCTGCGAAAAGCAAAAGAAGGAATGACCACCATCGAGGAAGCCCTTAAAGTCAGCGATGAAGGCTGGATTCCCCGAAAGTCCTCACTCAAACATTAATCACCGTTATTAACCTCTCGGTGTGAATAGATATAGATTCTCGTGAAAGCGACTCCACTATGGAAATGAATGATCTGTTACATGCAGCTGTTGACAGCAATGCGTCTGATATCCTGCTCGCCATCGATGCTGCGCCGATGTTTCGCATTGATGGAACACTGAAAAAAACGGCGCTTGAACCACTCGATCCGGTTACGATCAGCGACCTGTGCGATCAGGTTCTCAATCCACAACAGAAAGAAATACTCGACAGGCAGAAGGACGTTGATTTTGCCATTACTATCCCGCGTCTGGGACGTTTTCGTTTCAACATCCATGTCCAGCGCGGCACCTATGCAGCAGCGATCCGCCGTTTTTCAAATGAAATCTGTTCATTGAGCAGCCTGGATTTACCCCCGGTCGTGGAAGAATTGACGCGACTGAAAACAGGTTTGATCCTGGTGACCGGGCAGACCGGTTCCGGTAAATCAACGACGCTTGCCGCGATGGTCGAAGCCATTAATCAACGGGATGCCAAGCATATTATTACGCTCGAAGACCCCATTGAATATCAGTTTCAGCATGGTCGATCCCTGATCGAACAGCGGGAAATCGGCGAAGACTGTCCGGGATTTGCGTCCGGTCTGAAACACGTTCTCCGCCAGGATCCGGATGTCATTCTCATCGGCGAGTTGCGGGATCTGGATACAATCCGCGTCGCTTTGCAGGCCGCAGAAACGGGGCATCTGGTGCTGTCATCTCTGCACGTTTCCAGCGCAGCCGGCGTGGTGGATCGTCTGGTTGAAGTTTTTCCGCCGGAAGAACAGTCCCAGGTTCGCAGTCACCTTGCCGAAACGTTGCGCGGAGTCATCACACAGAAACTGTTACCAGCGGCTGATGGTAACGGGCGCGTTGCCGCGCTCGAAATCATGCTCATGAACCGGGCCGTGCAGACCAGTATTCGTGAATCGACTTCGCATTTGATCCCCGGGATCATTTCGACGAGCCGACGCATGGGGATGCAGACCATGGAACAGGCGTTGAAAGAACAGCTACTGAATGGAAAAGTTGATCCGGACATCATTGATGAACATCTGCAGGAGTTAAAAGGAGAGTCACCGAAAGAATATTCACAGGGATTACTCGCGTAATCAGAAAGCACTCCCATGCAGTTTACATATACAGCACGCAATACAAGTGGCCAGAACCAGACCGGTGAGCTGGTTGCGGATTCCCGGGAAGAGGCCGTCGCAAAACTGCGGCAGGAAGGCCTGTACCTGCTGGCGCTGGAGGAATCAGATACCAGTACCACTAATACGATCAGCATCGCACAAAAAAAACGGGTTCCCCGTAAGGAAATCATTTATTTCACCAACCAGATGGCCATTATGGTCGACGCCGGTGTGCCTGTAGCCACTGCCCTGGAAGGCATTTCGAAACAGATTGAAAATCCTGTTCTGGCAGAGATATTAGCACATATTCAAAAAAGTGTAGAATCCGGTAGTGACTTCTCGGCTGCGCTGGCAGATTTTCCCAGACAGTTTGATCGCACGTATGTCAATCTGATTAAAGCCAGTGAAGCCAGTGGTACCATGCCACAGATGCTGAACCGGATCGCTGCCCAGGCGGAAGAAGAGCAGGAAACCATTCAGCAGGTCAAAGGGGCATTGATGTATCCCGCCATCATGCTGGTGATGTGTGTTGGTATCTGTATTTTTCTGCTGACATATGTTTTTCCAAAACTGATGCCGATGTTCGCCTCACGCGGAGCCGCGATACCGGCACCGACCAAAATCATGATCATGGTCTCAACGGCAATCACTTCCTACTGGTATCTGATTTTACTGTTTCTGGCAGCCTTTGTGGGTGTCTTCTGTTATGTTCGAAAGCAGGTCTGGGGAAAATCCGCCTTTGACTGGGTTTTAATCCGCATGCCTGTCTTCGGTTCCATGCTCAAAAAACTGGCGATCAGTCGCAGTATTCGTACTCTGGCAACCACAGTCAATGCCGGGGTTCCCATGCTGGAAGCACTCGAACTCAGCTCAGGCGTGACCGACAATGTGCATTTCAGACAGAGCTGGCTGGAAATCAGCGAACTGGTGACAACGGGAAAACAGATTCATGAAGCGATGGAAGGAAAAACACTGTTCCCTCCCACCATGCAGCAGATGATTGCCTCTGGTGAATCGACGGGTCGCCTGGGTATGGTACTGAATAAACTCAGTGATTACTTCGACCGTGAAGTCAAAATCGCAATCAAATCTGCTACCACTCTGATTGAACCAGTCATGGTGGTCTGCATGGGTTCGATCATCGGCTTTATTGCACTCTCGATGTTACTGCCGATCTTCACATTGAGCACCAGTCACTGATTCGTTTCCAAGAGAAGTAAAAGACTTCGATCGTCTATCGGCGACGTTTCTTTTTCTTCTGCGGAGACGTTTTCACTGGTTCTGAAGCGGGTTTGCTTTCCGCTTTCTCAGCCTCTTTTGAAGCTTCTGCAGGAGACTCACTTCTGGGTGACTCAGCTGGTTTTTCGTCTGTTTCGGCAGACTGTGGTTCAGACTGAACTTCTGCCATGGTTTCCAGCAGACCCTGCGACTGAAACTTTTCCTGGGAAAAGGCTTTCAGTTCCGTATTAAAGATCTGAATCAGAGCATGCAGACAGGAGGCCACAATCGGACCAATAAACACGCCCCAGAGCCCCATGACCTGCAGTCCTCCCAGCACACTGACGAACGCCAGCAGCGGATGGAGTTTCGCGTCGCTCTGTAACACATAAGTCCGGATAATATTATCCATCGTGCCCACTACCAGGGTTCCAATCAAGATCAGAAAGATGGCAGACCCCCAGTCTCCCTGGTACATCAGCCATATTGCGCAGGGCAACCAGATCAGCCAGGAACCCAGTAAAGGCACCATGGAAGTGATGGTCGCCAGAATCAGAAAAACAATAAAGTGATCGAAACCCACGATAGATAACGCAATCGCCGTCGTGAGCCCCTGCCCGATGGCTGCCAGAAACGTCGCGATCACCACAGCGCGGACGACTTTTTGAAACTGATCTATGAGCCGCCTCTGGTAGTCCACATGTACGGGAATCAGTGACTGAGTAGATTCAATCAGCAGATATCCGTCTGCCAGAAAATAATAAAGAGCGATAATAAACATGATCCATGCGATCAACGCCGAGAACAAAGTCCCCAGCAGGCCGACCGTCGAAGCCGCGACACCCAGAGAACGCTTGGCGATCGGTACCAGTGTTGCCTGCAGATTCTTGCGGATAAAATCTTCTGAAATCTTAGGCTCACCCGATTTACCCGAAGTCACCAGAGAGTCGATATCGTATTGCAGATACTCGTGCGACCAGTCCACAAACTGTTGAAATTTATCGTTACTGATTTCGACTTTTTCGCGAATCGTTTGAACGGTTTTATTCCAGTTTGCCTCGTCCAGTGTATTGACAATCGTCGTAAACAACTGCAGCGAACCCAGAAAGATTCCCACACACAAGGGAATCAGAATGGCGGAAACGATGATGGTCGTCGTGAGCCCGGCTGCAAATCTGACATGACCATTGGTACGTCGAATAAAATAATTCAGCAAAGGCTGACTGATCATTGCCACCACTGCTGCCAGGAACAGAGGCAGGATGAATGGCATGATCACTTTGAAGAACATGATCCCCAAAGCGAGAATCAGGCAGAGAATTACCGTTAGCGAAACGAGTCGAACCATGAACCATTCCTATTCACTGATTTATCTATCGAAGGGCACAATTGACCAGATGATCAGAGTCTATGGTATTTAACAACTTACAGCAATTTTACCGGAAAAGATAGAGAAATCCCCTACGTGCTGAATCGGGGCTTTTCTGCATTCCGATCTAATATTTTGGAATCCAAATCGCAATTTTTTAGCCAGACTCGCTACAATACAGTTTTCTACTCCCATCAGGAATGACTTGCATCGGGATCAGTTTATCTGTCTCGGCAGAACCGGAGTCTGGTATGAAACGTTATATAATCTCTCTCCTCTCAGCGAACCGTGTCGGGATCATGGCTGCCGTAACAACAGCCATGGATGAACTGGGTGCCAATCTGCATGAAGCCAGCATTGCCGTGATCCAGAATTTTTTCTCGATTGTGATTGCCGCCGATTTCCCGGAACAACGTGATCCGACTCTCATCCAGGAACACATCGAAGGCATCTGCAATGCCTTTAATGTTGATGTTTCCGTGAAAGACCCGGATGTCGAAGTCCCTTCCATTCTTTCTCCAGGAGAGAGTGTAAAATACCTGATTGCAATTTCGGGAGAAAACCACGCGGGGATCCTCAGGAAAATTTCCTCGCAACTCGGCCAGGATGGCGTCGATATTCTGGACCTCTCAGCGACCAGCTCTGAAGACGGACAAACGTTTGAAATGATGATCAAAATCGCTGTTCCCAAAACTCTGGATGTCCTGGAAATGCAAAGCGTGATGGAACTGATTTGCAGTAACCTGGGTGTCTCGGTTGATTTTATCAGTGAATCCGATTCAGCCATTATCGGCTCTCAAAGCCAGACGCGTATGTTCAAGCTGTAAGGCTCTGGAACAGGATATTTCTGATAAAGAAGTCTCCAGG